>MGMG01000096.1 GCA_001796355.1 Chloroflexi bacterium GWB2_54_36 | reverse complement strand
GCCCGCGGGACGATCCTGGGCTTGCAGCCGCTAGGCTATGAAATTATTAACCTGGGTGGGCATGAGTCGATTACGATGAACGACCTGATTGCCATGATCGAGGAAATACTGGGAAACCACGCCGAGATTGTTCACGGGCCGTTCCACCGGGCGGACATCATGAATAATCTGGCTGATGTGAGCAAAGCTCGCAGGCTGCTTGGCTGGGAACCTCAAGTCGGGCTAAAGGAAGGCGTTCGCAACCTGGTGAATTGGTACCTTTCAGAGCGGACGTGGGCCAGCCAGGTGCTGACCGGATGACCTTTTTTCAGCGGCTGACAGCTTTCTGGCGCGAGGACCTGCTGCTGCGCAGCGTTGTTCGCAATACCAGTTACCTCTTCTCCAGCAATACGGTCAGCATGGGGTTGACCTTTCTGCAGGGCTTGATGGCGGCAGCCCTGCTTGGCGCCAGGAGTTATGGCGCGCTGGGCATGATCATTGCGTTTGCCTCCAACATCAACCGGCTGCTGTCTTTTCGCATGAACGAGCTGGTTGTCCGATACGGCGGTCATTTCCTGGCGGAAGGGGAAAAAACAAAAGCAGCCGCGGTCGTCAAAGTGGCTGGAATCGCCGAGGCCATCACCTCTTTTATCGCCTACGGCATCCTGCTGTTGCTGGCACGCTGGGGCGCGACTGTGATTATTAAAGATCCCTCCACCATTCCGTGGATTGGCATTTTTGGCCTGGCGCTGCTGGCTAACCTGGCTACCGAGACGTCACAGGCCGTGCTGCAGCTTGGCAGTCACTACCGCACCCAGGCGCTGCTGACGCTGCTGCAAAACATCATCACTGTTGTCTGGATTGGCGCAGCCTTCATTTTCAAGGGCGGTGTGTTCGATGTGATAATGGCCTACCTGGCAGGTAAGAGTCTGTTTGGCCTGGGCATGCTGGCGGCTGCCCTGTACCACTCGCGGAGTTTATTGGGCGAAGGCTGGACGAGAGCGCCCATTCGGGGAGCTTTGCAATGGCGCAGCATGGCTAATTTTGCCATCAGCACCAACCTGAGTCAGACGGTCAATATGCTCATCCGCGACAGCGAAGTGTTGTGGGTCGGTTATTTCCTGACCAGTGAAGCCGCAGGGTATTATAAATTTGCCCTGGCCATTATGAACGTCATTTTGATGCCCATCACACCGTTCATTCAGACCACCTTCCCGGAAATGACCCGCGCGGTTGCCAGGCGCGCCTGGGGTCAACTACGGAGCTTGCTCAAACGGACCAGCATGATTGCCCTGGTATGGACGGGCACAGCGGCCGTCGGGCTCTTGTTAGCAGGCCGATGGTTGCTTGGCTTCTTTAAAGGCGGTGAATACCTTCCGTCCCTGCCGGTCATCTGGATCCTACTGATCGGCTTTGGCTTTGCCAATGTGCTGTTTTGGAACCGGTCGCTGCTGCTGGCCTTTGGCCGCCCCCATTTCCCGCTGGCAGCCGCATCCATTGCAGGATTGATTAAAATTATTTTGATGTTCCTCCTCGTTCCAAAATATGGCATGATGATGGAGGCCGCGCTGCTGAGTCTTTACTTCATCCTTTCGATTGGGACGATTACCATCGAAGGCTTACGCGGCCTGAAAAAAGTCGAGAGACAACCGGTCGAAATTCAGGCAAGTGTATGAAAATTGGCGTAATTGCTCCCTCGCATGTACCGTCCAACACCGCCAACAGCATCCAGGTGATGAAAGTTTGCCAGGCGTTGGTGCAGCTTGGTCACACCGTCAGATTATGGGTGCCCGGTCAAACCGCGACATCGTGGGAACAATTATCCGGGTATTATGGGGTTGTGACGCCCTTTGAAATTTCCTGGCTGCCCCTCCAGCCAAAATTGAAACGCTATGACCTGGCTCTATCGGGTGTCAACCGGGCTGCAGGCTGGCAGGCGGATCTGGTCTATACCTGGATGCCGCAGGCTGCTGTTTACGCGCAAGTTCGTGGCCTGCCCGTCGTGTTGGAAGTGCATGACCGCCCAACGGGGAAATTAGGCCCGTGGCTGCTGCAGCGCACGGTCAAAATGCGCGGCCGCAAACGCCTGGCAGTCATCACCCGGGCGCTGGTACGCGTGCTGGAGGAAGAGTTTGACCTGCCCATCCCGCCGGAGAATGTGGTTATTGCCCCGGATGGGGTGGATTTGGAGCGCTATGAGAGTTTGCCGGATGCACCCTCTGCCCGGGCAATGATCGGACTGCCGCCGGAACAATTGACAGCAGTATATACCGGTCACCTGTATGCCGGGCGTGGCGTTGAATTATTGCTCGGGCTGGCGCAGGCCTTTCCGCAGGTCCATTTTCTGCTGGTGGGGGGCAACCCGCAATCGGTGGAGAACTGCCGCAAACAGGCTGCATTGGCTGAGTTAACCAACCTCACCTTTACGGGTTTCGTGGAAAATCAGCGGCTGGCGCTTTACCAGGCAGCCGGCGATATTTTGCTGATGCCTTACGGACGCATGATCGCCGGCAGCAGCGGTGGGAACACCGCCGACATCTGCTCGCCGATGAAAATGTTCGAGTATATGGCGGCCGGGCGGGCGATATTGAGCAGTGATTTGCCGGTGTTGCGCGAAGTGCTCAATGACAGCAACGCGGCCTTTTGTGCTGCCGACGAACTCGATAGCTGGAAAACGGGATTACAAGCTTTATTGCACGACCCTGCCCGCAGGCAAGCAATTGGCATGCAAGCTAAAATGGATGCACAGGGGTATTCGTGGAAGTCACGCGCCGAAGCCACATTAGCGAACCTGGTATGATGCGAGGTCAGGGATGAGCGGATTAACGAAGACAGCCAGATCAACCCTATTTTTGCTCGGCGCAGGAGCACTGCTTGGTCTGGGAATGGCGGCGCTAGAACCGGGCGGAATAAGCAGTTCCAGCGTGACCGCTTACGGCGCACTGGCAGCGCTGATCTTGCTTGCAGGCTGGTTGATCTGGCGGTCGCTGGGCGCCGACCCCAAATTAGGCTGGATGGCGCTGACCGCATTCCTGGTGCGGCTGACGTTGGGTGTAGCGCTCGGGCTGCTGCTGCCGGTCATCGGATACGACACCGAGCCGCAAAATGCCGGCTATATCTTTTTTGATGCATTTCAGCGCGATACCCAGGCTTGGCAGCTGGCGCAATCGGGCGCGCCGCTGTCCACGGCGTTCAACAGCCAGTTTTTCTCGGACCAGTACGGCGGCATGTTGATCACCAGCGCCGGGCTCTACCGTATTTTCTCTCCGGACCTGCACCGGCCCTGGTTGATCCTTTTGCTGACCGGATTTGTCTCAGCTATCGGCGTTATCTTCATCTACAAGGCAGTGGTGGAGCGGTTTGGTGTTAAAACCGCCACCCTGTCGGCCTGGATTTACGCACTTTACCCGGAAAGCATCCTGCTTGGCGCTGCTCAGATGCGCGACCCTATTTTGATCGGTCTGGCTGCGGCAGGCTTTTATTTGGCTAACCGGTGGCGTGAACAGCGCTGGAAAGCGGCAATCTGGCTGGTCGTAATTTTGGCACTGCTGGCAGCATTCTCATGGCTGGTGGCGCTGGGCGTTGGCGCTGTGCTGGCGATCTGGTGGTGGATCGATTATTCCGCCGACCTGACGGATCGCAGGCGGCGCTTGATGGGGTGGGCTTTCCTGGGGTTATTAATGATCGCCGGGTTTACCTTCACCTCCCGCTGGCTGCAGGCATCCGCTACCTGGGATATTAGCGAAACGTTGGGTAACTCAGGCTGGATTCAGGCGCTGTTCGACCAGTTGCCCGAAGCTTTGCATACACCCTTTATCGTCGTTTACGGGCTGGCTCAACCGGTACTGCCGGCTGCGATCATCGACCCGGCGCTGCCGATCTGGTCGGTGTTGACCAGTTTCCGGTCTGTTGGCTGGTATTTGATCATCCCGCTGCTGCTGTATACCCCATTTGCATTGGCGAAGATTCCCCGCGGTACGCCGCGCCGCCTGCTGTTTTGCAGCTTTGCAGCCGTAGTTGCCTGGACACTGGTCTCATCGCTGCGGGCGGGGGGTGATTTGTGGGATAACCCGCGTTACCGTACACTTTTTATCCCCTGGTTAGCGCTGTCCGCAGCCTGGGCCTGGACAACCGCGCGAGAGTTGCACGATGCCTGGCTGGGCCGCTGGTACATCGTAATGGGAATTTTCCTGGCCTTTTTCACCAACTGGTATCTGCGCCGTACCTTCGGTTTTGGTATTCTGATGGGATTCTGGCCGATGGTGGGAGCGATTGCTGCATTAAGCATGCTGGTCATTGTCTGGGGATTGGTACAGGAGATTCGCACCCGCGGCAATCCGTTTACCAGGGTTTAATTAAACCTGCGAGGGTGTTAATTCAACCTCAATTCGGGATAAGTATGCCATATCCGAATATGTCACGCTACGCGAGAGCGTAGTAAAGCATCTTGTCAGGTATGCTAGAGATCCTTTGTGGCGCAAAATCGCGCCGCTCACGCGCAGTGTGCTTTGTGAGCAGGATGGCACTTGGATGTATTTTATTATCCCGAACCCACGTTGATTTAAGCAGCGGATGGCGTTGCGACGTCGGTGTTGACCCAATGCTGGAAGCCAGCGGTCATGATGCCCAGCGCCAGCCAGAAGTAGGGCAGGGCAAAGGTATCCACGCTGAAGCCTTCGATCAGCAGGGCCACCAGTACAAATTGACCAAAAGAACCCAGGGCGCGGTGCAGCCGGTCAGGGGATGTGCCGAGACCGCGGGCACAGTTCCATAACACCAATAGCCAGGTGATGAAAATAGCAAGGCCCACCAACCCGGTTTCTGCGGCCAGGCGCGTCCAGAGTGCTTTAGTGTTGGGCAAACCCGGACTTTCATACAACAACTGGCCGACCTCGGTCAAGGCGTAACCAAAGGCGCCCATCTTCTCAGGGAAAAAGTAGCCCGCATTGCCGATGCCGACTCCCAACACGGGGTGATCGTTGAAAATTTCGTATCCGGTTTGCCAGAAGACCAGCCTTTCGGCAAAGACCAGCCGGTTGGCAAACATCATCACGCCTTCTTCTTTCAAGGTCTTGACGTCGAACAACTGCGCCATGCGTGGGTCGAGCTTGGAGAGTCCGTAACCAGCGCTGAGAAACATCCCCAGATAAACCCCGATCAGCCCCATAAAAAGGAGGATGGGCAAGACCGTTTTGCCGACAATCTGCCAGAATGGACGCGACCAACGGCGGGTGATGCTTCCGCGCAGCCAGCCGACCAGTCGCAGGTTTAGATCCAGGATGATGTAGGCTATAACCAGCAGGAAGGCTAGCCAGCCGACCCTGGAGTAGGAGGCAAACAATGTGGCTGCGCCGCCTACCAGCAGCAGGTTTTCGAAGCTCACATGCAGGATGCGGAAGGAATGTGCAGAGGTCTTGCGTAGCGTGGCTGCCAGCCACCATGGTAGATAGATCATGTTCAACATGTGCGCCAGCCAGGAAGGCTCAAAGGCCAGCCCGGTCACCCGCCGATAATATAACAGCCCGCTGGCGGAGAGCAGGCTCTGCACTTTCTCCAACCAGCCGGGGTATCCACCGGCGATAAAGGTGAAGTATGCCTGTATCGCTGACCACAGGATGATCACCAGCCCGCCGTAGTTCAACCAGCGCAGCAAGTGATTGAAATCGGCTTTGTTGGCTGGCCATGAACTGGCAATTAAATAGGCGCTCAGCCCAATGCCCAGGGTGACCAGGTTTTCGACTGCTGTTCTCCAGCGTGTAAATTCGCGAAAGGCCGGGATTTCGATAAAAAATGCTGCCAGGGTCGCAATTAACGCAACAGCGGCGAAAAATAAAATCGGAATGGTTGCCAGCGGAAGGCGCCCGCCTCGGATTAGATAAGGGATAAACCAGATAACCAGCAGAATGAACAGGAAAACGATGGAAAGTGCAGCGACGGATTGAACGCCCAGCCCCCGCGAGATCAGCGGAAAGCTGCTGATCGGCAGAAGCAGCATCAGAGCAGCCCATGTCCACCGAACCAGGCGTTGCATACCGCTTAATTCCTCTTAGGCCATCTTGCCGGAAAGCCAGAGCTGACCATTGCGATGCCGACGATTAGCCCGATCAGCAGTCCGGCTAGCGCCAGATTATTGCGTCCGTAGAGTACCGGTTCCCACGGTGGGGTGGCACGCTGGTTGACCTGGTAGGTCACGCCTGGAAATAGACCGCGAGCGGCTTGTTTTTCCAGGAAGAACTGTTCTTCGGTGGTCGAAAAATCGGCTTGCAGCTCACTGACAGAATTGTAGGGGCAGACCGGAACGATGGCATTGACTGCTACTTGTTCCAGGCAAGACTCGAGTGAATCCAGGTAGGACGCTATGGCATCTGCGGCCAAGGCGTGCTGGTAAGCGCTATCCAGGGCAAGTCCGCCCAGTTCCATCCAACGATTGGCTATAAAAGCTGCCTGATCTGGGTCGCTGAAGCGGACGCGTAAAATCCATTCATAGGAGCGGCGTTCGATTGTGGCTGCTTTAAAGAGCGAATCAAAATCAACCAGGATATTTTCTGCACGGGCAGCATCCACAACCTGCTGCATCACCTCCGTGGAATAGATGACGCCCGCGGCGGCGCCCAACGCCAGGTCTTTATCGTATTGTTCCATATACCCCGTACGCGTGAAATCAATACCGATGGCGATGTGCACCTGCGCTTCGTACACCGGGGTCTTCAACGCATATGCGCCTAATCCGGCCAGACCGCCCAGGATGGCGGCAGCAGCGACAACCCACCAGTAGGCCAGTATAGTCAAAACTTTTTCGCGCGGGGAGAAGGAGGCAAGCATGGGAGGTTGGTGAAATTATACCCTGTCTCACACCGCGAGATGGGACCGGGGGGAGTGAGAATTGTTTTTTGCAGGTTGGATCGAGGCGAGGAAATAACTCTAACCTTGGATGAACATTGGCAGCCCAAAATCCAACGTTCTGGATCACTGCGTCGGATCTCGGGGCTGCCTGGGTGACTTTTTATCTAATACTTGCCTCATGCCCCTCGATTCGACCTACACTTGCTGTTTTTCGATTGACACGGACGGGGTACCATTAAAATCTCGACCCTATTTAATAATCCCCGTACCCCTACGCATGTTCGGGAGAGGTTAATCCGAATTTTTTTTCATCCACGCAATCCTCAAGAGCGGCAGGCGGAAAGCTGAAAAACCTCCGCAGCAAAAAGCGGGCATTTTTTGCCCGCCTTTTGATAATTTATTGTTTGGGTTTTCCCAGCTGCGCCCGTTCTTCTTCAATAATGACCGGGTCGAGCTTACGGAATAAGGGTTCCGGTTTTTCAAGCCGTGTTCCAGGTTTGAGCTGGCTTGGCGCCCAACGCCCGGCGGCTTTATCCGGGTTATAACGCAGTACAAAATGCGTTCCGAGTTCGTCCTGTTCCTGGCTGATGAATTGATCGCCGAACAGGCTGTTGGTGTAACCCATAAAGGTGTGCAAGCGCTGCGAGGTGAACGGCAGGAAAGGCGACAGCAGCACTTTGATGGAGTCAATGGCGCGTAACGCCGTATAAATCGAACGAGCCGCTGCTTCCCGGTCGGTTTTGATGGCGGTCCAGGGAGCGGTTGTGTCCAGATATTTGTTGACCTCGCCGGCCAGGCGCATCCCTTCGGCCAGCGCCGCCCGCAAGTGAACAGCTTCCAGCTCATGGGCGACGGTCACGAATCCTTGCTCTACCGCGGCGATCAGGTCTTTGTCTAAAGCGGTTAGTTCGCCGGGATCAGGAACCACGCCTTCCCAATGTCTGGCGGCAAAGGACAGTACGCGGTTTGCCAGGTTACCCCAGGTGGCGACCAGCTCGTCGTTGTTGCGCTTGTAAAAATCCTCCCAGTCCCAATCCGTATCGCGCGTCTCGGGCATGTTTACCGTGAGGTAGTAACGCAGCGGGTCAGGATCATAGCGGGAGAGGAAGTCGCGCGCCCAGACAGCCCAGTTACGGCTGCCGGAAATCTTTTTGCTTTCCAGGTTCATAAATTCATTGGCGGGTACATCGTAGGGCAGCACCAGCGGCGCTTTGACAGAGCTGTTCATCAGTTCGTCGAAGTGGGAACCCATGCCAATCAACTGACCAGGCCAGATGATGGCGTGGAAGGGGATGTTGTCTTTGCCGATGAAATAAGTGATTTTGGACGACGGGTCATGCCACCATTTATGCCAGGCTTCCGGTTGGTCATTGAGACTGGCCCATTCGATGGTAGCAGAAAGGTAGCCGATCACCGCCTCGAACCAGACATACAGGCATTTCCCCTTTTCGGTCTCCAGCGGCACCGGGATGCCCCAATCGAGGTCGCGGGTGATAGGGCGGCCGCGCAGCCCTTCGGTTTCGATTTGCCCGAGGGACTGACGCAGCACATTTTGCCGCCAGTAATCGGTTTTGCCTTTCAGGAAAGCGGTAATCTCAGGTTGCAACTTGCCCAGGTCCAGGTAGTAATGCTCAGTTTCCCGCAGTTCCGGGGTGGAACCGTCGATGCGCGAGCGCGGCTCGATTAATTTAGCCGGTTCGAGCAAGTTGCCACAGTTGTCGCACTGGTCGCTGCGCGCATTGGTGAAACCGCAGATATAGCACGTTCCTTCCACATAACGGTCTGGCAAAAAGCGGCTCTGTGCTGTGGAATACCACTGCAATTGGCTTTCCTTGAAAAGATAACCGTTTTCCAGCAGCGCCAGAAAAATTTTCTGCGAAACGTTGAAGTGATTGGCGGTATGGGTGCTGGTGAACAGGTCGTAGGAGATGCCAAGTGACATGAACAGATCCAGGAAGGTCTGATGAAAGCGCTGGTAAACCTCCATCGGGGTTGAGTTGGAGGCATCTGCGCTAATGGTGATGGGGGTGCCATGCGAATCGGAACCGGAAACCATGACCACATCGCGCCCGCGCAGTCGTTGGTAACGGGCGAAAATGTCGCCGGGCAAGTGTGAGCCGGTCACGTTGCCGACGTGGATTTCGGAATTGGCGTAAGGCCAGGCGATAGCAACCAGAATGGGTTCGGTCATGCGGCACCTCAATTAGGCTAAATTATGGTTGGATTTTATCATGATTTATACGGATTATTGCGCTGATTACGCCTGACTGTGCTGTATATACAATTATATAAATTTGTAAGATAAGTATGCAATAAGGGAATGGATAGCCGCAGTCGTTGTCATTAACCATTTCTGTCTATTTCAGTCTTGACAGAAATCAGTAAAATGGGTAAACTAAATCTGGCCCTTTAAGGCCTGCGTATTGGATTATTTCAGGAGTACAGTTTCGAATGGATTCTGACGAAGCGGATAGCGGAGCTGATAATAACCCTCCCATAGAGGGTGACACAGCCTCATTATCCCAGTTCATTGAAAATATGGGTTTGCACTTCGAGGAATACGGAGTGCCGCGGATCGGGGGCCGGATTCTCGGCCTGATGCTGGTTTCTTCACGCCCGGTCACACCCGAGGAGATGTCCGAGGTTCTGCAAGTCAGCCGCAGCAGCGTTTCGACCAATTTACGTACGCTGCTCATGACGGGCCTGGCGGACCGCGTATCGCTCCCCGGCGAACGCAGCGATCACTACGTTTTCTCGGATGACGCCTGGGAAAAGTCGCTTGAGATGCGCCTGGAAGGCATCCTTTCGCTGCAGGAAATGGCAGAGGACGGCTTGCAGGGCATGGAAGACGACCACCCGGCGCGGAAGCGCATGCTGGAGATTTTGGCCTGGAGTGACATGGTCAGAACCAGTTATGAGCAGCTGATCACAGAGTGGCAAGCCCAGAGGGAGACCCTGGCCTAACCGCGGCGATGTAGCGCCGCATACCGATCCTCTCGGTGGGTTACCGCTGGCTGGTCTTCGCAGAATCCAGCCAGCTTTTTTTAACTTGCCAGATTGAGAGAGGAGGCGGCGATGCGCTACATGGTAATTCGCACCGAAAAACTGACCAAGAATTTTGGGCGTAAGCCTGCCCTGCAAGCCCTTACGCTGGAAGTTGAACCGGGGGAAGTCTTTGGCCTCCTGGGTCCTAAAGGCGCAGGCAAGTCGACGCTGATAAATATTTTGATGAATTTCATCCGCCCAACGAGTGGAAATGCCCTTGTTATGGGCTTGGATTGCCAGAAGCAAAGCCTGCAAATCAGGCGACAGGTCGGCTATTTACCAGAAATTATGAACCTGCCGGCTTCACTGACCGGCGAGCAGATCCTGGATCGTTTTGCCAGCCTGACCGGGCTGATCGATGAGGACTTTGTGGCTGGCCTGGCTGAACGCTTCCGGGTAGATCTCACGCGGCGCGCGATGGATTTCACCGCTGTTGAAAAACGCGCCCTGGGTGTTATCCAGGCATTTATGCAGCACCCGGAGCTGGTTCTGCTGGATGCGCCGGCGGTTGGATTGGATCTCGAACGGCAAACCCAACTGTACCGGCTGATTGCCGAGACCCGCGCAGCCGGTGCAACCGTTTTAATCGGATCACAAAGCTTAACGGAAATGGAAAGAATCAGCGACCGGGTGGCGGTGCTCTATCAAGGCAGCCTGGTTGCGGTTGAGCGCGGCGTCACATTGCGCGCCCGCGCTTTGCGTAAAATCGAAATGCGGTTCGCTGAACCCATTCATTCTGACGCATTTGCCGGTTTATCGAATGTCAAAGACCTGGTGCTGGAGGACAATAAACTCCGCTGCACGCTGCAGGGTGAGCCGGATGCGCTTTTCAAGATTGCCAGCCAGTTCCGACTGTTAGACGTGATCAGCCAGCAGCCAAGCCTGGATGAAGTGTTCCATAAGTATTACGGGGTTGGCGCGAATAATTAAATAGGGGTGGTGTAGGTAATAAAGATTGTCATGCTGCCCGCTGGGCACGTTGCGCGTGAATGGAGTGAAGCCCCTTGTGGCAGGTCGGGAGACCCTTCGCTTACGGGGTGACATAATTTGTCATGCCCCCTGAAGATCCTTTGTTGGGTTGCCCGCAGGGCACTCTGCGAGTGTGGGACATCACAATTATTTTTGTTAGAGCGGATCTTGTGGTCCCGAAACCCAACATTCGGTGGGATAAATATAGGTTGGGTTTCGCTCACAAGAATGGGAAATGGTTAAGCTAAATGAAATCGCTCAACCCAATCTACTGACTAACGAAAGACCAAACCGCGCGGTTTGGCTCGTTTATTAAACGCGCTTGTGCTGTATAATCTTTTTAACAGCCAAACCAAAGAGGGAGGCATTGACAATGAACCTACTCATGGACCCCAATGTGGCCTATGTCCTGCTCGTCCTGGGTATAGTTTTGGGCGTCCTGGCGTTGTTCGCTCCAGGAACCGGATTCCTGGAAATCGGGGCGCTTTTTGCCCTGGTATTAGCCGGGATCAGCGCGATTAATATGGAAATTAACCCCTGGGCGCTGATCGTCCTCGTTCTGGGGCTTGTCCCTTTAGTATTGGCGCTGCGAAAATGGCGCAGTTGGGTCTTCCTGGGAATCGCCATCGTTGCGTTTGTGGTTGGTTCGGTCTTTCTGTTCCGCAATGCAGCAGGTGGGCCGGCCGTGAATATCTGGCTGGCCATTTTCGTCTCGCTGCTGGCGGCTGGCACACTGTGGATCATTGGTCGCAAGGGGCTGGAGGCTATCGCCCGTCGCCCCGATTTTGACCTCGAACAGTTGAAAGGGACCATTGGAGAGGCGCAGACCAATATTTTCCGTGAAGGAAGCGTGCATATTAGCGGCGAAGATTGGTCTGCCTGGAGTCATGAACTGATCCCAGCCGGCAGTAAGGTGCGGGTGGTAAGACGTCAGGGATTGGTCCTTGAAGTCGAAGGGATCGAAGAAGAAAAGTAATAACCGGCTCGTTGACGCCGGATAAAAAGTAAACTACAGGAGGTCTGGCAATGGATTTTCAAATTGTATATTGTTTGATTGGTGTAATCGTTTTGATCGTCCTGGTCTTTCTGGCCTCGGCGCTCAAAATTGTAGCAGAATACCAACGTTTGGTGGTTTTCCGCCTGGGGCGCTGTATCGGCGAGAAAGGTCCCGGGTTGGTCATCCTCATCCCGTTCATTGACCGGGCAGTTCGGGTGGATTTGCGCGAACAGGTACGCGAGATTCCAGTGCAGACGTCCATCACAGCCGATAACGCCCCAATCTCCATCGATTTCCTGTGGTACTACAAGGTTTTCGATCCGGTACAAAGCGTCCTGGCAGTTGGCAGCTTTGAACTGGCGGCTCAGGGTATCGCCACCACCACCCTGCGTTCGGTGATCGGCGGAATCATGCTGGATGGTGTCCTTTCGGAACGCGAGAAAATCAACCAAGCGCTGCGGGCCAGGCTGGACGAGGTGACCGAACGCTGGGGTGTCAAGGTAACCAACGTTGAAATCCGCGAGATCATCCCGCCGCGCGAGGTACAGGAATCGATGAACCGCCAACTGACTGCGGAACGCACGCGCCGCGCTGTGGTGACTGAATCCACCGGTACCCGTGAAGCAGCGATCAATGTGGCCGAAGGCGATCGGCAGGCAGCCATCCTGAAAGCCGAAGGTATGAAGCAAGCGGCTATTCTGGCAGCGCAAGGTGAACGCGAAGCTCAACTGCTGCGCGCTGAAGGTTACGCATTGGCGCTGGAGAAGATCTTTGGCGTCGCCCAAACCGTCGATTCCAAAACCATTACCCTGCAATACTTTGAAACCCTCAAGAACATGGCGCAGGGTGCATCCACCAAGTACATCTTCCCGATGGAGTTCACCAGCATGCTGAGTGACTTCGTCAAATCACGCGAAAAGTAGCCAGTGATTTCATAAGAAAATCTCGCCGCCGGGTTGATCTCCTGGCGGCGAGATCCATCGCAGCCCGGCCGGGGGTATGCATTGACGAGTGAATTTGACATCGTAGAAGCCAGTTTGCGCGACCTGGGGGAACTGCGCAGGCTTGAGCGAGAATGCTTTGAGCTGGATGCCTGGCCGTTAATTGATCTGGTCGCCGTGCTCACATTCCCCGGCATCATACGATTGAAGGCAGTGGTCAATGGAAAAATGGCTGGGTTCGTTGCCAGCGATTTGCGGCGAGGGGAAGACTTGGCCTGGATCGTCACCATCGGCGTTTTACCCACGTTCCGCCGCCGGGGAATCGCGCGCGAACTCATGTACGCCTGCGAGGCCCGG
This sequence comes from Chloroflexi bacterium GWB2_54_36, assembly GCA_001796355.1. GTDB lineage: Bacteria > Chloroflexota > Anaerolineae > Anaerolineales > Anaerolineaceae > Bellilinea. The sequence continues at coordinate 67,159 of MGMG01000096.1, read as the reverse complement.
CTGACTGCCAAACGGATCCGCTTAAGTGTGCGGCGTAACAATCTGCCAGCCATCAAGCTTTACCAGACTGAAGGTTACACCCAGGTGGATGTCTGGGGGAATTATTACGCCGACGGTGAGGATGCACTCATTCTGGAAAAAAAAGTTAACATTGGCTGAGAGTAAGTTGACATTCCCGGTGAGTCGGGCTATCATATTCATAAGGGAATTAGAGGCAGATTCATTATGCGAGAGTTAAAGACATATCCAGGAGCAAAGCTCTGACCGGGGGCACGCAAACTACACGCGTGCCTTTTTTTCTACCTATTTCTTGAAAGGAGACTGTGTCATGGATTACGGAATGATCGGCAAACGGGAAAAAGCCAGACGGTATGCTCAAGAACGCGAACGAATGCACTTTACAAGTTTCACAGTCACAATGGATGGGGAGAACAATCCGCATAATGTCAGTTACGACCATGGCAAGTGGTCCTGTGATTGTTCGTTTTTCTCGACGCGCGGCGTTTGCAGTCATACCATGGCACTAGAAATTCTCCTGGAAAATATGATTGCCGAGCCGGTAAGCTAATTTACTAAATTGAATCCTTAAACAAGGCCCAGACTGGTGCTGGGCCTTGCGGGTTAACGGGGTGACAACCACGTGTCATGTTGCCCACACTCGCAGAGCACCCTTCGGGTGGAGCACTCTGGGAGTGAACGGAGGGAAGCATCCTGGTGTCAACCGGGAGACCCTTCGCTGCGCTCAGGGTGACAACGTCACTCTCATTGGCAATGTATCCTGCGGGCAGCGTGATAGATCCGCCTGCAACTGGTATTGGCGGATTCCGTATATATCACGTCATTATCCTATAATAATCTGGCTGAATTTTCCCAGAGGAGAGTATTCCATGAAACCAAATATGCCCATCACACTCTGGCAGCGCTGGGTATGGGCCAATGCCCTGGGAGAAATGATCGGGCTGGGTTTTACATTTTTAGTCGCGGCTATCGGATTCGCAAAGTTGGAAAGTTTGGCTGGGTTGGCCGGGATCCTGCTCGCGTTTGCCTTTGCGGTCGTGAGCGGCATCTTCGAGGCTACTTTGGTAGGTTGGGCGCAGTGGTGGGCTATGCGGCTCTGGTTCCCTGGAATCCAACGGTGGGCATGGTGGCGCGCGACGGTCATCGGCGCCTTACTTGCCTATATTCTGGGCTATCTGCCGTCAACCATCATGAGCTTGCAGGCTGAGACAACCCAATCCACCGTCACAGAGCCATCGCAGGGTATTGTGCTATTACTGGCAGCCGGGATGGGGCTGGTTGGCGGGGCGCTCCTTTCGTTTGCGCAATGGCTGGTCTTACGCAAACACGCTTGTGGAGCCGGTTTATGGCTCCCGGCCAATATGTTGGCCTGGATGCTTGGAATGCCGGTGATCTTTTGGGCTATCGATCAAGCCCAAAAATTGAATTCGATCAACCAGGTTGTGCCATTTATGGCTGTTACACTGTTGGTCGTCGGAGCGGTAGTTGGCGCTGTGCACGGATTGGCTCTGGTGCGGCTGGCATTGAAAAATCAAGCGAAAGGGATGGAAAGCTTTGTATGAAGATCAATAACCTGGGCGGGGTCATTTTCGACCTGGATGGAACGCTTTACCTGGGGGACGCGGCGCTGCCGGGGGCGTGCCAGGTGTGCAGTGAGCTGCGCCGGCAAGGTAAGCGGCTTATTTTTGTCAGCAACAAACCCCTGGCAGGACGTGAGGCGTACGCAGCCAAGCTGACCCGGCTGGGCATCCCGGCCACGCCGGATGAAGTGATCACATCTGCGCATGTGCTCAGCCTGCACTTGAAACAAACCGCCCCTGAGTTGCGCTTGTACGTGATTGGCGAGGAAAACACGCGGGCTGAACTACGCAGCCACGGCTTAATCGTGCTGGATGAGCGGTTAGACCAGGATCCACGTGAGGTGATCGACCCGCGGGGGATTGACGCCGTGGTGGTCGCTTTTGACCGGACGCTGGACTACCGCAAGCTGAACACTGCCTATCAGGCATTGATGCAGGGCGCGCATTTTTACGCCACCAATGCGGATAAGACCTGTCCGATGCCCGGCGGGGCGATACCGGACGCCGGGGCGACAATCCAGGCGCTGGAAACGATCACCGGGCGCAAAGTCGAATTGATTGCCGGGAAACCCTCCGGCTTGATCTTAAAGCACGCCTGCGAAACCCTTGGATTGCCCCCGGATCGCTGCATGATGGTCGGCGATCGCATCGAGACGGACATCTACATGGGGATTGAGGCCGGCATGCACACTGCATTGGTGCTGACCGGCGTCACCCGACGGGAGCAAATCGAGGGATCGAGCGGCAGGCCAGAATTTATCCTGGAAATGCTCTCTGATCTGTTGAATGTCGTTTAACCGCTAACCGCTTCGACTTGCAGTTCATCGTAGTCGGGGATGCGGCTTTCAACTTCACGCAAGGTCGGCACGGCGTAAGCCAGGACGGCGATTAAAGCAGCCATTGCGCCTGCCAAAACAAACATCAAACCCATGCCGGCACCCGGGCCGGTGCCTACCAGCCCGCCGAAAATGAAACTGAGCGGCTCCACCTGGCTGCATGGCCGGTTCGAATACCTGATCCGCCAGGGGACCCGCTATGGCACTGGACAGGGGCAGGACAAACCAGGCGATTAACCGGCAAATGGCGAACACCCGGCCTTGCAAATCCGGCGGGACTTTGGATTGCCAAATGGCCTGGTTGGAGCCGTTGACAACTGGTGCAAAGAAAACACCGATGAAACTGGCGGCAATCCAAATTGCGGTGGTTTGCGCCATGCCAAATACCACTGCGCCAAACGAGAAAGAACCAAGTGAAAAATATGGAAGCGGCGTGATGTTCGGTGCGAATATGGTTACAATAGAATTTCCCCGGAATGATTTTCCGGATGTTCGTTGAAAATTGGAGGGAGCAATGGTCGATCTTGCCATCATGGTCGAAGGCCAAAATGGTTTGAACTGGACGCGCTGGCAGCGGTTGGTTAAGCAGGTGGAGGAACTGGGTTTTTACGGGCTTTTTCGTTCGGATCATTTCACCAATAGCCGACCGCCAGACCTCGATTCATTAGAGCTGTGGACCTCGCTCACCTGGCTGGCGGGCAACACCCGGCGCATCCGGTTTGGCCCGCTGGTAACGCCAGTCTCCTTCCGGCATCCAGCGTTGACCGCGCGCATGGCCGCCGCGGTTGACGACCTGTCGGGGGGACGCCTGACGCTTGGTCTCGGGGCGGGTTGGCAGGAACGCGAGCATCAACTATACGGATTTGACCTGCTGCCGCCTGCAGAACGCTTCGATCGCTTCGAAGAGGGGATACAGATTGTCCAGCAGCTACTGAACCAGAATGAACCAGTTAGCTTTGTCGGAAAATATTTCGAACTGCAAAAAGCCGCCCTATTACCCCGACCGCAGCGCCCGGGCGGGCCGCCGATCTTGATTGGGGGTAATGGCAAAGGTCGCACATTGAGACTGGCAGCCAGATACGCGGACGAATGGAATGCCATTTACCTGAAACCCGAGGAATACCGAAGATTAAACGGCCGTTTGGACGAATTCATCCTGGTTGAGGGTCGAGAACCGAACATGGTCAGACGTTCCATGATGACCGGGCTGGTTTTCGGCGCGGATCAGGCTGCTTTTGACCGGCGCGTCGCCGGTGAAGGAAATTCATCGGTGGAAGAGCTCAAGGAGCGTGGGATGATCGTCGGTACGCCGTCAGCGGTTATCGACCAGATCGGCGCACTGGCAGATGCCGGCGTCCAAGGCCTGATGCTTCAATGGCTCGACCTGGATGACCTGGCTGGCTTGGAAGCGCTGGCGAAAACCGTAATGGGAAAAGTGTAACGCTGCCGGTTAGCGCTTATTCAGACTCATCAGGATCAAATCGATGATCAAGATGCCAGCAGCGATCAACCCGGCATCTACCAGGGTAGCGGCTGTGTCGAACATCCCGGCATCGACGTATTCTTTGACCTGCAAAACAATAAAAGCGATCACAACCACTTTGATGAAACGCAGCAACAGATGCCCAAAATTGGATGGAATATCGAGTTTGAAGGATTTTTCTACCGTATTCATAAGCTTTCCACCTATTTTTCAACGATGGCAGCGCTGGGTGGTTCTTCCAAAAATTGCGCTGAACTGAGTACAAACTGGTCAAATCCCACCCCTTCGGCGCCGGCCTGCAATCGGACGGTTATCTCCCCGGCGGTATTGAAAGAGATTAACGATTGAGTCGATCCCATTTCGCCATCACAGGATACCCAGGTCCAACCCTCAGTGGTTGGTCCCTGCGCAGTTAAATAACTGGCTGAACCAGGCTGGTAGGCCGCGTTACCGGCCCCATCCTGCGCACCGGAAACCTGGATCCACACAACATTTGCCTGCGATTTACCCTTTGGCGCTCCTACTTTTAAGTGCACCCAGCAGCGGTAGGGTGTATCACTCAGTACAGGAACGCTAAAAAGGACATGTGGATCGTTTTCCGGGGGTGGGTCGAGTTCATCCCCGTTGTTGGGCAAGCTGACCATCTTTCCACCCGCAGCGGCAGTTTCCGCGACAAAATCGAGTTCCGTCAACGCATTCTCGCCAAGATCCGCCATGTACACCACGATTTCGGCTTTACCACCGGTGGAGCTGCTTTGGGCCGGCATGGACGCTGCCGGCGTAGCGGGTTTGGTTTTTCCGTACACATCCTCACTGTTCGCGTATGCGCTCGCCTCTAATTTGAGCGCTTCTGCCCGCACTTCGGCCATAGCTTCAGAACCAAGCTGGATGTAGTCCGTTAACTCCAGGGTCTCCTGTGTCTGGTCGTCTCCGGTCCAGGATACCCGGATGTTGCCGATACCCATTGCGTAATATTTGAGCTGATGCGCATCCGGCTCGAGCAAACTGGTTTCATCGATGACCAGAATGTCCTCGTAACAGTCGAAGGGGACGCAAACCGGCTGTCCGTCTTGTGAGACCTGGCCGCGGTCGGTATATTCCACTGCCGGACCCCAGCCCTGCGAATAGCTTTCCGATCCAACCTGTGGGTCGCCTTGCATGAAAATGCCAGCCTGGGCTTCTTCAATTCCATGTATCCAGACCGGGTTGTCGATTATTTTCCCGTTTTCGTATTCCTCCGGGTACTGACCTAGGCTCCAAACGGTGCCGTCGTCCGCCTGGGCAAAAAAGACCAGCTCAGCTTCTACCAACCGGCCATCGCTAAAATCTCTTTCCCAGGCGACCACGTTATTGATCCCGTCGATCTCTTTTACCAGGTCGGTCACGGTGAAAATCACCTGATGGGGGACTTGCTCCCCCTGGCTGCTGGTAAATCCTTCGAAGGTTAATTGAGTGCCGGGGATCAATGGAAACCATTCATTGTCAATTTGCGTGGGTTGACTGAATTGGGTTGCATCGAACGACTCGTATTGATCCATTGCAGCCTTTGGGGTGCAGGCTGCAGCCAGGGTCAGCAGTACGATGGCTGCAATTTTTAGGCCGCGCAGATTCTGCATGCACTACTCCTTCAATGATCTGGTGGTGGACGGGATAACCTTTTCATGGTCTTAGCGTACTCCTTCGCTTACCGCGCCTTATGCTGCCTGCGAAGGCTCCAGCGCCGTCCTTTCTTTTTTGGACTTGCCAAACAACAGGTAAAGCGTTGGCACGACGAGTAAATTGAGCAGGGTCGAGGTCACCAGACCGCCAAGAATGACGATGGCCATCGGGTGTTCAATTTCGTGACCGGGGATATCGCCGGCGATGGCTAATGGCACCAACGCCAATCCAGTCGTCAGTGCGGTCATCATGATGGGCGCAATGCGCTCGCGCGCTCCTTGCAGGACGAGGCCCACACCAAATGGCACGCCTTCTTCGGTCTCCAGGTGTTGGAAATGGCTGATCATCATAATGCCGTTGCGGGTAGCGATTCCAAGAATGGTAAGCAATCCTACCAGCGAACCCAGGCTCAGTAATCCGGTGCTGAGCTTGGCTGCCAGCACCCCGCCGACCAGCGCCCAGGGCAGGGTGAAGAAAGTCAACGTTGCCAGGCGCCAGTTCCCATACGAGGTGTACAACAGGAAGAAGATGGCAAGGACAGCCACTGCCGCAGCCAGTAAAATATTGCGCTGGGCGGCCTGGCGCTCGGCGTATTCCCCCAGAATTTCAGCATGGTACTCCAGCGGGAAACCGACTCCACCGATGGCGGCTTCAACGTCCTTGGCAACCGACCCCAGGTCGCGTCCACGGACATTGGCAGATACATCGATTTTGCGCGATTGTCCTTCGCGTTCAATGACATTAGGCGCAGGGACAACACTAATATCTGCCACATCCTGCAAACGGACATGACCGCCATCCGGCGTGTCGATTAGCAACTCGCGCACGCTGGTCAGGCTGCTGCGGGTCTTGGGTGTGCTGTACACATTGACGTCGTAGGTCTTGCCGTCCCGGAAGATATCACCCACTTCTTCGCCTGCCAGCAGGGTGGCTGCGGCCCGGCGCACATCGCCCGGTTTGACGCCGTAGCGCTGCGCGGCTTCCAGGTCAACTTTGACTTCCACCTGCGGGATGTCAACATGCAATTCGACCTTTAGATCCGCGATTCCTTCGATTCCTTCCATCGCGGCACGAACTGCGTCGGCCTGTGAACGCAGGATCTCCAGTTCCGGGCCGTATATGCGCACCACCACCGTGTCGCTTGATCCGGTCAGCACTTCACGGATGCGCTCCTTTAGGTAAGTTTGCACATCGCGTACCAGACCGGGGTAACCATCCACCGTTGCCTGAATCTTGGCCACTGTTTCCTCGTAATCCACCGATGGGTCGATGCTGATCCAATTTTCGGTGAAGTAGATGCCGACCACTTCGTCTGCCAGCATGGCCTGCCCAATGTGGGCGCCAAAATTACGCACTCCGGGGATGGAACGCAGTTCTTTACTGGCCTGGGTTGTGATGCGCACCGCTTCCGGGTGTGAGGTACCCGGTTTGGCCAGCCAGTGCATTAAAAAGTCGGTTTCTTTGAAGGAAGGCAGCAGCTCCTGCCCAAGGGTGGGGACTACGAGCGCGCCGGCCAAAATAATCACAACCACAATCGAGTATGCAAATCCTGGTTTGTGCACGATGCGGGTCAGGACGTTGTTATAAACCTTATGCAGCCAGGGGATTATGGGGGACTGCTTGCCTTCGATGGACGCATTGGAGAGCAGAAGCAGCACCATAGCCGGGGTTACGGTCAGGGCAATCAGCGGCGAAACCAACCCGGCGACCACATAGGCGCTGGCGAGCGGCTTAAAGAAAGCGCCGGATAGTCCTTGGAGGAAAAATACTGGCAGGAGCGCAGAAATTTCGATCAAGGATGCGTAAATAATCGCGCCGCGCACCTCAACCGATGCGTCCAGGACGATGCGGGCTGTGGACAAAGTGGAACCTTCTTTGCGCAGCAGCCGCAGCCGCCGCACAATATTCTCCACGTCCACAATTGCATCGTCCACCACCGCCCCAATTGCAATGGCCAATCCCGCCAGGGTCATGACGTTGATGGTCACGCCGCGCAGGTTCAACACCAGCAACGAAGCCATCAAGGACAACGGGATGATGGTGGCGCTGATGAGCGCCACGCGCCACTCGTAAAGGAAGAAAAACAGCACGATGATCACCAAAACGGCGCCAATGAGCAGTGACTCGGTCAAATTGTCGATAGACATTTCGATAAAAGTGGCCGGGCGGAAAATGGTGGTGTCAATTTCGATGCCGGTCAGGCCAGGTTTCATGCTCTCCAGGGCTGCCTCGACCCCGCGGGTGACATCCAGCGTATTTGCCCACGGCAGTTTTTCAACAATCAACATCAAGCCAGGACCGTCATTGATTACCGCGTCTCCGACCAATGGCCAGGTATCTTCGACGACGAGCGACACGTCACTTAAGGTGAGCGGTTCGCCGTTGGCTTTCTTCTTATCATTGATCGGCACTTGCGCCAGGTCCTCAGGCGAAATAATCGGCAGGACAATTTGCAGGCCCAGCCGTTGGTTGGGGGTGTCGATGAAACCGCCGGTGCCAATGATCCCAGCTGAGGAGAATTGCAGCAGCCCGGCATCTACCGATGCAGCCGTAACCTCCATCACTTCGTCAAGGGTTACCCCGTAATCCCGCATCAACTCCGGGTCGACTTGAACCTGAGTCATCTTGATGCGCTCACCCCAGATCGGCACATTGGCCACGCCGGGCACATCCAACAGGCGGGCGCGAATTTTCCAATACGCCAGCATCGACAGGTCGAGCATGGATACCTCATTGGATGTCAAGCCGATTTTCATCACCCGGCTGGTCGAGGAAAGCGGTTGAATCATGATCGGCGGGGCTGCCCAGGTGGGCAGTGAGTTCACCACGGTGTTGAGGCGTTCCTGCACTAACTGCCGGGCGTGAATCAGATCCGTGCCGGGCTTGAAGATCAACACAATCGAGGACAGGTCGGGCACGGATTTCGAGCGCATAACATCCAATCCGTCGATCCCATTCAATGCCTGTTCAATGGGCACAGTGACCAGTTCCTCAACCGCCTCCGTCGAAAGGCCAATCGATATAGTCTGAATTTCAACCTTGGGCGGGGCGAATTCCGGGAACACGTCGACCGAGGTGTTGGTAAGCCTGGCTATCCCGTAAACAACCAGCATCACAGCCAGATACACAACTACATAGCGGAACCGAAGGCTAGTGGCAACAATCCAGCGCATTGGATACCTCCATTACCGATTATTTTCCGCCGCCAACTCCAGACTCGGCGCCGAATAATTCAGAAGCACCCACGGTTACAACCAGGGTGTCTGCCGCAGGTCCTTCTGCCAGGACTGCAAAATCGCCTTCGATGTAATCAATTACGATCGGCACCCGAACGAAGACGAGGGGTTCGGGATTGGTGTAAACCCAGGTTTCACCGTGTAGACCGTAGATAACAGCGGCGTAGGGCACTACCCGGGACTGAGAACCACTGCCGGTGAGGGATAGCGCTACCCGCACCCGCTGACCGGCCACCAAAGTTCTGTTCCCGCTGGCTTTTATTGCATAGTACAGTGCTCCTTCGCCCGCAACTTCACCTAAGTCATCATCATCCGGCCCGTCGATCTCTTCTGCTTCTAGGCCGTCCTCGTCTTCGCCATCGTTATCATCATCTTCAATGTCCAATGGCAGCACGTGGACTGCCTGGGAACGGTCAACCTTGTTCAGGTCACTTTCATTCAAACGCACCCGCACATAAACCACGCCTGAACCGGTTGCGCCTGACACCGGGATGACGCCGTTATCCTTGCTTCCAAGAACCAAGCTATCGCCTAGAACCTCGCCGCCGACCAACCGCTGTCGGATGACTAACTCTTGAAGAACTCCGGTGGTTTGTATACCCAGACGATCGGAGGCCTTTTGAGATAATTCGATGCGTTTGAAATCCGAGCCTGCGATCTCTTTGATCGTGACAGCGGATTCTTTCTCACTTACGGAGGCGTCACCGGCGCAAGCAGTCAGCAGGAATGTTGCTCCAAGCAGTAAAAGGACGATCCATCCATATTTTTTGTTCATCGCAATCCTTCCATTCTATAAATGGCGAATAAATAACCGGTCAAGAACCGCCCAGGTCGATGTTCTTGCGACGCAGGCGATAGACGAAGAAAATTGCGAGCCCAAGCAGAACCGGGCCGCCGATGGCATACGGAAGTACTCCCAGCGGATTAAGCCGGGTGAAGGGGGTCACTGTCAGGTGAATGCCTGAACTGGCAACCGGGTGGCTGGTAGTCTCGGTGCTGGTGGGCGCATCGATGAGAACCATGTACACCATGTAGTCGCCATCCAGGATGGTGTTGATAATCCAGCTTAGGCTGGCAGACTCGCCTGGCGCCAGACCTTCCAGATATTGCGTCCGCTGGGGTGACCAATCCTCCGGATCGACAATGTCCCCTTTGGCGTCCAGGTTGATCAAGTTCATTGCCACGATCAAAGGAGCGGAGGCGGTAGAGCCGATGTTGGTGATAACCGTGTTGTACTCAACTTTGTCACCAGTCTTGACCACGACGTAGTCTTTATCGATGGTTATCTGCAGTCCGCTTTCGGTCTTTAGCGCGTCTCGAGCCAACACCGGGACTGCTGTCGGAAACGCCAGCAGCAGCACAAGCCCGACTACAGCGGTACCACGCTTCAGCATTTTGCCGATTTTGCTCTCTCGCCCGCCTTCCAATCGCAAGCCAGGTGCGGCAAAAAGGAATAAAAGGCCGAGCACGATGAGCATAAAAGCGGTTGGCGCGATCAGCCAGGTCCAAAATTCAGCCAGTGTGCGGTAATTCACCAGGTGTTTGGAAAGGAAGTGATTGACCGCTGCCACTGGATTCACCCATTGCAGGAATTGGCCGGTGGCACCGGTTTGAGCCCGTCCAGGCAGCTGCGCCGGAACTAAAAACAGAATATAGATTCCCAGGCTGACGAAATAGCTGGTTTTATTCGAGTTCGAGAAAAAGCTGACCAACATTCCAAGACCGGTATAAGCGGTTGCCAAAATCGTTCCGGTAATTCCGCCCCAGAGTATCGCCGGACCTAAAATTTCGTCCCCCTGCGCGACCACATTCAAGTAGGGGATCACGATCAGGAAGGCAATAGGCCAGGGTGAGATGCCTGACAGGAACTTGCCGGTGATGATTTGCCGCCGACTGGCGGGAGTTAGTAGCAAAGCTTCAAAAGTGGCGCGCTCCCGTTCACCGCTCAGGCTGTCGGCGCCGATGATCAGGGCTATGAAAAGACTGACCGCCATGGCATTTTTGAGCGTCTCATAGGCCATTTCCTTGGGCGGGATCAGGCTTAACTCACTATTCGATGATAGAACGTACACCATGATCCCCAGCAGGACGCTGTAGATCAGAATCAAGGTAAGCGCTTTCCCTCCGACCCAGAGATCGGTTAATTCACGGGTGAAAATCAACCACCAGGCAGGGAGTGACCGGCCTTCGGAACGGCTGATTTCATCCATGCGTGCTGTTCGGCTGCTCATTTGATCGCCTCCTCGGTGAGTTGTAGGAACACATCCTGGAGCCGGCTGCCCTCAGCCTCAAAGCTCATGACTGGAATTCCAGCCTGGATCAGGGCTCCCAACAGCCTGTTATTGATGGAATAATCCTCCGGGTTAGATCCATTGTTCGAATAGGTCAACTCGACCCTCAGCCAGCCCGACATTTCGCCGAGTAGCGAGACCCGCAGCACTGCCGACAGCTTTGTCAATTCTTCCTGAGCAGGAGCAAGATCCGTAACCGGTATCTGGATACGGTAAACATTACGCTGGCCCTTCCCAAGGATCTGGTTGACTGGCCCCTGAGTGACCACCTGGCCTGAACTCAAGATAACGACATCGTCGCAAATCCCTTCGATTTCAGAAAGCGAATGGCTGCATAAAATTACGCCGGTGCCGTACTCGCGCGCGATATGCTGGATGAGCGCCAATAGTTCTTGCTGCCCGCGCGGGTCAAGGCCCAAGGTTGGTTCATCGAGAAAAACCACCAGCGGCTTGTTAACCAACGCCCGGGCGATGCCGACGCGCTGGCGCATGCCGTGGGAGTATGAGCCGATCAAAGACTTACCCCGCGCCTCCAGCCCGACCTCGCTTAACAGCCTCCGGGCGTTATCCTTTGCAGCCCCTGTCGGCAACCCGTACAACTGACCGTAATAGGTCAGGTACTCAAAACCGGTAATTTGGCGCGGGAAGCCTAGGCTTTCCGGCAGGACGCCGATTTTTCGCCGGATTTTTTCCGGGTGTTTGTGATTGATTCCATCCACCGAGAAATTTCCCGAGTCAGGCTGCATGATGGTGGTCAAAATGCGAATGGAAGTCGTCTTGCCGGCCCCATTCGGGCCTAAAAAACCCAAAACTCGCCCGCCCTGCAGGGAAAAAGACAGACCGCGCAGTGCTGCTCGCTGCCCATAGGATTTGCGCAGCTCCTCAGCGATGAGGATGGGTTGATTCTGATCATCCATAGAACCTCCGTGAAGATTTGGCCAGAGTAGACTTGCGTTCCAGGTTAATCCGATGAGGTTGCTTGCATTTCACCTGCTACAGGTGCAGGCGTTGTTAAAAGTTCCAGGTCACGTTCGGAGTACGCACCAAAGCGGTAGTAAAGAGTGGGAAGAACAAACAGGTTGAAGAACGTCGAAGTGACCAATCCTGCCAAAATGACGATTGCCATCGGTTGGACGATCTCAGTACCCGGGACATAGCCGAAAATGATAAATGGCAGCAAGGCAGCAGCGAATGTGATGGCTGACATGAAAGCCGGCGCAAACCGGTCAACCGCTCCTTCGACGATCAAATCCATGCCGAATACTCGACCTTCCTCGTGTTGGAGGCGGCGGTAACGTTCTGCATACAGGATGCTGCTGCGCAAGACAGTGGCAAAAAGTGCCAGGAAACCAATCGCAGCTCCTAAGGTGAGGACGCCCATCCCCAGGAAAAAGGCCGCGATCACCCCGCCGGCAGCTCCAGCCGGCATCACCAGGAAGGTGATGACTGCCAGGCGCCAATTGCGGAAAGAAGCTTGTAGCACCAGAATGATCCCAAGGATTGCCATCAATCCCGCTATCAGTATCCGCTGTTCGGCAGTCTGCCGCTCGGCGAACTCACCCAGGAACTCGGCATGATATTCCAGCGGGAACTGAACGCTCAACAGCGCATTTTTAACGTCATTCGAGATCGTATTGATATCCCTGCCCACCATATTGAAGCTGATATCCAGGTAAGGTGAAACGCCCTCCCGGCGAATAACGCTCGCGGTGGGAGTGATCACCACGCTGGCGACATCCGCCAGACGAACATGCCCGCCGCCCGGTAGGTCGATCAGCAGTCCGCCAATGTCATTTATGTCCTGGCGGACGCTTGGTGTGCTCCAGACCACAACATCGAATACCTTTTGATCTTCAAACAGGCTGCCTACCTGCAATCCAGAGATTAATGTAGCAACCGACCGCCTTACATCTCCTGGTTTTATGCCATAACGTTGAGCGGCATCCAGGTCAACCTCAACCCTCAAAGTCGGTTCTGCGATGGGCAGGTCAACACTTAAATCAACGACTCCGTTGATTTTTGACAGCGCCAGTTGAATTTCATCTGCTTTGGTACTTAGCACATCCTGATTTTCGCCAAACACCCGCACTACGCTGGCCTGGCTGGATCTGGAAAGAGACTGGCGCAGGACTTCCTGCAGGTAACTGTGGACTTCCTGCGACAACCCCGGATAGCCGCTGACCGTCTCGCGGATCGAGGCGACAGTTCCTTCGTAATCAGCTGCTGGATCGATACTGACCCATATATTGGCGGAATTAATGCCAACGACCTGGTCGCCGAATACTGCGCGGCCGACATGGGCCCCAACCTTGCGCACCCCGGGGAGGGTGGCCAACTCCTGGCTGATCCGCGCAATGATCCGGTCCATTTCGAGCCGGGAGGTTCCTGGCGCCCCATTCCATTCGATCATGAAATAAGGCTCTTTGAAGGATGGCAGCAACTGTTCAATCCGCAGGAATGGGATCAAAGCGATGCCCACAACCAGCATGATCGCGGCAGCGATATATACAACCTTTGGCGTTTGAACCGCCCGGGCAATCATTTTTTGATATCCAAGCGCCGCCCTGGCGATGATGGGGGATTCCAGCTTTTTTAACGGCGCTTTCGAAAAAAGCATGAGTGACAGCGCCGGCGTTACGGTCAAAGCAACGACCATGGATGCCAGCACCGCCAGCAGGAAGGAAACCGCGAATGGCTGGAAGAATGCGCCGGTGACTCCCTCGACGAAGAAAATTGGCAGAATGGCCAGCCCGATGATGATGGTGGCGAAAATTAACGTTCCGCGAATTTCATGGGAGGCTGTAAGGATAATGTCAGCAGCGGAAAGGGTTTTGCCTGCTTCGCGAGACTTGTGCAAGGCGCGCGAAATTCTATCCACATCTACGATGGCATCATCAACAATGATCCCGATTGCAACTGCCAGCCCGGAGAGGACCATCGCATTAAGGGTCGAACCGCGCGCGTAAAAGATAAGTAAAGCTGCAAGAATGGATAACGGTATCGTGATAAAGCTGACCAGTGCGACCCGCCACTCAAACAGCAGCGCTCCCAGTACCAACACAATCAGGAACACGGCAATCAGCAAAGATTTGGAGAGGTTGCCGACTGCCAATTCGATGAAGGAGGCAGGCCTGAAGATGCTGGTATCGATTTCGATACCGCCAAGGCCGGGTTTTAATGCCGCAAGCGCATCTTCAACGCCGCGGGTAACTTCCAGAGCGTTGGTTCCAGGGAATTTTTCTACCACCAACATCAGGTTAGGACTGTCGTTCAGAATCGCATCCCCGATGAGCGGTTGATGGTCCTCGACGACACTGGTTACCTGCCCGAGACGCAAATAACTCGCACCTTCGACGGGCACTTGAGCCAGGTCGTCTGCCGAAGTGATGGGAAGTACGTGCCAGATTCCTAATCGCTGATTGGGCGTATCGATAAACCCGCCGGTGCCAGGGGTGGACGCCTCCAGGAAGCTTAGCGAGGAGACCCACAGTGCATTCCCGGTCGTTTCCAGGATTTGCTCGAGGGAAATGCCGTTTGCCCGCAGTCTTTCCGGGTCGACTTGAACCTGCAATTGACGTTCTCGCTGTCCCCAAATGGCGACATTTGCCACGCCGGGCACGCCCATTAAACGCGGTCCAATCGTCCAGCGTGCAAGCACGGACATCTCGATGAGCGACAGCTCTTGCGAGGAAAGCCCGACAATCATGAAGCGACTGGTGGAGGAAAGCGGTTGGATCATTACAGGCGGCCTGGAGACGTTGGGAATCGCTACTGCAGCCTGTGAAAGCCGTTCAGAAACCATTTGCCGGGCTTTGAAGAGGTCGGTGCCGGGCTCAAAAAACAGCAGGATAGAAGACAGCCCGGGAACCGATTCAGAACGGATGACGTCCAGCCAGGCAACGCCGTTAAGCAGGTCTTGTTCCATTGGAACAGTAATCAACTGCTCAACCTCTTTGGCTGACAGCCCAAGGGCCTCGGTTTGGATTTCAACAAAAGGCGGTTCAAATTCTGGGAGAACATCCACCGACATATCCTGAATCTGTGTGAATCCGACGACCAACAGGACCGCAGCAATGGATAAAACCAGAACATGAAATTTCAAACTGGTGTTGATAATTCCCCGTAACATAAGGTTTTCCTCCTTGGACAGATGGACTGACCCTGATGCTGTAACCGGTAAAATCTCAAATCATGGAGCAGGTGTTTCGATCATCCCTTTATGGGAATATTCCCCGTGGATCACTTTGATTAGATTCTCAAGGGTGTTAATGGACTGATCTTGCTTTTCGTAAACCTGAACCTTATTGTTCTCCAGACTGATGACCAAAAGCCGCAGTTTTTGATGTACTTCCAGTAAGGAAAGGAGGGAGCTGATTTTGGCCGGGCCTAAACTCGCATCCAATATGATGACATCTGGACGAAACCGGTCGATCTCTTCGCATAACTTGCCCTTATTTTGAAAACCGAATCGCGCCACCTCAAATGTACCTTGCTGCTGGAGAAGACTAGTAATGCCAGCGGCCAATATCGACTTGCTTTGGATTACCAGAACCCGCATTTCAGCCACTCCAAATCATCGATTAACGCTTTTCAATAATATTCGGTGTTCAGGCACGATTCTATGACCCGAACTAGTTCTTCAGCATGAGAAGAGGGACTATTTCCTCGGCTATTTGGCAAAAACGACTAGTGAGGCGACCAATGCGCTGAATTGAATTTTCAAAGGCAGTTTCTTCGAAAAACCGCGTTTGTGAAGCTCTTTTTTGATCTGACCGGGCACTAGTTCAAAAACCAGCTAAATAAATATATGTTTCAGGTTAATCGAACACCAACTGATTTATCAGGAAGAGAAAAGGTACAAGTTGGTAAATGAATTTTTCGGTGATATGGTTGTTGATTTTTTGCCGCAGCGCAAAACCGGCAGCCTCGTGACGGCTTTTTAATTTGAGCTTGTGGAGAATATTGTGAACGTGGTTTTTGACCGTATTTTCACTGATGACCAGTTGCTGGGCGATTTGATGGTTCGATGAACCTGCTCCCATATATTCGAGCACTTCCAACTCGCGGTGGGTCAGATCTTCAGAGTGGACTTCTTCGTGGTATTTTATTTTTCCAATGCGGTAAAACTCTTCCAGGACTCGGGTTGTCAGTTTCCGAGAAATCGCAGCTTCCCCTTGCAACAGCCCGCGTAAGGATGCCATCAACTTGGAGATGGAGGTGTTCTTCAACATATATCCCCGCGCGCCGCTGTGGAATGCTTCGAACAGCATTTCATCCGATTCGAGAATGGTCAAAATGACTACCGTTGTTTCTGGCAGCAGCGACATGATCTTGCGGGTTGCCTCGAACCCGGTGCTGTCTGGTAAAGCAATATCCATTAAAACCATATCGGGCTTTAGGACAAGCGCTTTATCAACCGCTTCGCTTGCCAACCCGGCTTCACCAACAACCTCAAAATCCGGTTGCTGCTTGAGTAGGCTGACCAAACCTTCCCGAAAGATGGTGTGGTCGTCAACGACCATCAATCTCACCCGGCCTGTTTTCATGGGGGCTCCAGAATTGCCATAACGATAAAGCCAATCGTTTAACGCTAAGAACAACCTGCCGGGTTTATTTTCCGGAGGATGAACAATCCTGCGATTGGCGTGAAAGACAAACAACGCCCATTAACCACCCTGTCAGGTCTGCTCGTCGAGGGGGATTCCGTCCTGGCAGGGAAGAAAGACCAAAATGGACGGTAATCGATGAATTATAAAAAATGCGTTTTAGATAATATGACTGAATCTATCAATAATATATTAGTGAATTATCCATTAGTTTACAAGTGGCAATTTGGCCAGCGTTCACCGGAGGGCTGATTCGAACAATCATGTCTATTTTTAATTACATATTATTGATCAATTTTATCAGAAATTAATGCATCCAAACCCTGAAACTTGTCGTAATATAATTATGATAAGTTTTATCCGATTTACAAAAAGGAGAAACTCGATGAAAGGTTTGAATCCACTCAAAGCCTTGCCAGTATTGGCCCTAATTCTGCTTATCTCGGTAATCGGCGCAGCAAGCCCGGTATTTGCTGCCGTGATCGACGGGGCAGATACGGGCGGCCGGCCGATTGAAGTCTTCATGACAGGTGCAGCGGAAAGACCTGGTCCGGGGGATCCCGATGGTACGGGCACAGCCTTCTTTACCTTCAATCCGGGGCAGGGAGAAATTTGCTTTGTTTTGACGGTTGAAAACATCGATTCCGCCACTGCTTCCCACATTCACCGGGCTCCGGCCGACGTTGCCGGTCCGGTCGTCGTTCCGCTGACCCCGCCAACGACCGGCTCATCCAGCGGATGTACTGCCGTGGATCCGGGCTTAATTATGCAGATTCTCCAATTCCCGGACCAATATTACGTAAATGTGCATAACCCTGCCTTCCCGGCTGGGGCAGTTCGAGCACAGTTGACCCGGTAACCCGTGTATCCAGCCGAGCTGGTTGGGAAATAAAGATGGATAAAGCCGCTGACATGGTTTGATTGTCAGCGGCTTTTTTCAATGGCGGAAGCTTTGTATGGCAGCTTTGTCAACAGGTCGCGGTTTATACCGATTGTTTTAAGATCAAGCCCCGCGCAAAGCCAGACGATTGCAACGTCCAGCTCAGAATAGACAAATTCCAGGATGAAGATGGCAGGCTGCCTGGTGCGGCTGGTATTTATTTGTCGTCACAGGCGTCAATAAAACTGGTCTTAACTAACAATTGGCGGGTAAAACTTGGGGTGAGCTTCGAGGACCAGCCAACGGCCGCCCACTTTTTGCATTACCTGGACGATGTAACCCTTTAAAACTCGCCCGCCATTAGGCGGTGTGATTTCAAGACCACCCTGCCAGATCGCGAATTCCGGCGTCAGCATACGAATGGTTCCGCGTTCCAGGCTGACTACCGCGCCAGACATGGTTTGATGAAGCAGCCGGTCGTAGGCCGTTTCAAGTTCGGTATGGCCATGCTGGATATCGCCGCTCACGCCCACCCGGACACCATCTTCGGTAAAGAATAATGCGGCGGCTTTCGCGTCACCTTTGTTCCAGGCTTCCGTGAAAGCTTCAATTTCTTTATAAATCGCCTCTGATTCATCCTGTGCCATTTTTACCTCGAATCAATAAATTACTAAACCAGTAAACATTATAAGTCAATTCACTGCATAATTGGATGAATCATAAGAATCCGCGCAGATTTGAATGTGCGGCTTGAACCCCGGTTCGATTATTCCAACGACGACAGGCTTCGTGTATTTGTCAGGATTCAACCCGTCTTGAGTTGAATTATCGCGCCTCCTTCCACATCCTTGCTTATCACCAGGAGTGAAGCGCGAGGGCATGGGAACCACGGTGGGAAAGTCATGATAACTGTCAGCGGAGAGGGTGGGATTCCAACCCACGGTTAGTATAAAAAACAAGATTACTTTAGCAAATTACACGCGTGACTTGATGGAAATCGCCGAATTTCTAGTGGTTCTAATCATCTGCAGATGATTTAACAAACATGTCTTACCCAAAACTTAAGGTTTCGGTGATTTTTGTGATCTAAGGCGAAAAATGACAAAACTTCAGGATGATGCTTTGGTTGCCCGTCCAATCAAACCAGGAGGGCTGCAAATGAAACAGGATGATTACCAGGATTCTTTGGTCCGTTCCTCCTGAAGGGCGACCTCAATTGCCTGGTCAAGTAGCATCGATCGTCCAGCTTCCCAGGCTGCCGCAAAAGTGGTTTCATCAAGTTGAGCACGCACTGCGGCCACAATCCGATCGTGATCGACGCGGTCGGTAGGTGTGATATTAAGGTCCCGAATAGAGTCTGCCGCTCCCAACAAACGCGCTGCAAGCACAGAATTCTGCGACACACCAGCCAGGCCAATCAAGCAAAAAGCATTTATGCCCTTGTTCCCCGAGTTCTGGGACAGGCTCTCTTCGAAGAAAGTCCTTGCCATAGGGTGATTGCCCTGACTCAGCGCAATAAAGCCTAAGTTGGTGATCGCACAGGTAATGCCCCCTTTGTTACCTAATTCCCGAAACAATCTCAGGCTCTCCTCGTATAGCTCTCGGGCTTGCTCATAATGGCCCTCATAACGCGCTATTTCCCCAAGATTATTTATCAGCCACGCCGTGCCTGATTGGTCACCTATCTCCCTGCGGATAACCAGGGATTGATTATAAAACGAGGACGCCTGCTCCAGATCGACTTGATCGAAAGCCAGATCCCCCAGCTCGTGAAAAGCCCAGGCGATGCCCCAGCCTTCTTCTAACTGCTGCCAGATTGTCAGGCTCTGTTCCTTTAACGAACGCGCGCCTGCAACATCACCGACAGCCCGGGCTATTTCGCCCAAGCCAAGCAACGCGATTGCGACTCCTTGCTTGTCTCCTATTTTCCTGGCTATCAACAAACTCTCCTCGTACATCAAACGCGCCGCCGGGTGGTTACCCTCCTGTACTATGGCGAGATCACCGGCCAAAGCGAGTGCCTTGGCGCGCGCCGCCGTATGTTTTGCAGCCTTCGGATGCTGCAGCAAGGCTGCCAGCCAATCACGCCCTTTATTCAAGCCCCGCATCCACCAGAAACCGGCCAATGCGCTGGCGATTCTTAACCCTATTTCAAGGTTTAGGTCACTCCCGGAGTTCAAGATCCAATCTAACACGGCCTGCAAGTTATTGCGGTGGGCATCCACCCGGTCGAGCCAGGTGCTTTGCTGGGGACCACGGAGTCCCGGCTCGGCAGTTTCAGCCAACCGCAAAATGTAGTCGGCAAGCCGGGCGAAGATGGCGTCTTCATCGCCTGATTCACGCAGCTTCTCACGAGCGTAATCCCCAATGAGCTCGTGCATGTTGTAGCGCCATTTATGATCCCAATGAACGAGCGTCTTATCCACGAGGGTCGAGAGTAGCGGCAGGGTTACTTCAGCCACGCGCTCTGCAGCCTCGCGCTCAAAAGGGTCCCGGAAGACGGATAGGTTTCGAAAAGCCCGTTGTTCTTCTGCGGTGAGCAGTTGCCACGAATTATCGAAGACCACTCGCAAGCTGCGGTGGCGCTCCAGAATGTTTTGCCGGGTGGTGGACAGAATTCCGAGGCCGCGCTCGATCTCGGCTGAGATTTCGGCGGGCGAGATAACGTGGACCCATGCCGCAGAAAGCTCAATGGCCAGCGGCATTCCACCTACCATCCTGCAAATGCGGGCGATGGCGGTTTTATCCACCTCGGATAACGCAAAATTCGAGCGAACCCGGCGGGCGCTATACAGGAATAGTTGAACAGCGCTGTACTTCTCAATATCCGGGTCGGGACTTTCTGATTCGGGGTAGCGCAGGCCACGGAGTTCAAATAGCCATTCGCCTTCCACATCCAGCCGTTCGCGTGAGGTAACGATGAATTGCACGCCTGGCGCCCGCGCCAGGATTTTGGACAGGAGGGTGGTTCCCTGGCGAAGGTGCTCAAAGTTGTCCAGGACGATGAGTAAATCCGAATCCCGGAGCGCGTGGACGAGCTGTTCGCCAGGGTCAGCCGGACTGGAGAGCGGCACACTTAAAGCGTCTGCAATGGTTGAGGCCAAATACTCAGTCGAACTCAGCGGCGCAAGGGAGACAAAGGCTGCGCCATCCCTGAATGACCTTGACTGGGCAGCCGCTGCTTCCAGCGCCAGGTGAGATTTTCCCATACCACCTGGGCCGAGGATGGTGAGAAGACGGCAATCCGGTTTGGCAATCAATTCGGCTATCTCAGCCAGTTCAGCTTCACGCCCGATGAGGGGCTTGGCGGAATGAGGCCAATTATGCAACTGAGGCACCGCTCCCGGAATATACCCCTCGAACTTCCCGGTCTTGATCTGCTCGTATAGGGATATTGTTTCGCCAGACGGTTCTACACCCAGTTCCTCAGCCAGGATACGGCGGCATGTGTTGTACTGCGCCAGGGCAGCAGTGCGGTTGCCGGAGCGGGCTAACGAACGCATGAGGTGTTGGTGCGCTTCCTCGCACAATGGGTCGAGTTCGAGCTGGCGTGCGAGCGTGCGTTGAGCTAGATCAAACGAGGCACACCTTTCGTAGTATCCAGCCAAATGGGCGAGCGCACCCAGCACCAACTTCCGCAGACTTTCACGCTGGAATAGCTCCCATTCTTCAAATTCAGAACTTCCACTCAGGAAAAAGCCTTCGAGAAAATCGCCGTGGTAAAGCTCCGTTGCCATTTGCAAACGCGTCGCGCAAGCCTGGCAGGTTTCGATGTGCCGGTGAGGATGCCGATCACAATCGGCAAGCAGCGCGGTGAATTCGGCCACATCGAGCGTGTAATCACTGGCGCGATTGAATTGGATCGTCGTACGCGTGATGAGCAGGAAAGGCGGTCGGGCAGCAGAGTCGCTGATGGTTTTGCGGAGGTTGGCGAGGGCCTGGCGGAGATTTGCATACGCGTCCGCAGAGGACATGGCTGGCCAGAGAAAACCGGCTAATGCTTCGCGGTAGTGCGGCCGGTCGGGTTCTAAGGCAAGATAAGTCAGTAACGCGCGGACTTTGCTTGATTCGAAGCCTGTTAGGGGCTGTCCTTCGAGTGAGACCTGCCAGCCCCCAAGAAAAGAAAACGCGAGCTGGGCCATGTTGCCGGTGTCTCCTTTGTATAGACATTATACAATCGAATGTCCTTACGTTTTCCTTGCGATGGGTGGCTATCCTTACTCTAAGGCCGAGGAGTGCTTGGCCAGGCGCCCCCAATCTTAACCCGAGAGCAGACCAACAGGTTGAACGAAGCACTTTAGTCAGCGGTCTTCGCCGATTTCGGCCACCGGTTTCCGGCGATTTCTACATAAATCAACAGGAGGTGGTGTAAGGAATTGCCAGAAGACGATTTTTATCGACAAAAGGAACTGCTTTCAGTAGATTTTCCAACCCACAATCAATTGATCAATCAGAAAGACCTCTTTAGGAAAGGAAACTAGCGATGAAAAAACTAATGCTGGCTTTACTTCTTACGTTGGTGATCGTGGCGGTTATGGCAGGTCCGGCTCTTGCGGCAGGCGTTAGCGAAACTGGGCTGGGCCGGTGTGCATACCCTGCTCATGCACCGGGTACTGGAGCGGCGAGTCATGTCTGGGTTCCAGAAGCAGCTTGGGATAACTTAAACGGTGGCGCATCGGGACTCCATTTTATGACCCCGTAATATTGGGAAAATTCGGTTAATTAAGTAAAATCAAGACTTTTCACCAATCCCCAACTGAAACCAGGAGGGTTGGTGAAAAGTCGCGCTAAAAACCGTTCAGAGCAGCCCTCCTGAGGTGAAGCAGGTCAGCAACCTGCCATCGGCAGCAGTGGATGCTGATGGCCAGCGTACCTACCTGCGCTCCGAGTTGTAAGATGTATGGCTCTAAAACTCAGGCGGAACGGTTTACCTCATTTATTCAGAAACGGTAATTACCCTATAAGGAATGCCCTGACGAAACTTTGCTAAGCAGGCTGTGAACGATGCGCAGTGTAGTTGATAAAAATAGCCCGCTTTACGGGCTATTTTTATCAACGGAAAGGGTGGGATTCGAATATCATCCCCTCTGAGAGGACTCACGGTGGCGACTTGTAATTATTAATCTTAGCGGAGAGGGTGGGATTCGAACCCACGGTGGCCCGGAGGACCACAACGGTTTTCGAGACCGCCCCGTTCAACCACTCTGGCACCTCTCCGAAAACTGCAGCGCAATTATAACCGAGGAGTGGCTAAATTTCCAAAAATTGTCCCCAGCCCGGATAATGAATATTGGTGAAGCCCTGCTGGGTTAACAGACCCTTGAAAACCGTGGCAGCATCTTCCTCGCCATGCACCAGATACAAGTCGCGCAGCCTGTTTTGGGTGGCTTTGGCATATTTCAGCAGCATAGTTTGGCCGGCATGTGCCGAAAGCCCGCCAATGGTGACCACTTCCGCCCTTCGGTCATAAGGATCGCCAAAAATGCGCACCATGGATTCGCGATCTGCCAGCCGACGGCCAAGCGTGTGCGGCGCCTGCCAGGAGACGATCAACACCATATTTTTGGAGTTTTGAATGTTGTTGCGCAGATGGTGCAAAATTCGCCCGGTTTCTGCCATGCCCGATGCCGAGATGATAATCATGGGTTCATGCTGGTCGTTGAGCGCTTTCGACTGGTCGACCGACTCGATGTAAGTCAACTGTGGAAATGTCAAAGCTGGATGCTGTCCGCTGCGGACAAACTCCTGGGTCTCGGCGTCGAACAAATCGGCGTACTTCATAAACACTTTGGACGTTTCCACCGCCAGCGGCGAATCCACGAACACCGGGATTGCCGGCACCTCACCGCCAGACATCATGCGGTTGAAGGCGTAAACCAGTTCTTGAGTGCGCCCGACCGCAAAGGCCGGGATGATGATTTTGCCACGGCGTTCGACCGCCCGGCGCACCGCGTCGCGCAGTTCCACATAGGCGACCTCGGGGTCCTCATGCGGTTTATCGCCGTAGGTGCATTCCATCATCAGATAATCCGCGGCGCTTGGCAACACTGGGTCTTTCATCAACGGCAAGCGGTCGCGGCCGATATCGCCCGAGAACCACAAGCGGTATTTGCGTCCGTGCTCGTCGATATCGAACACTACCGCGGCTGATCCGAGGATATGGCCGGCGTCAACAAAGGTGACTCGCACCCCGGGGACCGGTTCGATGGCCTGGTTATATTCGGCGGGCTGAAAGTATTCATTTACCCGTTCCGCGTCCGCCATAGTATAGAGTGGTTCGACCGGCGGTTCGCCGCGTTTGGCGCGTTTTTTGTTCAAAAATTCAACATCCGCTTCCTGGATGTGTCCCGAGTCACGTAACATTACATCAGCCAGGCCAGCGGTGGCGCGGGTGGCGTAAACGGGCGCATTTAGCCCGTGTTTTACCAGGTTGGGTAGGTTGCCGGAGTGGTCGATATGGGCATGTGAAAGCAGAACCGCATCCAGCTTGCCTGGGAGGAAGCCAAATGTGCGGTTGCGCTGGTAATAGTCTTTACGATGACCCTGGTACAGGCCGCATTCCAACAGGATTTGATATCCATTGACTTCCAATAAGTACTGCGAACCGGTGACAGTTTGGGCAGCTCCATTGAAATGAATTTTCACGACGGCTCCTTTTGGTGTATGGCAGTCAGAATCCGGCTGCCATACTGCTCAAAGCGCCATGGAAGCTCTTTCATTAATATTCGAAGATCGCCCTGGGTGGCAGGCGCTTTGATGGCGATTTCTTCCAGTACTTCCCGCGGCAGGACCACATCCGATTCGACTTCCAGCTTGCGGGCGGTCTCTTTGCGCCAATCCCGTAAAATTTCCAGGCGTTCCAACACCGCGTCCGACCGGCGGTGGTTGACTGGACGGGGCGGCGGGGGAGTGTCCATCCCGCGTTTGACCGCCGCCAGTAAGCCGGTGTGATGCCGGTCGCGCTGCCGGGCTGAAAGCGAGGGAATATCGGCCAGAGCATCCCAGGTCAGCGGCAATTCCTCAGCAATTTGTAGAAGGGTCTGGTTGGAAAGGACTTTAAAGTGCGGTAAATCTGCCCGGCGCGCTTGCTGGTCACGGTATTCGACCAGCGCCTGGAGGACGCTGCACTGCTGCGGGTTCAGGCTTTGGCTGCCAGGTAATCGCCACCAGGTGGGTGGTTCCAATTCCGTGCTCCCGGCATCCACCCGGGTGACCCGGCGAAAATCCTCCAATGCCAGGGCGAGTAAGCCTTTATCGACCAGTTCTGCGTACAACCGGTCGCGCAAATCGATCAAATAGTACGAATCAAGGCGGGCATAGGCCAGCATTGCCGGGGTTAATGGCCGTTCTCCCCAATTGGCGCGCTGAAATTTTTTCTCGATGATCACGCCGAACTCTGATTCGAGCATGCTAGCCAACCCAACATTTGTCCGTCCGAGAATGCGGGCGGCTTGCATGGTGTCGAACACACTGTTGAACTCAAAGTCGAAATCACGCTTCAGGCAAATCAAATCATATTCAGCAGCGTGAAAAATTTTTTCAATCCTCGGGTCGGCGAACAACTTCCCTAGCGACGAAAGATCGGGCAGGGCAATCGGGTCGACCATAAAATCGCTGCCCGGAATCGAAAACTGGATCAAACATACCTGTTCCGCATAAGCGAAAAGGCTGTTTGATTCGGTATCAACGGCTACCCGGGTCTGAGTTTCCAACAAATGCGCCAGGTTGTTAAGATCTTTCACCTGGTCAACCATTACCGGCGGCTGGTTGGGAGGTTCCATCATGCGATGGATTATAGCCCATTTGGCGGGCGGAATTCCAATTCCAAAAAGTCACGGCTCGAATTTCATTTATTTTTCTGCGTATTCGGTACAATTTAGATAAGCGAATACGGAACGCTGGTTCAGCCGGGTAAATCAGTCGCGGAAGCTATGGATTTGCGCGTGGCAATCAATAAATCCTTGTGGTATAGTAACTCGGAGGAGGGGCCATGAAAGAACGAATCCTGATCATCGAAGATGACGAAGCCATTGTGCGTGTACTACGCCGCAGCCTGGCGTATGAAGGCTATACGGTCGATGCCGCCTTTGACGGGGAAACGGGACTGACGCTGGCTCGCGATGCGCACCCCGATTTGGTCATTCTGGACTGGATGTTACCGGGCATGGATGGTCTTGAGGTTTGCGAGCGGCTGCGGGGAGGGGGAAATATTCCCATCCTGATGCTAACCGCCAAGGACACGGTTCAGGACCGTGTGCATGGCCTGGATGCCGGGGCTGACGATTACATGGTGAAACCTTTCCAACTGGATGAACTGTTGGCGCGGGTACGCGCGCTTCTGCGCCGCACGCAGCCCGAACGCGTCCCGGTTCTTTCCTTCGCCGATTTGACTCTGGACACCTCTACGCGGCTGGCCATGCGCAAGGGGCGGTCGATTTCTCTGACTGCAAAAGAATATGATCTTTTGGAACTCTTCCTGCGCCACCCGCGCCAGGTGCTTACCCGCGAAATGATTTTTGACCGTGTCTGGGGGTATGATTTTGGCGGTGAAAGTAATGTTTTGGACGTCTATATCCGTTATTTACGCCAAAAATTGGAGTTAGAAGGTGAGCAGCGGCTGATCCACACTGCGCGAGGTGTGGGTTACGTGCTGCGTGACACCGATTAAGCTATGTCGCTGCGCCTGCGTTTGACTTTGCTGTACACCTCGATTCTGGGAGGTGTACTGCTGGTTTTCGGAATCCTGGTTTACACGCTGATCACCGTTACGCTGCTCGACTCGATTGACAGCCGGCTGTCAACCGCATCGCAGCAGCTAATAGACCGATTGAGGGTTACCTCAGCCGACCAGTTCGATCCGCGTTCGGTGGCCAGCTACCAGCCGACTGAAAATTTATTGTTCCAGGTGTGGGATCTGGAAGGTAATCTCCAATTGACCCGACCGGTCGGGCTGCTGAACACTCTGGATGAAAACGGGCTGGGAGTTGGGCAATCCTTCTACTCGTCCAAAACGGTTAGCGGGGACCGTATCCGGGTGCTCTCCGTGCCGCTGAAAACGAGCAGGGGGCCGGTGGGGGTGCTGCAAGTCGGGTTGAGCCTGGCGCTGGTGGATGTGGTGCAGCGCACGCTTATCGGTGTCCTGGTTTTGCTTACCATCATCTTGATGCTGCTGGTCGGGCTTAGCACCTGGTTTCTGACACGCCAGGCGCTGGCGCCGTTGGCAACGGTCACAGAGGTTGCCACTCGTATTACCCAGGCTGATGACCTATCGCGCCGTATCCCGGCATCAAAAGCCGGCGGCGATGAGGTTGGCAAATTGATCCGGGCCTTTAATGAGACGCTGGAGCGGCTGGAAAACCTTTTTAATACCCAAAGGCGCTTTACTGCCGATGTCAGTCACGAATTGCGCACCCCGCTGACGGTCATCAAGGGCGAGGTGGGCTTGATGCGTTTGACTGGCAGTGTCGATGAAGAATCAATCGGCAACATCGAGCGCGAAGTGGACCGTCTGACCCGCCTGGTAGGTGATTTGCTGCTGCTATCACAGGCCGAATCGGGCCGGCTTATGTTGGATATGGCCGAGGTCGATCTGGATACCGTGTTGCTCGAGGTTTACCAGCAAGCGCGCACTCTAGCCGGCGATAAAGTGACGGTTTCCCTTTCGGAAATCGATCAGGTGCATATCATCGGCGATCGCGACCGTTTGAAGCAAGTGCTGCTTAACCTGGCGGCCAATGCCATCCAATATTCTCCGGCTGGCAAGTCCGTCACGCTTGGTTTGCAGCGCGCCGATGACCGGGTGAAATTGTTCGTCCAGGACACCGGACCCGGCATTTCGCCAAAGGATTTACCGCATATTTTTGACCGCTTCTTCCGAGCGGAACGCTCGCGTAAACGCAGTTCATCCAGTGGGTTTGGCCTTGGTCTTTCCATCGCTGACTGGATTGTAAAGAAGCACAATGGACGGATCGAGGTTAGCTCCGAAGAAGGCCAGGGTACGCTGTTCACTGTCTGGCTGCCGTTGACTCAACCTGAAGTTAAAAAATAGCTCCGGACAGGCTGACGGAATTGTGCCAGACCTGTCCGGAGCATCGCCCCGACTACCCGGAATTTACAGGTGATAGGAGGAATTGTTATCGGCGCTGCCGGAGGGATTTTGGCGGCCGGCGGGACGGGCATTGACGCTGTGGTAAGTTGGCTCAGGGCGCGGCGCGCTGCGCTCGGTCGAAAAACCAGAGCGTGGGACGCTGCGCGAAGCCATGGCTGCGCCGCTCAAATTGGCGGGAGCAGGCACACTGTTACGGATGCTGCGGGTAGGCTGCTGGGTATATACAGTGCGTCGTTGACCATCGGAGAAGATGCGGTCGCCGGCTACCGATAACGACCCGATGAGCAGGATCCGGATGACCCAAACCATGAGCGACACAAACAAGGGAACGATAACCGTGATGGTCTTCTGATCCATCATCGCCCGGGAGGCGATGGAATGGCTGCTGATAGCCATCGAGACGCCCCACCAGGTTAGGACAGCATTCATGGTCGCAGCCAGTAACCAGGCGCCAAACAAGTACCAGACTTCCTTAGGCTCTTGTGTGTTTTTCTCGGGGGTAAACAGGCGGGCGATACCGGCGAAATCAATGCCGCAGAACGCAAGCGCCAGAATGGTTGCCCAGTGTATACCGGCGAAGCGCAGGTCGCCCAGCAAATCGCGCAGGGCGTAGTCGGTGGTTGAATAATTGAAAACCTCGAAGGCGACCAGCGCGGTCAGGATGATGGCGCCGAAAGCCATCCCCGGGCGCAATTTCAATTTTCCCAATGCCTGGGAGAAATTTTTAGAAGTTGAGTGAGTGGATGAGAGGTTCATTATCTGCTCCTTGACGTTGAATTAAGAGAAGTAGAACAAATTTTCATCATTATAGAACTAATGTACTAAGTTGTCAATAGGCAATATTAATATACTTTCAGGCGTAGGGTGCTGTTCGCCCCCAAAAATCAAACTGGCTTTCGGAGCCTATCACGCATATCTTGAAGTAAAGGGGCAAACGCACCAAAAAGATAATAATTCGGTGCGTTCAACCGGTTACCGTTGAGATTTGAATGATTAGCTCCAAGGGCTATGTTGCAAACTCGGTTGAACAGCACCCTACAGCTAAGCTGTTTAATGAAACATTATTAAGTCATCATGCGTAGGGTGCTGTTCGCCCCCAATAATCAAACTGGCTTTCAGAACAAACCACCCATATTTCGAATATATTGCGGCGAACGCACCAAAAAGATAATAATTCGGTGCGTTCGACCGGTTGCCGTTGAGATTTGTATGATTTGCTCCAAGAGCTAGGTTGCAAATCCGGTCGAACAGCACCCTGCGATTAATCGAATAATCTTCCGTTCCGGTGTGTTTATCCTAGAGGGGCGAAATCACCGCGAAATCGAGATACCATACGGCTCTGAAACCAGAGGGTGCGGCCAAAAGACCCGGACAATCGAACAATTTTCCGGGACGATATCGCGTGCTTCTGCCAAAGGCAACCCGACTGCCAGGCAGCGTAAGGCTGCCAGTGACAAACCGTGCGAGACGATCAGCACCACCTGTCCGGGATGCTTCGCTGCGATCTCATCCGCAAAAGCGCGCACCCGCGCAGCCACTTCCGCCAGCGACTCGCCGCCCGGCGCGCGGCTGTGCACCTCAGTATATGCCAGACCGCCATCGCTGCCTGGCTGCTCGCTGCTGATCTCAGTCAATGTGCGCCCTTCCCATTCTCCCATGGCAATTTCACGCAAGCGCAGGTCAGTGATAATCGTCAGGGGATGTTTTTCAGTTAGAATGGCAGCCGTTTCCATAGCACGGCTGAGGTCGCTGGAATAAACTGCGGCAAAGGAGGCGCCGTTCAGGCCTGCCGCCAGGACTCGCGCTTGCTCACGCCCTCCAGCGTTCAATGGAATATCTTTATGACCCTGATAGCGGCGCTGGATATTCCAGTCAGTTTGACCGTGGCGCACCAACCA
Source organism: Chloroflexi bacterium GWB2_54_36 (assembly GCA_001796355.1). Classification (GTDB taxonomy): domain Bacteria; phylum Chloroflexota; class Anaerolineae; order Anaerolineales; family Anaerolineaceae; genus Bellilinea. The sequence continues at coordinate 37,564 of MGMG01000096.1, read as the reverse complement.
GAATTCAGCCGGTTGTCCTGTCTCTGGCGTGTTCATTCGGGGAACAACTGGTTATAGATGGACGGGGCATACTGCTGCACCATCGTGCTGGCAATGCCGTTTTCGCGGCAAATGGCTTCATATACATCCACGCTGGTATGGCGGATACGCGCCTGGGTGTCCACGTCTAGGCCCCAGAGACCGAAGCGCTGCGTCCAGCCGCGTTCCCACTCGAAATTATCCACCAGCGACCAGTGGAAATAGCCTTTAATCGGCCAGTTGAAATTCACTGCCCGCCATACTTGGTGGACATGCTGAATCAAGTATCGCGGCCGCAAATCGTCATCCGCATCCTCTATACCGTTCTCGGTAATATAGATCGGCAGGCCGTATCCTCTGGCAAACTTCATCGCTTCGAAGAAACCTTCCGGGACGTTGGCGATATGTCCGGTGTCCGACATTTCCGCATCTTTGGGAAACGTGAGATGGATGAATAAATTTCCCTTTTTAAGTAAATTGAAAGCCGCCATCTGGCGCGTGTAATAATTGATGCCAAGAAAATCCTGGGTGCTGCGCGCTTCTGGCAAATCGATGGATTTGAAGGCAAATTTGAATTTGCCGGTCATTAATGCGTTTGGAAAAGCGGCGTTGAAATTGTTGTGAATGAAGCCAGCCAGAGCGCGGTCAAATGGCAGCCAGGTGTGGGTTGGCTTAAAACTTTGATAGTTCAGCGCGATCCCGACGCTGGCATTGGGTTGCAACCTGTGGATGGCGCGATAGGCTGCTGCGTGGCCGCGCACCATGTTCTTCAATACTGCGAAGCAAGCTTTTAGATCGTTTTTGGCGGGAGGGAAGGCTTTAAACAAATAACCCATGACGGTGTACACATTCGGCTCATTAATAGTGACCCAATTCTGGCAATATTCTTTGAGCGCATCCACCACTTTGAGGGTGAATTTCTCAAAGAGCGTTGGAGTTTCGTCGTTTTCCCAGCCGCCCAAATCCGTCAGCCATAAGGGATCGGTGAAATGATGCAGGGTCACCATGGGCGTCATACCGCGTTGGTGCAGCCCGCGCAGCATCTGGCGGTAATGATCGATGGCATCCTCATCCCAAACATCCGGGCGGGGTTGGATGCGGCTCCACTCAAGCGATAGACGATGGGCGTTTTGACTGCTTTCTGCGGCCCGGTCGAAATCTTCCTTCCAGCGCCCGCCCCACCAGTCGCAGGCCAGACCGGCTTTGTGCCCCAGACGAATGCGACCCTCCTGGGCTTCCCAGGCTGACCAGTTATTATTGGAATTGCTGCCTTCAACCTGGTGGGAAGAAGTGGCTGTTCCCCATAGAAACCCAGTAGGAAAATGGTATGTTGCTGAAAGCATTGTTTCCTCGAGTTAGCCTTGTTGTAGGATAACACCGATTATACCCAAGAATATTTGACCGGATCCGAGGTGTGAAGGTCCCCAAGCTGTCTCCTACTCAACTCATTGGAGCGAGCATTCAGGTCAATCGAGTATAATGAGCGTGCCCTTTTCCGGGCAATCCTTTTGGAACGGAATCTCATTCATGGTTGCCTCCTCCCTAGAAGAACAAATCGGTCCACTTTTGCGTCAGCGCAGTTTACGATTAGCTGTGGCTGAATCTTGCACCGGTGGACTGGTCGGTCACCGTGTCACCAATGTACCAGGATCTTCCGATTACTATCTGGGCAGTGTTACCGCTTATGCCTACGAAGCCAAACGTTTCTTATTGCAAGTGAACTCTGAATCTCTGTTGAAGTACGGCGCTGTCTCACGCGAAATTGCATTGGAAATGGCTATCGGGGTTCGCCGGGTATTCGCGGGTAAAGAAATCCCGCTCGATCAGGTGGTTGGCATATCCGTCACCGGAATTGCCGGCCCAGGCGGCGGTTTGCCGGGCAAACCGGTCGGGCTGACCTGGATTGCTCTTAGCGCCGGAGAGGGCAATTGGGCCTGGAAATTCGTTTGGGAAAGCGACCGGGTGGGCAATAAAATGCTTTCAGCCGGCCAGGCGCTGCGACTGCTGCATGATTACCTGACCGGAAATTTACCGCAAGAGCAGCAACCTTAAAATATTGAAAGAAGCAATCGATCTGGATACATTTGCGTAAGGCGTGGGAAAAAGGCGTGGGATGGCAAATCGTAAAAAGCGAATCTTGATCTTAACCGCAGATGCCGGATTTGGTCACCGCAGCGCAGCCAACGCACTCCATGAAGCCTTGACTATCGAGTATGGTGATTCCGTCAAGGTGGACATTATTAATCCGCTTGACGACAAACGCGCACCCTATGTGCTGCGGGAGAGCCAGACCGATTATGACAAGTGGGTGCGCAAAGCTCCGGAATTATACAAGCTGGGCTACGAAGCCTCAGACCGGGCGGTCCCAAGCGCCATCGCTGAAAGTGCGCTGACCGTTGCCATGTTCGAGTTGATGCGTGATTTGCTGCGCACCTATCCCCCCGACGTTGTGGTCAGCACCTATCCTTTGTACCAACCTGCGTTTACCGGGGTGCTGGCAGTATTCAAGGCCAAGATCCCGCTCGTTACCGTCGTGACCGACCTGGCGACCGTTCACCGGCTGTGGTTCAACGACCGGGTGGACACCCTGCTGGTGCCTACCGAGATGGTGCGCGACCTGGCAATGGAGACGGGTATTCCCCCTGAGAGAATCCAAATAACTGGCATTCCAGTTCATCCAGAAATCAGCAGGGGGACCAGGCCACGCAAGGAAATCCGGGCAGAGTTAGGCTGGGAGCCAAATGTTTTTACGGCGTTGGCAGTCGGCAGCAAGCGGGTGGAAGGGTTGATGGATGCGCTCAATGTCATCAACCATTTTGGCAGTCCATTGCAGCTGGCGGTGGTGACCGGTAAAGATGACGAAATGTATGCTGAATTGCAGCAAACGGACTGGCATATTCCCAACCATATTTATGAATTTGTGACCAACATGCCGCAGCTTATGCGCGCCGCTGATTTGATCATTTGCAAGGCCGGCGGTTTAATTGTGACCGAATCACTGGCCTGCGGGCTGCCATTGATGCTCGTAAATGTCATTCCGGGGCAGGAAACCGGCAACATGGAATATGTCGTCGAGCATGGGGCCGGTGTCCTGGCAGAGACACCGGTTCAAGTTTTGGAAGCTCTGGCGCATTTTACCCGGGACGGCCAGGCCGGTCTCAAGAAGGCAGCGGCTGCTGCAAGAGCCTTGGGGCGGCCGCAAGCAGCTTTCGAGGCTGCCCGGATAATTTGGGAATCGGCTTTATTGACTTCTGCAGAGGCTGATCTTTCTTTCCGATCCAACTTGATCAATTTGCTAACCCTGAATCAAATCCCCTGGACGGAGGGCGAATCCCTGACCTCCGAAGAAACCGAAGAATAATGACGAAAGGCCCAGCGGTCATTCTGATTTCAGCCAACAGTGAGTGGCGAGTGGTGCGTTCGCGTTTCCACTCCGCGGTTGTTGAACTCACGCCGTATGGTGAATGGTTTCAACAGGAGCTGGCAGGCATAGTCTGTGTGTTCGTACACGGTGGCTGGGGAAAAATTGCGGCGGCTGGGAGTACCCAATATGCCATCGACCGCTGGCAGCCGGGGATCATCATAAATTTGGGTACCTGCGGCGGGTTTGTCGGTCGGGTTGCCAAAGGTGATATCTTACTGGCCGAGAGCACACTGGTTTATGACATCGTCGAGCAAATGAGCGACCCGCAGGTTGCAATCGATCATTACGCCGCCTGCCTCGATTTGAACTGGTTGAGGGAACCTTATCCACTGCCAGTCCGCCGGGAACGCTTGATCTCCGCAGATCGGGACATTCTGGCAGATGAAGTGCCGCAGCTTGTCAGCCGCTACCAGGCAGTCGCCGCCGACTGGGAAAGCGGCGCTATTGCCTGGGTTGCTGCCCGCAATCAGATGCGTTGCCTGATCTTGCGCGGGGTAAGCGATCTTGTCGGCGTGGATGGGGGTGAGGCTTATGGGAACCATGTCGTCTTTGAGATGGGCACACAGGCCGTCATGAACCGGCTGCTCGAGAGCTTGCCAGATTGGCTGGCCTGCTGCGATTAGTGTGGTCGGTTGGCCAACGACAAAACCGCCCGGTTACTCGAGAATCAAGCCCAAAATGGTAGGATTTTCTGATATAATTTCGCCGCCAGATAATTACGGTATTCACAAATCACTCCATTTTCTCAGCCTTAACTACCTCTCCATTAACCTTGTATTAATCCAAATGTGGAAAATTAAGGTAGTCTCAAAAGCATTGTCTGAAAATCCAAAAATCTTCACCATGGAGGCAACATGGCGTTAACCGAAAGCTCTGTCAAACCTGCACCGCGAAACCGCGCAAAATTTTTTATCGGCGGGCTGCTGATCATAGCAGCGATCGTCTACCTGATTTTCACCTCCACTCAGGCCAGCGCCCAGTATTTTTTAACGGTCGATGAACTGAATCAAAAAGGCGTTGATGTCAATGGACGCGAAATTCGGGTGTCCGGCGCAGTGGTTGGCTCAACCATCCAGTATGACGCGCAAAACCTCAAGTTGACCTTTGAAGTAGCCCATGTTCCGGGTGATAATGCCGATATTGAGGCGCAGGGTGGCCTGGCGGAAGTCCTTCATCAGGCTGTCATCGACCCAACCCGCTCGCGCATCAAAGTTGAATATAACGGCGTCATGCCCGACCTCTTACGCGATGAAGCCCAGGCGATTATGACGGGTCGGATGAACGAAAATGGCGTCTTTGTTGCCCAGGAACTTTTGTTAAAGTGTCCAACCAAGTATGAAGAGGCAGTTCCAGCACAGGCTGAGGGTGGGTAAGCCGTTCTATTTTAAATATAACGCCGGGTGTGCACCACCCGGCGTCCTTAATATCACCTTTACCGGTTGAAGGGAGTGGTCATGGTCTCGAACTTTGGTTTCGGCGCCCTGGTTATCACGTTGGTTGTTTCGATTTACGGCATTTTTGCGGCGGTATACGGCGCGCGTAAAAATTCACTGGCCTGGGTCGAAAGCGCCCGCAAGGCAATGCTGCTGACTTTCCCTTTGATCTCGTTGGTAGCGCTGTCGATCATCTTCCTGTTAGTCAACGGCGATTATCAAGTTCAGTACGTATATAACGTCACCAGCAGCACCATGCCCATGTACTTGAAAGTCACCGCGCTTTGGGGCGGGCAGGCTGGATCGTTGATTTTCTGGTCCTGGCTGCTGGCATCCTTTGCTTCAGCCGTCACCCTGCGAAAATGGCAGCGCGACCGCGAGTTCCTCCCGTGGGTGATTGTCGTTTCGCTGGTAACGCTGGTGTTCTTCGTTGGCATGAGCATCTTCATCGAGAACCCATTCGTGCGGTTCTGGCAGACAGCCGGCGGCAGCGAGGCAGTTGCCATGTTCCAACCTACCGGCGCGACACCGCTGGTTCCCTTCGACGGGCGCGGATTGAACCCGCTGCTGCGTCATCCTGGCATGGTCATCCACCCGCCAATGTTGTATCTCGGGTTTGTATCGTTTGTTATCCCGTTTGCGTTTGCCATCGCCGCATTGATTACCGGACGAACCGATGACCGCTGGATTCGCGTCACTCGCCGTTGGGCGCTGGTTGCCTGGCTGTTCCTCTCTCTGGGGCTGGTGCTTGGCAGTCGCTGGGCCTATGATGTGCTCGGCTGGGGCGGTTACTGGGCCTGGGACCCGGTGGAAATTGCCGCCTTCATGCCGTGGCTTTCAGGAACAGCATTTTTGCACTCGGTGATGATCCAGGAAAAGCGCGGACTGTTCAAGCGCTGGAATATGATCTTGATCATCCTAACCTATTCGCTGGTTATTTTTGGCACCTTCCTTACCCGCTCAGGCGTACTGTCATCCGTGCATGCCTTCTCGCAAAGTGCAATCGGGCCGTTGTTCTTCGGGTACATCGGCGTCACCTTTGCCATCTCGCTGGCGCTTCTGCTGCAGCGCTGGAACGCTTTACGCTCTGAAGGTGAAATGCATTCACTGCTATCGCGTGAGGCGCTCTTTTTACTCAATAACCTGCTCTTTATGGGTATTTTGGTGGTTTGTTTCTGGGGCGTGCTCTTCCCGCTTATTTCTGAATTGTTCACCGGCCAGAAGGTGACCGTTGGCCCGCCGTTCTATGAGCGCTCCACCGGTCCGCTGTTTGCCGGTCTGCTGCTGTTGATGGGAGTCGCGCCGCTTTCCGCCTGGGGGCATTCAACAGTGAAAACGCTTGGCAAAGCCATGTGGAAACCGTTTGTGGTCTCACTGGCGATCCCGATCCTGGCTTATGTCCTGGGTGTCCGTCACTTTGCAGCGCTGCTGGCCTTCTGGCTTTGCGCGTTTGTTGCCTTAATTACTTTGTATGAATATTACCGCGGCGTGGCAGCCAGAATGCGCCGCAGCGAAGAAAATGTATTCATCGCCCTGTGGAATTTGGCCAGCCGCAACCGCCGGCGTTACGGCGGGTACATCATTCACATCGGTGTGGTGTTGATGGCGCTTGGCATCATCGGCATCGAGTTATTCCAAACTGAAACACAGGGCACCATCCCGCCGGGGGGGCAGATGGCTTTGGGTGATTACACCATAACTTTTGACAAGTTGGATATTTTCGACACCGCAGATGGGCGCAATGTGGCGCGCGCGGTGGTTTCAGTGGAACGCGATGGTAAATACCTGGGCCAGCTCTACCCACGCCGTGATTACTACTACGACTCGCAACAGCCGATGACTATCCCCGGCGTGCGCAGCACCATGGAAGACGACCTGTATGTGCTGCTGGTTGACTGGGAACCGATCTCTTCCACCGGGGTGACATTTAAGATCTATCACAACCCGCTGGTAAACTGGCTGTGGTTTGGTGGATTTGTCTTCATTTTTGGCACCTTGGTGGCTTCCTGGCCGGATAAAGACCCTGAAACGGTTCGAGTTCGGTCGGCAAAACGTAAGTTGTCCCCATCGGAAGTACAAAGTGCAGATTAACCGTTCACGGATCACCTCTATGAATTCTGCAAAGAAAAAACCGTTGCCATTCCCATTATTTGCGCTCGTTATCGGGCTGTTGTTGGTTGGAATTTCGTTTTTCAGCGTTCAGGCGCAAAACCCCACACCGTCGGATAATGAGGTCAACAAAGTTGCTAAAGAACTCTACTGCCCGGTGTGTGAAAATATATCGCTGGACGTATGTCCGACCCAGGCTTGCGCACAGTGGCGAGCGTTGATCCGCGAAAAACTGGCTGCTGGATGGTCTGAAGAGCAGATCAAAGATTATTTTGTTGCCCAGTACGGTGATCGAGTGCTCAGCACCCCGCCGACCCGCGGACTGAACTGGCTGGTTTACATCCTGCCGCCGCTCATTTTCCTGGGTGGCGTGTATCTGGTCTACCGTGTGCTGCGGTCGATGAAAAATAAAAATTCTGATATGGTCAGCCCGCTGCCGGCTGAGCCGGATCAGACGGACCCATACTTTTCTCAATTGGAAGCTGAACTTGAACAACACCGGAAACACGGCGAGTAAATCAGAAGATATCGATGGAATGAGGATACCGGATGAATACCCTTCAAGACGAACCTAAGCCCCAGGAACAGCCCCGCCGTCTGCCAACCTGGGTGGTAGGGCTGGCTTTTACCGGTCTGGTGGCATTTTTACTGTTGGTTGGCCTGGGGCTGCGCCGGGCGCAATCCGGCCCGATCACAGTCGGCCAGAAAGTGCCTGGTTTCTCGGTCACCACCTTCAACGGAGAGACGATCGATACTGCCAACCTGACAGGCAAAGTAATCGTGGTCAACTTCTGGGCATCCTGGTGCAAACCCTGCGAGCAGGAAGCCGCCGAACTGGAATCGGCCTACCAGTACTATAAACCGGGCGGGGAAGTGGTTTTCCTTGGAGTTGATTACGTTGACACCGAACCCGAAGCGCTTGCCTTTATCAATAAATTCGGCCTGACGTATGCTAACGGCCCTGACCTGCGGACCAAAATCTCGCAAATGTTCCGTATTCAGGGTGTGCCTGAGACCTATATCATCGACCGCGAAGGCAAACTGGCTTACGTGAAAAAAGGACCATTCCTTTCCACCGCAGAAATTCAAAGCGTGATCGATCAAGTCTTGCAATAATCCAATTCTTCGAGGAGCATCTTCCTGATGGATCTTGGTTCGGTAATGTTGATTTTGGCACTGGCGCTGGGGGTGGGGATTTATATTAGCCTGCCGCTAACCCGTCACCCGGCCAGTGAAAAGCTGGTCGCTAATCAGAAATCTGCCGATGATATCGACCATAAACGTTCAGCATTGCTGGCTGAACGTGACCGCGTGCTGACTGCCCTGCAGGAACTGGATTTTGATCAGGCGCTTGGGAAAATCCCGGCTGAAGACTACCCTGTGCAACGCACCGCTTTGATGACTACCGGTGCGGATGTCCTGCGCCAGTTGGACCAACTGGGTCCTGGAGACGGTAGCGGTTCCTCGGCCGAAGACCGGCTGGAAGCGGCAGTTGCTGCACGCCGAACCGATGTTCGCCGGATTGCAAACAATGGGATGGATGATCTGGAATTGGCGATCGCTGCACGCCGCCGCGAGCGCCAGGAAAAATCGGCTGGCTTTTGCCCCAAATGTGGTAACCCGGCGCAAAATTCCGACGTTTTTTGCTCCCACTGTGGTACTACCCTCTAAATTTTCCGAAAATCGAGCTCAATATGCCCTTGATGAAGCGAAGTTCCGCCTTAATTCTTCTTGTCTTGACCATCATCATCCTTTCAGGTTGCGCGGTGTCCCTGGCATCCGACATTACCCCGCCCCCTGACGCGGAGTCCTATTCAGCCCAGGATACACCTGTTGTACCCGAATCAGTTTTCCCGATTGTTCCACCTGACCCTCAGGCCGGGGCAGTTATTTTCAACGAAAAATGTGCTCCTTGCCACGGCGACCTTGGCCAGGGCGATGGACCGCAAAGCGAGAATTTACCTGTTCTGGTACCCGCGCTGGCCGATCCGGCGCTGGCAGCCGCTGCCCGTCCGGTGAACTGGTACAACATGGTAACCAACGGGAACCTGGAGCGCTATATGCCGGGCTTTACCAGCCTGGATGACCGCCAGCGCTGGGACGTTGTGTCCTATGCGCTAACCCTTTCGCTTTCCAGCGGCGCTGCTACCTCAGGCAAGGAGGTCTATTCAGCAAGCTGTGAAACTTGTCACGGCGCGCAGGGTACGGGCGGCCAAAACGCGCCCGATTGGCAGCGGGAATCAGGACGGTTGGCACAGTTATCACTAGATGAAATTGTTGCCGTAACGGAAAAGGGCACCGGAGACATGCCCGGTTATGCCGATAGTCTGACTGCGGAAGAATTAAATGGGGTAGCGCAGTATGTGCGCCTTCTCAGCTTTGGCGTGCAGAGCGGAACCTCCGCGGTAACGCCAGAGCCCACCGCGACGGAAGCTGCGGACGAGGCCCAGGCAACTGCTATGCCGGTTGGCAGCGCCGAACCTTTACCGCAACCCAATTTGCCGGATCAAGAAGCTACACCTGCTGGGACGCCTGAATCGACTTTACCGTCTGAACTGACCGTCACCGGTAAACTCATGGCCTCCGAAGGGGTCGAAATCCCCGCAGATTTAACCGTCACCCTTGCTGGATTTGACAGCATGGATCAGGCTTACCAGGCCGAGACGACAGTGCAACCCGACGGGAGCTTCGAGTTTGATAAAGTTGAATTCGTTCCCGGGCGCACCTTCATTGCCGCGGTGGATTACCAGGGTCTGACTTTTAGCTCGGATGTGTATCACAGTACCGATACCCGGCCCGGAGCCGTAGTCGAACTGACTATTCCGTTTTATGGAACAACCACTGACGCGAAAGCTTTGCGCGCTGACCGCTTGCACTTGTTCTTTGACTTTACCCGCGCAGGGGTAGTTCAGGTTGTGGAATTGTTCATCTTGAACAATACCGGCAATCAAGCCATCGTCTCAGCCAACGGCCAGGGCACCGTGGCTTTCGACCTTCCCGAAGGCGCCACCAATTTACAATTCCAGGATAGCGTCCTGGGTGAGCGCTATATTCAGACCGAAAAAGGTTTTGCCGATTCTGCCAGCATCCAGCCCGGCGAAGGCACTCAGATTCTGTTTGCATACGACCTGCCGTACAACCGCAAGGCGGAGCTTAATATTCCCATCCCCATGGAGGTCGATGCTGCGGTGATTATGATGCCGGAAGGCACGGTCAAACTGACCAGTGACCAATTGCAAAGTACCGGAACGCGACAGGTGCAGGGCATCAACCTGGAAATGTTTACTGCCTCCGGGCTGCAGGCCGGTTCAACACTGGAGATGACGCTTTCAGGCCGGGTATCGTCATCGTTGAACGTCGAAACGGGCAGTTCTACCGGGCTGATCATTGGCGGCAGCGTGTTGGGACTGGTCTTGGTTGGCGCGGGTTATTGGATGTGGCGCCAACGAAAACAGTTTGCCGTTGAGGATGAGACCGAAGAAGAGCCGGCTGAAGAGGACCAGGATACTATCATGGATGCCATCATCGCGCTAGACGACAGCTTTCAATCGGGCAGTCTCTCGGAAGAGGCTTACCAGAAACGCCGCGCGGAATTAAAAGAAAAACTCCAAACTTTAACGAAGTAGCCCCTTTATGACCGCAATCATCGAAGTTAGTCGGCTTGTCAAACGGTTTGGGCCGAAAGTCGTGTTACGCCAGTTGGATTTCAGGGTTGAATCCGGCGAGTTTGTCGCCTTGCTTGGACCCAACGGAGCCGGCAAGACGACCTTCTTGCGGATTTTGTCATCTCTTTCACGCCCGACCCTGGGAAGCGTCAGCGTCGCCGGGTACTCTCTGCCGCACCAGGCCGCCAGCGTCCGCCGCCGTCTTGGAGTGGTCAGCCACCTGCCGCTGTTGTATGGTGACTTGAGTGCAGAAGAAAATTTACTGTTTTACGGCCGCATGTATGCGGTGGATAAACTTTCAGCGCGCATGGACGAAGTACTGGAACAGGTTGGTCTGACCAACCGCCGGCGCGATCTGGTGCGCACCTTCTCACGCGGAATGCAGCAGCGGTTGGCCATCGGTCGCGCCATTTTGCACGACCCCGAAGTGCTGCTGCTTGATGAGCCGCATACCGGCCTGGATCAGGATGCCTGCGACATGCTAGATGCCGCCCTGCGTCAGGTGGCAGTCCGCGGGCGGACGGTAGTTATGACCTCGCATGACCTGTCGCGCGCCGAAGATCTGGCCTCGCGCTTTGACGTGCTGGCTCGCGGGACGATTCAGGGCAGCGTCCAGCGCCAGGACATCGCGCGCGACGGCCTGCTTGGATATTATCGGAAAACCCTGGAACTTGCCCAGAATAACGCAAAAAATCATAAAGCGGAGGCAGCCCTATGAGCGGGTTTGCTCCGTTTATGCGCGCGTTAAGCGCGGTGGTTTGGAAGGACTTGCGCGCTGAATGGCGCAGCCGCGAGTTGCTCTCGGCCATGTTGGTTTTTGCCTTGCTGGTTATCTTGATTTTCAACTTTGCGCTTGAACTGGAATCAACAGTCCGCGCCAATGTTACAGCCGGCGTATTGTGGGTGACGTTTACCTTTGCCGGACAGTTGGGCTTGAACCGCTCGATGGCAGTTGAAAAGGATCGCGGCTGCCTGGACGGGCTGTTATTGGCACCGGTGGACCGGGCGGCCATTTACCTGGGCAAAACCCTGGCCAACTGGGTGTTTATGCTGCTGGTGGCTGTCATTGTCCTGCCGATTTATTCGGTGCTGTATAACACCAACCTGTTCATCCCCGGCCTGCTGTTAACGATTCTACTAGGCTCTGAGGGTTATGTAGCAGTTGGCACGCTGCTTTCGAGTATGGCAGTTCAGGCGCGCACCCGTGATATCCTGCTGCCGATTTTACTCTTCCCGGTAGCCATTCCAGTAGTTGTGGCGGCGGTCAAAGCCACGGGTGGCTACCTGCAGGGGTTGGACATAACCGAGATTCAACCGTGGCTCAATTTGTTGCTTACCTATGATGTCGTATTTACCGCTGTCGCCTTTATGGTATTTGACAGCGTGGTTGAGGAATAATCATTCGTCATTGGAGGATAGGATGAACGCAAAACCTAAATTATTGACCGTGCTGGACGTCGTTGCGGGCGCGATGTTTGTGGCGGCGGTGGCTCTGGTCTTTTTCTATGCGCCTTTGGAACGCGTGATGGGCCTGGTGCAAAAGGTCTTTTACTTCCACGTCGCCTCAGCTTGGATCGGCATGCTGGCCTTTGCCGTGGCGGCCTTCTACGGCGTGCTTTACCTGGTCAAAAAGGATGAGCGTTATGACCGGGTCGAGCTGGCAGCGGTGGAGATCGGCATTGTCTTCGCATTGATCACCATTGTCACCGGTTCCATCTGGGCGCGCCCGATCTGGAACGCCTGGTGGACCTGGGATCCGCGTTTGACCACCGCGACCGTCATGGAGCTGGTTTACTTTGCCTACCTGATGCTGCGTTCCGGTATCGAGGAACCCGAGCGGCGCGCCCGCTTTGGCGCTGTCTATGCTATCATCGGCTTTTTGAGCGTCCCGCTCACCTTTTTCTCCATTCGTCTGTTCCGCACCATCCACCCTGTGGTAATTGGCAGCAATGATCCGGGCGCTGAAGGCGCGTTTGATATGACCCAAAAGATGACCCAGACCTTCATGTTCAGCCTGTTGACCTTCACCGTGGGTTTTGTCACCCTGTTATGGCACCGGGTGCGCCTGGGCGTGCTGTCTGATAAGGTCGAGCAGCTCAAGTTGAAGCTGCAATCGTAACCGGCTAAGGAATGGATTGAGAGGAGATAAACGATGGAAGGTCCTGCAAACACACTTTCGTATTTTATTGCCGGTTACGGGGTTATTTTTGGGGTTCTTGCGTTCTACATCGGCAGTTTGATCGTTCGCTGGCGTAATTTGAAACAGGACGAGGCCATGCTGACCGAGCTGGAAAAGAAAGAGCAGACGGAGTAGGCCACAGCACTCGCCAATGGTGGAATGCCTGACAGGGGCGCGCACGCGGTTTGTGCGCCCCTTTTTATTGATGGGTAGGTCGGGAATATGAGGGCGAATAAACTTTAATGGCACGTTCGCCCCGCATCAAGTGAAGTCAGCGAGGTGCGTTCCGAAAGCTTCTCTGATCATGCGGGGCGAACAACACCCTACGCCGGATGTGGGAATTTTGGTGCGTTCGCTCAAGCAGTAGGGTGTGTTCGACCGAGTTGGTAACCAATACCCGGATCGTATCTGGTCGAACGCACCAAAATAACAATTTACTGGTGCGTTCGCCTCACTTCAAGTGAAATCGGCGGTGTGCGCTCCGAAACCATCTCTGATTATTTGAGGCGAACAGCACCCTACGCCGGACTCTGATAAATTGGTGCGTTCGCTCCATCTGTAGGGTGTGTTCGACCGAGTTCGCAACCTGATACCCAGACATATTACTAAAATCTGGAAAACATCCGGTCGAACGCACCGAAATAACTGGATGCGATAAATTATTGCGTTTCGCTAGGGCTGGTTTACGCTCAGGTTGAGCCCCATGCTTTCCATAACCTCAGCCAGGGTTTGGCGGGCGATTTTGCGGGCATGCAAACTTCCGTCGTGAAGCATGCCAAGCAGGGCGTCTTTATCCTCGGCCAGTTCCACACGTTTTTCACGCAGCGGAGCTAAAAATTGGTTGAGCACCATTGCCAGATGCTGCTTGACCACTACATCTCCAACTGTGCCGGCCTGATAGCGCGCCTTGAAACCTTTTACCCGTTCCACGTCCGGGTCGAAGAGGTCGAGGTAAATAAACAGCGGATTACCTTCCACGTGACCTGGATCAGTCGGATGAATACGTGTAGGGTCGGTATACATGCTCATCACCTTGCGGGTGGTTTCTTCAGGTGAATCTCCCAGGAGAATGGTATTCCCGTAAGAACTGTGCATGGTGCGGTTATCGGTGCCAGGTAGCCGCGGCGCTGTGGAGAGTAAAGCCTTCGGCTCGGGAAAGATGGGGCGGTACAACTGATTGAAGCGATGGGCGATTTCGCGCGCCAGTTCGATGTGCGGCAGTTGATCCTCCCCGACCGGAACAACCTGACCCCGGTAGAGCAAAATATCAGCCGCTTGCAATACGGGGTATCCCAGAAGGCCCAGGGAGGGTTGCAAATTCAACTGCTTTACCTGCTCCTTGTAAGTCGGGTTGCGCCGCAGCCGGGCTTCACTTACCAACATGCTAAACAGTAAGGCGAGCTGGGAATGCTCAGGGACGGCTGACTGCAGCACCAGCGTAGAACGCTTCGGGTCGATGCCGGCCGCCAACCAGTCTAAAAGTACTTCCAGCGTGTTGCTGCTAATTTGCTGCGGGTGTTGGTAATCGGTTGTCAGCACATGCAGGTCAGCAATCAGGAAAAAGCAGTCGTGGGTATCTTGCAAAGCTGCCCAGGTGGTCAAAGTGCCTACCAGGTGCCCCAGGTGACGGGGGCCGGTGGGTCGGTGCCCGGTGAGGATGCGTTTCCGAGTTTCAGCCATGTGTTTCTCCTTAAACAAAAACGGATCTATGCTCGTGGGGACGAACATAAATCCGCGGTGCCACCCCGGTTAGGCTGCTGTTTGAATAAAAAATCCCTTTGTGATGCACAAAGGGAACGGCCAGCCTCACTCTTTTCGGGTACGGCCTGCTCAATGGTGGCGATACCCTTTGCCTTGATAACGGTGGCATACCCGGCGCGGGCTACTGGCTACTCTCGTAAGCGTTCACCCTGCAACTCATAGGTCCATTCAACTGCGCTGTGCGGGCAGGTTCTCACTATTTCCTGCTCTCTGTACCGTCCGGGCGGAGCTTACTCGTCCTCGTCAACGTCTTTCTGGATATGTTTGTGTGATTATACAACCTCAAAAGGATTTGTCAATACACCAGTTTACGTTTTTCACCTGGCTTTTGTCATAAATATTTGCGCTCGCCCCGGGAGGTTTATATGTAATCTTGTATGTGCTTTTAGATGCTGGGTTGGTATAATTGATCCCATCAAGCGCATTTCATTGAGGAGTAACCATTGTCCTTCCCTAATCCGTTTTTTCGCTGGCGGCCGCACCCCTGGCACGGGCTTGAAATTGGCCCAAACCCTCCCAAAGTCGTTACTGCTTATATCGAAATTACACCGTTTGACCTGGTCAAATACGAGGTCGAAAAGACAACAGGCTATTTGAAGGTTGACCGTCCGCAGCGCAGTTCGTCTCAACCGCCAACGCTCTACGGGTTCATCCCACGCACCTATTGTGGCAAACGCATCGGTGAGCTTTCGCCCACAGCCGCGCGTGGTGACGGCGATCCGCTGGATATTTGCGTGATCAGCGAGCGCCCGATCAGTAAATCGGAGATCATCCTGTCTGCCAGGGTGGTGGGCGGCTTATTAATGATCGATAACGGCGAAGCCGACGATAAAATCATCGCTGTGCTGGCCAACGACAAGTTCTGGGAGAATGTCAACGATGTTTCTGAACTGCCGCCGGTGCTGGTGGAACGCCTGCGCCACTACTTCAGCACCTATAAACTGGTGCCGGGCAAGGAATCGTTGACCTACATCGAGTCGGTCTATGGTCATGAACGCGCCGAGGAAGTGATTCTCGCCGCGATTCAGGATTATGACGACGCATACGGCAGCTAGAGTCTAGTTGACTCGGGTGCGCCAGGCTTTCAAGGTCTCGGTGTGTTCAGCTTCATGCTGGAGAATGAACAACACGATCAGTTGCGCCAAGGATTGCCCCTTTAGCCATGGAAATAGGCTGGTATTGTTCAGGTCGGTGTCGTTGATTTCTGAAATTCGCTCAATGGTTTGATCGCGAATGGTCGCGTAATCGTTCCAAACCCGTTCGTAAGGCCGATCTTTAAACTGTTCATACCAAATTTTATTCTGTTCGTCGTCGCTGATCGTTTTGAAGTGAGCGGTATCCGGTTTGCGGTGCATTTTGACGAAATAGAGCAGCTTGATCGTCTCCGCTTCCCAGATCAGCAAATGCGACATCACGTCTTTCGCCGACCAGTCACCCGCTACCCCTGGCCGGGTTAATTCTTCGACTGGCACCCCTTCGAGCAAGGTCAGGAAGGCCTCGTGGCTGGTTTCGAGCGCTTCGATTAAGTCGGTTTTTTTCACGGGGATCTCCGGGAATTCGAGAATTTTCAGGCCGGAATCAGTATATCATTAAGCCAATGTTCAAAAAACGATCGTTGAGGTGATTTGTGGCCGAACTTGTGTCGCATCAGGTAGATTGGAAAAAGGGGTTAACCATGAACGCCCTGATGGCTGGGATGACAGTTAACCAAGCGGCTATGCAGCGTCGCTACCAGTTGGTTCGTCTGACTGCTGAAGAAAAATCCCGCCTGGCGAACCTAAAAATTGCCCGGCGTATTCTGGTGATGACGGAAGAATGGTGCTCCGACTGCCTGATGAACCTACCCATTCTGGCACGCCTTGCGGAAGCAGCGCCAGCTGCCGAAATCCGCTTTTTTATTCGCAAAGATTGGCCAAACTTGCGGGCGTATTTCAATGAACGCGACATTTACAGCCTGCCAACTGTGCAAATTATGGACGCCCAGTTCGCCCCATTGGGAGTCTGGGTGGAACGCCCGCAGGCAGCCCACCAGCGGTTGGCTCAATGGAAAGCTGACCATCCGGAAGTGGAGCGCACCCGGCGGCGCGCTGATTTAACCTCCGACCAGAAACGGGAAATGCTGCGTGAAGCCAGCGACCGGCTGCTGCTTGAAATGGAAAGCTGGTACAACCAGGGTTTGCAGTCTGAGACGGTGCGTGAGGTGACTGAAGTGCTGGAAGCGTTGGAAAAAGACCCGCAGGGCGTTTAAACCAGCGCGAAGTGTTCCTTCTCCACCTGCTGCCAGGTTTCTTTCGGCTCGGTGCGGATGTAAGCCCCCAGCAGCGGCAAAACTGCGCGCATTTCCTCAGCCATACGCTGGGTGGCACGGCGCAAGGAGAAGTGCGCATTCGGAGCGCTGCGCAAGGAAACCAAATGGAGCGCTGAGCGCAGGTTGAGCTGTAGGAGCACGCGGCGATTAAAAGCATTCGGCACCAGATAACTGGCGACCGCAGGGTTCCAGGCAGCAACTTGCTCATAAGCTTGTTCGGCCAGCTGCATGGCATTGCGAAAATGCTGTTCCAACCCGGCAGTAACGATCCGGCGCGGCAACGCGTAGCCTAACCGGGTCGTAAGCATCTGCGGCGTCTGAGTCATCATGCGGTGGCGTTTGAGCTCGAAATAACCACCCTGGTCAAGCATCAGGTCGAAAGTAAAATTGCCGTATTCCAGTTCGCGCAAAGGAATGACGAATTTTTCCAGGCTTGCCAAGATTTCCTGCGCCAGCCGTTGACGATCAGTGGGGATGAGGTTGCGGATGGATGACAGAGTATGCGCATAGTCGTTTCCGCCAAAACGATACAGACAGGCTGTCAGGATCCGGTTTTCGACCTCGCGGTCGTAATCCACCAACTGGCACCAGTCGCTGCGTTCTGAGCTTTGGGGTAAAAATTCAGCCGCACTGCGGGTAAGATCGCTCTGGACGGCATCCAGATAGGGGATCGGGTTGGCATATTTGACCAGTGTGGGGGTGTTTTCCTGCGCGACCCGTTTGAGTTCACGTCCAAGCGCCTGTACCTCGAGCAACGGGTGCGAGAGCATTTTGGAAATCGAATGTTCCAACGCGCGGGCATTGATGGTCATACCAACGTTAGCCAGGGCAGCCGCTGGCAGATAAAAGCGGCAAATATCCACGTAGCGCGAGCGAATGCGGCGTTCCCAGGCGCCGTCACTTTCACCCTCTTCGCGCGGGTGTTCCTGTTCAATGACCGCTTTGACCGCAGGCAGCGCTTCCTGATAACTGGTAAATAATGCCTCGATCGTCCGGATAAAAACCGGCTTCAACGCATGCCCATCCAACTCGGTTGGAGTGTGATGGTCTTGCGGTGTCCATTTCTGGTAGCGGGTCGACTTTTCAGTATAGGATGCCAGCCGGCAGGATTCCAGCGCTTCGACAGCCAGACGGGAGCAGTTTTCAACCGCAATATGCAGTACTGCATGTTCCGCTACGGAGGCATGCCCATATCCGACCACCCATTTTTCATGGAACTGGGCGCTTTTTTCATCATTTAATTCAGCAGCGATTTCGCGAAAACTTTGCGGCGACCGCGAGGTTTTAGCAAAAGTAACCGCGATGGTTTCCGGGCTCAGATTTTTCGGATCCAGCAAATATACCTGGCAATCAGCGCTCATTTCCCAAAACCTCCAAAGATTGAATAGTGTCGCGGTTCATTTGCTCAATTAATGCATCCACCGATTCAAAGCGCAATTCAGGGCGCAAATAAGCTACGAATTCCAATCGAATGCTCTTTCCGTAAAGATCTCCGGAATAATTCATCAAGTAAGTTTCGAGCCGGGCGACGGTGGAGTCGGTTTTAAAGGTAGGCCGTAAGCCAAAGCTGCTCACTGAAGGATGGCGCACCCCGTCCACCCAGGCCCAGGTGGTATAAACTCCATAAACCGGCATGACCTGTTCTTGCCAGGTCTCCAGGTTGGCTGTAGGGAACCCCAGAGCTTTCCCGCGCCCGTCTCCATGGACAACTAGCCCCTCAACCGTGTAGCGCCGTCCCAGTAGCCTTGCAGCCGCTTCCACATCGCCTGATCGGATCAGGCGGCGGATCAGGCTGGATGACACGGGCGAGCCGTCAAATTCGACTGGCTTCATCATTTCCAATTGGTATCCCAATTCGAGGCCGATTTCCCGCAAGCGTTCCACATTGCCTTCGCGCCCGCGGCCAAGGGCAAAATCGTATCCTACCAGGAGATGACTGATTCCAAGGTGGTCCTGTAACATTTCCATAAAATCCAGCGCGCTGATGGCAGCCAGCTCGCGAGTAAACGGCAAGGTGATGACCACATCCACGCCGCATGCCCCGAGCAATTCGGCTCGTTCCTCCGGGGTGGATAAATAACCGCCGTTGGTTCCTTTTCCGAGCACTACCGCTGGATGCGGAAAAAATGTCACTACTACCGAGGGCTTTTGCGCTGCTCGAGCGCCGTTGACGAGCTGCTTGAGAATTTGCTGGTGACCGAGGTGAACGCCGTCAAACGACCCGATAGTCAGCCAGGAGCGTTTTAGTTTGACCGGGTCGAGAGATTGGTAATGCTGCATCTTAATTAAATACCTTCTTTGGCTGCCATTCGTTGCTGGCCGGGTCAAATTCAAGCAGCGCAACCAGGTCGCCTTGCTCGCTGATCCCGCGGGCCATTTTGCCAATGCCTGCCTCGCCGGATACGCGATGACCATGCCGAATGGCATCTACATCCGCTTCAGTCAATGCAATAGAAGGCCAATCCGAGAGGGCCTCGGCTGCCGGGATCACATATTGATACCATGAACCGTCATCGAAGGCTTCGCGCAGTTTTCGCAGCGGCACAGCATCCCGCAGGGTAAAGCGTCCGGATTTTGTGCGGCGCAGCCCGACCAGGTGCGCGCCACAGCCCAGAACCTTGCCAAGGTCGTTTGCCAGCGAGCGAATATACGTGCCGGAAGAGCAGTAAACATCGATCACGGCCTCAGGCGGCGCCCATTCGAGCAGTTCCAGACTGTATACATTTATTTTGCGCGGCTGAAGATCAAATTCTTCGCCATTCCGCGCCATTTCATAGGCTTTCCGACCTTTGATTTTAATGGCGGAATACGGCGGCGGAACTTGCTCGATCTCCCCGACAAATTGCTGCAGCGCTTCTTCGAACTGGGCTTCGGTAATATTGTCGACCGGGTTGCTGGTGAGCACCTGTCCGTCAGCATCATAGGTATCCGTTGTTTTCCCCAGCTGAATCACTGCCTGGTAGCGCTTGTCGGACGCTGAAACATATTCACTAAGGCGGACAGCGGGACCTAACAATACCACCAGAACGCCGGAAGCCCGAGGATCGAGGGTGCCTGTGTGCCCGGCACGGCGAATAAAAGTGCCGCGCCGGATGATCTGGACTACGTCGTGCGAAGTCAGGCCCACGGGCTTGTCAACCACAAGCACCCCGGAAATCGAGTTTATCAGGTCGTCATTCAATTCCATTTCTCCCCTTTCACATCGTCCCCGGGAAAATTGGCGTTTCTAAGGATTTTTGCCAATTGCGCAATTTAACCCACTATTTTGAATTGCCGTTGAGCAGTAGTTTTTCAGTGGCGTCAAGTACCGTGGCTTGCACTTCCTCAAGCGTACCGGGGATTTCGGCCCCGGCAGCTGCAGCATGCCCGCCGCCGCCAAATTGCTCGGCAATTTTTGATACATCCCAGCCTGGCTGTGAGCGCCAGCTGACCTTGATAATATCCGGCGTGTGCTCAATAAACAATACAGAAATATCTGCATCGGCAATGCTCGACAGGATATCCGTCAAATCAGCATCATCCAGGTTATTATAACCGACTGCAAGGCGGTCGGTCTCACGCAGCGTGGCCCAGATCAAGCGATCTTTTTGCTGCAGCGTGGAAAGGCCCATCCCCCAGTAGCGCGCTGCTTCGATCGTGCGAGACACCAGCCCCTGGAAGTACAGGTGCGGCAAATCCGCCCCATGATCGACCAGGTCAGCGGCGACCCGCAGCGCATTTGCATTCATGTTCGAAGTACGGAAACCGATCGTATCGGTCAGGATGCCGGTTAACAGGGCGCTGGCAACCTCTTTGGTGATTGGCAACTCCCACTTTGGCAATGATTCGGCCAGAATGGCAGCAGTAGCCACCGCATCCGGTTCCACTAGGTTGATGACCGCATAACGGCTGTTGGTCACATGGTGGTCAATTTGAATGTCCGGTTGGCGTGGAACGATTTCATTGCCAATCCGCTTCAATTCACCCGAATCCACCGCGATAAAAGTATCAAAGGCTTCGCTGGGGCGCGTGACAATCTGGCTGCTGCCGGGCAGGTGCGCCAGGTTGTCTGGCACGCCATCGCGAAGGACCATTTGTACGTGCTTTCCGGCTGCCTGCAGCGAAAGACCCAACCCTAGCAGCGACCCGATGGCATCTCCATCCGGGCGCACGTGGGAGGTTACCAACAACCGTTCGGCTTTTTTTAGCCGGTCGCGAATAGAGGTGTGAATCTCGTCATTCATCCAGTTCTTCCTCGGATTCCTCAGCGGGTTCAACTGGTTGATCCTCGCGCAAATCCGCCAGCAGACGCTCGATTCGGTCTGCGCGTTCCGGGGTTGGATCCCAGTGAAAACGTAAACGCGGGAAAACCCGCAATTCGATCCGGTCTGACAGGGCGCGGCGAATGTATCCACTGGCGCTGGTAAACCCTTGCAGCGCTTCTACAGCGCGTTCACTGCCTTCAAGGGCAGACAGATACACATCCGCATATGCCAGCTCGCGGTCGATGGTGACATCGGTAATGGTGATGCCTGCAATGCGTGGATCGCGAATTTCGCCCATGACAATCATTTCAGATAAGTCCTGGCGAATCCGGTCACCAATGCGTTGTAGTCTTAATTTTGACGGCATTTTTCGTTCCTCAAACCTGTGCCGGGCTTAGGCGGTGGCCTTCTCCAGCACATAACATTCGATCTGATCACCGACAGCAAAATCATTGTAGTTACGGAACCCCGCGCCGCATTCAAAGCCGTTGCGAACCTCGCGGACATCTTCTTTCTCGTGCTTTAAGGAAGAAAACTCGCCTTCAAAAATGATGGTTCCTTCGCGGCGCAGGCGCACTTTGGCGTTGCGGCGGAACTCCCCGCTGGTCACCCGGCAGCCGGCAATTGCCCCGACTTTCGAGATCTTGAATGTTGCCAAAACGACGCCCGTTCCAATGATGTTTTCTTTGATTTCAGGTTCGAGCAAGCCCTTCATGGCTTTTTCGATGTCTTCGGTCAGCCGGTAGATGATATTATACAGCCGGATGGAGACGCCTTCGGCTTCGGCGTTGCGGCGGGCGGCGGCGTCCGCCTGCACATTGAACCCGACCACAATGGCATGCGAGGCAGTCGCCAGCATGATATCGCTTTCGCTGATGTTGCCAGCTTCGGCGTGCAAAATATTGATCTTGATATCGCCTTTGCCCAGTTCGTTGAGTGACGAAATGATCGGCTCCAATGAACCCTGAACGTCTGCTTTGACCACCAGGCGTAGTTCATGAACTTCGCCAGCTTGCACCTTGGCAAATAACTCTTCAAGTGTGGCTTTTGGGGCTGCCGCCGTCCGCTGCTGATGCGCCAGGGCGCGTTCTTCGACGAGCGCACGCGCTTCGCGTTCGGTGGAAAATTTCAAGAAAATATCGCCGGCGGAGGGAACTTCGTTCATCCCCATGATCTGTACCGGCGTGGAGGGGCCGGCTTTTTTGAGTTTGCGCCCGCGGAAGTCGAACATGGCACGGACGCGCCCGTACGCCCGTCCAGCGACGATGATATCGCCTGGCTCGAGCGTGCCGTTGTACACCAGCATATTGGCGACGACGCCTTTGGCGCGTTCTACCTTGGCCTCAATCACTGTGCCGAAAACTTTGCCTTCCGGGTTGGCTTTGATGTCGATATTGTCGGCAACCAGCAAGATGGCTTCCAACAGGTCATCGATGCCCTGTTTTTGTTTGGCAGAGACCGGAACAACCATAGTGTCGCCATCCCAATCATCCGGCACCAGCCCGTTCTCTGAGAGCTGCTTCTTTGTGAAATCGGGGTTGGCGTCCGGGCGGTCGATTTTATTCATGGCGACGATGATCGGCACGCGTGCAGCCTTGGCATGGGCAATCGCCTCACGCGTCTGCGGCATGACGCCGTCATTGGCTGCCACAACCAGTACCACGATGTCGGCGCCCTGAGCGCCGCGCGAGCGCATGGAGGTGAAAGCAGCATGTCCTGGGGTGTCCAGGAAGGTAATGGCTTTGCCTTTATGTTCGACCTGATAAGCACCGATATGCTGGGTAATCCCGCCAGCCTCGCCGCCGGCTACATTGGTGTGCCGGATCGCATCGAGCAGGGTGGTCTTGCCGTGGTCAACATGCCCAAGAATGGTAACAACTGGCGCGCGATCTACCAGTCGAGCGGCATCTTCCTTCGAGATGAGCTGCCGCCAGAGCGGCATTTCGCCGGCTTCTTGATCTTCTGCGATTTCATATACCTCGGATTTGGTTTCAAATCCCATCTCCGAAGCCACGACGGATGCCGTATCGAAATCGATGAGCTGATTAATATTGGCCATCACCCCATTCGCCATCAATATTTTGATGATCTGTATAGGGCTGGCTTCCATGCGTTGCGCAAGGTCGCGGACGGTAATGCTGCCAGGCAGCTCAATTGTTTTTGACCCGTTTTCACTCATAATCACCTCGTTTCCCGTTTTGCGTCCCTAAATCCCCTGACAATTTTCGCAAAGTCTTCAAATTTATGACCAGGGATTGGTGCCCGTGACGATGGAGGATGCTGAGGGGTCAAATCGATCGGCATACCCTGACAAGCGCCCGATCCTGCAATAGGAGCGGGGCGGTCAGGCTTCGTTCATAACGTCAACTGGCAGACTTTCCATGAAATGGATTAAAACGTCCCGATCCTGTTCGGTCAATTCAATTTTTAAGGCATGGTTTAACGCCCCTTTCAAGGCGCTCTCCCAGCAGGATTTCTTATCGTGCAGGTAGGCTCCCCGTCCCGCAGTTTTACCTGTCAAGTCGATGGAGACTCCCTCCGGGGAACGGACTACCCGGATCAAATTCCGCTTGGGCATCACCTGCCGACACCCCACGCATGTACGCTGCGGAATATGTTTTACACGTTTGGTAGGTTGTTTAGTCACCTTGCTTTCTCAAATCGTGCAACATAAAGAATCAGGAATCCCATTCCCAATCTTCGCCTTCACGGCGGTGCTTGCGTAAGACGATGGTCTGATCTTTTTCGGGATCATATTCCACCTGGACGTGTTTTTTCTTCTTTTTGCCTTTCTTCTTGTCCTTCCCGCTGGCGTCGTCCTCCTCCTCTTCCTCTTCGTCCGAGGCGACCGGAGTCGTGATCGCGGTGCGCAATTCGAACAATTTGTCGAAGGGTATTTCTTCCTCTTCCACTTCAGCGTCAACGGCAACCGCTGGCTCTGTCACCACCGGTGTTGCCTCAGCAACCACCGGTTCGATTTCTTCGACGGGAGCGGTGATTTCAATGGTTTCGGTTGGTGCGACGACCTCGGGAGTAACCTCGATCAGCTCGGGTTCAGCAGGCACCGATTCGGTCTCTGTTGCGACCTTGGCTGCTTCTTCTGCGGCAGCAGCGAGCTCAACTACCTGGCGCTCATCCAACGCAGCGACCATGTTGTTGATTTCCTGCAGCGCGCGCGGACCAATGCCGTTCAGCCGTAGGATATCATCCGGCCGAATTTTCATCTGCACGGCCATTTCACCAAGCGTACTGAAGCCTGCTTCTTGCAAAATGTAGGCGACGTGTTCGGGCAGACCGCTGTCCAGGATGCTGAGTTCGAAGGCATCCGAAGGAATGAGCGCCCGGATGTTTTCGATTTCAGCCACGGCCGCTTTTTCAATCGCAGGTCGAGCCGAAGAACGGCGCTCAACGCGGTCAACAAAACGCACCAATAATTCGAATTCTTCCGGCGCCAACGGACGGCCTTCAGCTTTCCGGGCCAGGAATTCTTCGACCTTGACCATCACGTCGGCCTCTTGCAGGGCGACGGAAGCCATTTCCTCATCTTTTTGAAGGCGGTTGAGAACATCCGCTGCCGCTTCCGGCAGGCTCTTGATGTCGATGCGCCAGCCGGTCAATTTGGCAGCCAGGCGGGCATTTTGCCCGTCGCGACCGATAGCAAGGCTGAGCTGGTCTTCCGGTACGACCACGGTAGCGGTTTTGCCGCCAGCGTTACGGTCGTTCAGGTACACGCCGTTCACCCGTGCTGGGCTGATCGCCTTCGCGATGAAGGCAGCCTGATCGGAATTCCATTCGATGACATCAATTTTTTCATCATGCAGTTCGCGCACAATGGCCTGAATCCGGACGCCGCGAATGCCAACGCAAGCACCAACCGGATCGATGCCGGGTTGGGTTGCGGAAACGGCTACTTTTGCACGCTCACCGGGTTCGCGGGCGATCGAGCGGATTTCAACCACGCCATGGTAGATTTCCGGGACTTCGTTCTCCAGTAAACGACGCAGGAAGTTGCGATGGGTGCGCGACAGGATGATTTGCGGACCGCGCGGGTTGTCCTTAACTTCAGCGACCAGCGCGCGCACCCGTTCATGAATGCGCGGGCGTTCACCGGGGATCAACTCTTTGCGCGGCATGGAACCTTCGGCCTTCATTTCCAGGCCGATGGTCAGACCCTGCGCGCCAACGGCCTGAACCACGCCGCTGACGATTTCACCCATCTGTTTCATGTAGAAATCGAGCTGCGCCTGGCGTTCTGCATCGCGGATGCGCTGCTGGATAACCTGACGAGCGGTTTGGGCAGCGACGCGCCCAAAGTCTTTGGGCGTGCTCTCGACAATAACCATGTCGCCAAGCTGGGCTTCTGGGTTGACCAGGCGTGCATCTTCCAGGGCGACCTCGGTTGCTGTCTCCTGCACCGATTCAACAACCTCTTTTTCGGCGTAGATGGTAACTTTGCCGGTCTCGGTATCCACCTTGGATTCAACATGCTGGGCATTGGAAGCATTTACAGCGCGGCGGTACGCCGACACCATAGCCGATTCCAGGGCCTTCAGGATAACTTCCCGACCCAGTTGTTTTTCCTCGATGACTTCATTGAAAGCCAGGGTAAATTCGTTCTTCATGCTTGCACTTTCTCCAAAAATAGTAACCCGTATATAAGCAGAAAAGTGGGGGGAGGCCCACTTTTCGTTGAACGCGAAATAGGTTGGCTTACTTACAGGACTTATTTTAACACAGACTGCGGCATTATGCAAGAAACATAAAGGGGGAATTTAGGTGGAGCCGTGTCAGGCGCCACGTGTCACGCAGACGCCCTGACGTTGGTGCGTTGCACCTGCCCTTGAATTTGGTGCTGAGAATTCTTGCCAACCCAAACATTTTGTAGGGGCTGCTCGCGAGCAGCCCCTACCTTATCTGCGCACTCGCCTCGCGCCTACCGATCATGAATCAGCCATGCTATACTTGCGGCATATTAAAATCCAATCAATCCGGGACAAATCATGGCAGCAAACCCAATCTGGTGGCGTGATGGTGTGGTCTATCAAATTTACCCGCGATCCTTTGCCGACAGCAATGGCGACGGTATTGGCGACCTGGGAGGAGTGATCCAGCACCTGGACTACCTGGCTGAATTGGGCGTCGAAGCCATCTGGTATTCGCCGTTTTACCCCTCGCCTGACGTTGACTTCGGATACGATGTCAGTAACTACACGGATATCGATCCCAAATTTGGCTCCCTGGCTGATTTTGACCGTCTGGTTACAGAGTCGCATCAGCGCGGTATCCGGGTGATCCTTGACTTGGTGCTCAACCACACCTCCGATCAGCATTTGTGGTTTCAAGAGTCGCGCAAGGGCAAAGACAATCCATATTCCGATTGGTACATCTGGCGGGATGCCAAACCCGATGGCAGCCTGCCCAATAACTGGGAAGCGATTTTTGGCACACCAGGCTGGGAATGGGATGCAAAACGTGACCAATATTATTACCACATGTTTTACCCACAGCAGCCAGACCTGAACTGGCGCAACCCCCAGGTACGCCAGGCCTGCTTGGACGTGGTTCGCTTTTGGCTGGACCGCGGCGTGGATGGCTTTCGGCTGGATGTGTTCAGTAACTTTTTCAAACATCCGGATTTACCCGATAACCCACCAGCCGTTGGGCTGCGTGCTTTTGACCGTCAGAAGCATATTTATGATTCCAACCAGCCGGACATGATCCCGCTGCTGCGCGAATTACGCGAACTGCTGGATTCCTACCCCGAACGCTATGCAGTGGGTGAAACATTTATGCCGACTCCGCAAAGCGTGTCTGCGTATACTGCTCCCGGTCTGATCCATGCGGCCTTTGATTTTGAAATGCTGCACTGCCGTTGGGATCCTGAATGTTTCCAGAAAGCGATACTGGCGACGGAAAAAGCCATGCACCCAGATTCCTGGCCGGTCTATACCCTCAACAACCATGACACATCCCGCACCGCTTCCCGTTACCACTGCGGTAACAATGACGCGCGACTAAAGGTTGCAGCGGCCTTGACGATAACCCTGCGCGGCACACCGTTCATCTACTATGGCGAAGAAATCGGCATGCGCAACATTCACGTGCCGCGCCGGTTTATCCAGGATCGGATTGGCGAGAAATACTGGCCCATTTTCGATGGGCGCGATAAAAACCGTTCGCCCATGCAGTGGAATGCCAACTCACACGCCGGATTTACCACTGGCAAACCCTGGCTGCCGGTGCATCCAGACCACGGGACCCGCAATGTAGAGGCCCAACGCAAAGATCCCCAATCTCTATTCCATTTTTACCGCCGGCTGATTCAACTGCGCAAAGAACTATCGGCTCTGCGCGGCGGTTTGTTCCAGCCGGTGACCTACGAACCGCGAAAACTATTGGCTTACCTGCGCCAGGATAGCGAACAAACGGTGCTGGTGGTGTTGAATTTCAGCCACCGACCGGTGCGGCTGGCAATGGGCGGGGAACTGCGGCGGAATGGCTGGGTGTTGGCGCTTTCGAACAAGCATGACACGCTGCCCGCGATTGAAAAAGGTGGTTACCTTTCTCTGCAGGGCGATGAGGTGATGATCCTGACCGAAAAGGGCTAAGCTATTCTTCTTCGCCGCTGGTTTCTCCAACAGCTTCCAGGTCAAACGCTACGCCTACCTGTTCGCCAGCTTCCCGCAAGCCCTTGACCACCTCGACCAGCAGCGGGACACCCTCACGGGTATTGCGCTCATAAAGTTCAAATTCTTTTTCGCCATGGATATAAATGCGTTCCTGGCCGAGTGCCTTGGGCGCTTCTTTGAGGGTGTGGATCAGGCTATCCAGGTCGGATTTAAACCCCTCCAGGTCGCGGAAAGCGCTGATGTCAACGGCTGCGAAAAAATGCCCAACGTTGGCGGGCGCATCCCGACCTGGCGCGCCAACCTCGGGGCCAAAGGCAGCGCCCGATAACACGCCCGTAAAGATATCCACCATCAAGCCAAGACCGTAACCCTTATAACCGCGCATGATATCTGAGCCCCCCAGCGGAAGCAATGCGCCGCCTTTGAGCACCTCGGCAGGCGTGGTGGTCACTACGCCATTCTTATCCACGCCCCAGCCTTCTGGAATAGTCTCGCCAGCCTTATCGTAAACCGTGATTTTACCGATGGGAACGATGCTGGTTGCCATATCGAGTACATAGGGTCGTTCGTGCAAGGCAGGGGCTGCCACGGCGATCGGGTTGGTGCCGATGATGCGGGTACGGCCGTAGGTTGGCGCAACCAGCGGCTGGGCGTTGGTGAAGCTAATGCCGATCATGTCATGCGGGAGGGCCATCATAGCGTAATAGCCGGCGATGCCGTAGTGGTTGCTGTTGCGCACGGTCACGAAAGCGACGCCGCTGTGGCGCGCCTTCTCGATGGCAGTCGTCATGGCATGGTAACCAACGACCATCCCCAGGCCGTTACCGCCGTCGATGAGTAGGGTGGAGGGAGACTCGCGCACCGTGGTGAATGGCGAGGTTGGATCGATGAGCCCCTTGAGGATGCGCGAGCCGTAATAGGAGTGCAGCCGGATGATGCCGTGTGAACTCACCCCGCGCAAATCGGCAGAAATGAGGATTTCGGCAGCTCGCTCGGCGTGGGGTTGCGAAACGCCAAGCTTGCGGAAAAAGCGCACCATGTAATCGGTCAGGTCTTGAGCGCGGTAAAGGATGGCTTGCGGCATGATTTATCCCTTTGTTGATCTAAATTGGATGGTGGAGTAAAAATATTATAGCAGGGAACGAAAAAACAAGTTTCTCCGGAGACCCCTCACCCAGCCTCTCCCCGTTTATTGCATTGACCGGGAGAGGAGTTAAAAAAATTCCTCTCCCTGAAAGGGAGAGGTAAGGTGAGGGTCTTTTGTTTTTACAGCTGATGCGAAAATTACTACACATCCAAATTGCGTACCGTGCGCGCGTGGGTGGTGATAAACCGGGTGCGCGGGGGGACTGCCTCGCCCATCAGCATGTCGAAGGTACGGTCTGCCGCAGCGGCGTCATCAATGGACACCGAAAGCAGCGTTCGTTTTTCGGGGTTCATGGTGGTTTCCCACAGCTGTTCCGGATTCATTTCGCCAAGACCTTTATAGCGCTGCAACGTTGCTTTTTCCGCAGTCGGTCCCATGGCCTTCAGCGCCTGGTCTTTTTCGGCTTCCGTATAGACATACTGGTGGTTGTTTTTATGATTAATCCGGTAAAGGGGCGGCTGGGCGATATAAAGATGCCCTTCATCGATAAGCGATTGCATATAACGAAAGAAGAAGGTCAGCAGAAGTGTACGGATGTGCGATCCATCCACATCGGCATCCGTCATGATAATGACGCGGCCGTAACGCAGCCCGGTCAGGTCGAAGGATTCGCCGATGCCGGTACCCAGCGCCGAAATCAACGCCTTGACCTCATTGTTGGACAGAATTTTGTCCAAACGGGCGCGTTCAGTGTTGAGAATCTTACCGCGCAGGGGCAAAATCGCCTGGAAATGACGGTCACGACCCTGTTTGGCCGACCCGCCTGCGCTTTCACCCTCGACGATGTACATCTCTGTTTTACTTGGGTCGCGTTCAGAGCAATCTGCCAGCTTGCCGGGCAGCGTTAAACTCTCCAACGCTGACTTGCGGATGACCAGATCACGGGCTTTGCGCGCTGCATCGCGCGCGCGGGCTGACGTCAAACACTTTGACACAATTGCCCTGGCTGCAGACGGATTCTCTTCCAGGAAGGTGGTGAATACCTCGCCAACGACTTGCTGCACGTAGGTCTGCACCTCGGGATTCATCAGTTTGACCTTGGTCTGCGACTCAAACTGGGGATCGGGGTGTTTAATCGAAACCAGGGCGGTCATGCCTTCGCGGGTGTCGTCCCCGGTGAAGTTGGGGTCGGCATCTTTGAGCAGGTTGGTGCGACGCGCGTAGTCGTTGATCACACGGGTGATCGCGGCGCGCAGTCCGGTCATGTGGGTGCCGCCGTCGATGGTGTTGATCGTGTTGGCAAATGAATAAACCGATTCCGAGTACGCGTCCGTGTACTGCACCGCCACTTCGATGCCGATATTATCAATTTCACGCTCGGCAAAGAAAACCGGGTGGAGCACCGTCCGGTTGCGGTTCAGGTAACGCACGAAGGAAACAATCCCGCCTTCAAAAAAGAAGGTCATATCTCGTTGAATGCGCTCGTCGATCAGCTTGATTTGCACCTTGCGGGTGACGAACGCCATCTCGCGGAAGCGTTGGATCAAGGTTTCGAACTTGAAGTCGATCTCTTCCTTGAAGATCTCGCGGTCAAAGCGAAACGAAGTGATGGTGCCGGTTTGATCAGGATCGCAGTTTCCGATCTGTTTTACCGCATCTTGCGGAATACCGCGTGCGTAGCGCTGAGAATAAAGCTTGCCTTCCCGGCAAACGCGCACTTCACACCATTCCGACAGCGCATTTACCGCTGAAACACCCACGCCATGCAGACCGCCGGACACTTTGTAGCTAGATCCGCCAAATTTTCCGCCCGCATGCAGCGTAGTCATGACGACTTCGAGCGCCGATTTTTTCTTCTCCGGGTGAATGTCCACTGGAATGCCGCGGCCGTTATCCTCTACGGTCACTGAACTGTCGGCGTGAATGGTGATGGTGATTTTGTCGCAAACGCCAGCCAGAGCCTCATCGATGGAGTTGTCAACGACTTCATAAACCAGGTGGTGTAGCGCTTTGATATCCGTACCGCCGACATACATACCTGGACGGCGCCGGACGGCCTCAAGGCCTTCCAGTACCTGAATATCTTTAGCGCCATAAGACGAAATGTTCACCGGTTGTACCACGTATTCCTCCTGGACAATTAAAACGCCAATCTGCTGATTTCAGCGTGATGGGCTGTCAATGTGTTTGTTCGGTTTTAATTTCTTGCGGGCGAGCCGAGGGGGA
Organism: Chloroflexi bacterium GWB2_54_36; assembly: GCA_001796355.1. Taxonomy (GTDB): domain Bacteria; phylum Chloroflexota; class Anaerolineae; order Anaerolineales; family Anaerolineaceae; genus Bellilinea. Next base: position 6,481 of record MGMG01000096.1, on the reverse strand, counting down.
ATTTTCTACCATCCAGCGAATACCCCCGCGAAAATAGACAAAGCTGGCAGCGAAAACCGCCGTGTAAATAAATGCATGCCCCAAAATTCCAACCAGCGTCATCCAGGAACTGGCGGGGGGAACCTGCCACAGAACATCCATACCCCGGGCGATGATTAGCGCGATAATCAGAAACATGCCGGTGCCGGGCAGGAAATGGCGCACTAAGCGCACACTGGTCATTGCGGATGCCACCAGGCCGAATTTCAGTGAAAAAATAGCATGCGGCGTGAAAATCAACGGAAGGAGCATCCAGATCAGCAAGAATCCAGCAAAAAGTAAGGCGAAATCACCCATCCCAGGGCTGATCAGTGCAATCACGGACACGAGCATCAAGGCGGGAACGAGCAGGATGATCAAACCTATCAGCAGGCCCAGAGTCAATGCCAGCGCCATACCAGTTTTGCTGAGGAAAGACATTAACTCAAACCCATTTCGGGTGTCAGACGTTGCCCGGGCTAACAGGCTGAAATACAGGCTGCCGGCTAGAAAACCAATCGAGATGACCACAAGCCAGATACCAAATCCCATGGTCAAATTGGGGACTTCATAGAGGGTTGCCGGGCCCAATGGTGTTGCTGCTGAGCGGACCGAGGACATCAAGCTCGGGACGCCGATGGGCAGGGTGCGGATGGCACCGGCCAGGTTGAAATTGGCGAGAATCTCATCCCAGATATCGCTGATGACCGTCATCTGGCCAGCCAATTCAGGTGAATTGATCTGCTGGAGCAGGCGTACAGTCTCATCGATCATGGGTTTGAGTACTTTTTGGACGCTCACTTGCGGACCAAGCCAGAGATAAAGGTCGAAAACGATAGGCAGAACCAACAAGGCAAGATTGTTGGCAACAACATTAAACCCCGCGATGATCGCATTCATCATGCGCGGGGGAGCGCCTGAACCAATGGTGGGATTTTCCATAGACGCCTTAATTTTACCATATGTGACCCTCGCGCGCTTGAGGAGGTGACCGTCAGGGTAGCGCGAGAGGATTGAAACCAACCTTTTGTCCTCATGCATAATTAGGATGGACGGGGTAAAATTAATGGATGGACGCGCACCAACATCTGCCAGATACCAACCGACTTTCGGTCATTACGGCTACTATTTTTCTGGCTTATGCCCTTCTGCCATTCGTTGATCTGCCCGGCCAACAGATAAGCGTACAACTGCCCGGATTCCTTTTTCAGTTGGCGCTCAACTTTAGCACCGTTGTTTCCATCCTGGTGGCGCTTTTAGCGGCTGCGGGCACAGACTGGCTCATCCAGGGTCATCCGACCGCGGCAGGCTCTGTGCGCCTGCCTAACTGGCTGCTGCCCGCGTTGACAGCCTGGGCCATTGGGGTCCCTCTGACGACTTTGGAGGTCAGCACTCAGTGGTGGGCGGTATTCGCCCTGGGCGGGTTGTTGTTCGTTCTGGTACTGGTAGCAGAGTATATTGTGGTCGACCCGGATGATGCCCGGCATGCGCCCGCCAGCGTCGGGTTGATCGCTGTCTCATTTGCTTTGTACCTGGTATTGACCATCTCCATCCGGGTTGCCAACCTGCGGTTGTATGGGGTGTTGTTCGCAGTTGCGCCGACCGTATTTCTTGTGACCTTGCGTACCCTGCACCTGCGCAGCAACGGCCGCTGGTTTTACGGCTGGGCAGCGGGTATCATGCTGGTGGTCGGGCAGGTGGCAGTCGGATTGCATTACCTGCCGCTCACCCCGCTGCGATTTGGACTGGTGCTGGTAGGTTTGACTTATGCGCTCGTCAGCCTGGCGAGCGGCATCGAAGACCGGCGTGAGGGGAAAATCATCTGGATTGAACCGGCAATAATGCTGGCAATTTTCTGGGGGCTGGCGTTGCTGGTACGGTCATGAAGGATCACAGGCTGGTTTTATCCAGCAGGCACATCTCGCAGATGGAAGTCCATGTGAACAGCTGTTCGCCCGAAGAAGGCTGCGGGCTTTTGGCCGGTGTCGGGCAGCGGGTTGAGTTAACAATTCCGATAACCAACCAACTTCACAGCCCGGTGAGGTACAATATGGAACCGGAAGAATTGGTTCGCGCATTTTACGATCTGGAAGCCCGTGGGTTGGAAATGCTCGCCAACTTTCACTCGCATCCCAGCGGCCTTGATACACCGTCTGAAACCGATATTCGCGAGTTCGCCTACCCAGGCACCTTCATGTTGATCTGGTTCGGCGCGACCTCGGGCTGGCAGGTTAAAGGGTTTGATGTATTTCAGGATGCTTATCGTGAAATTGAGTTGAGAATTATAGATTGACCGCAACCCGGATGGTAAATGGGTGTTGCTTAATACGCCTGGAGGAACCTTATGATTGAGTTTTGGATGATTGTATTGGTTTTCGTTTTGTCTTACCTGGCTGGCGCGATTCCGTTTGGACTGCTGGTTGTGTGGGTTTTTAATGGTAAGGACATCCGCTCTGTCGAAAGCGGCCGTACCGGGGGTACCAATGCAATGCGGGCGGCTGGTTTTTTCGCTGGCCTTTTGACCGCAGGCCTCGATGTGCTTAAAGGTGTGGCGACCGGATGGATTGTTGCCTGGCTGGCACCGGGAATCCCCTGGATCCAGGTGGTGGCAGCCTTGATGGCTATTCTTGGTCACAATTATTCCATCTTCTTAATTGAGGAAAGAATTGGCGGCGGCGTTCGTTTGCGCGGCGGAGCCGGCGGCGCACCTGCGCTTGGCGGTGCCATCGCTCTTTGGCCGCCGAGTGCGTTGATCATTTTACCGCTTGCAGCCTTGACCTATGTTTTCATCGGCTACGCATCGGTTACCACCATGTCCGTGGCTGCCTTTGCCGGGACTATTTTCTTCATCCGAGCCGCGCAAGGATTAAACCCCTGGGAGTATGGTTGGTACGGAGTGGCAGCGCTGCTCATCGTCATGTGGGCTTTGCGACCGAATCTGGCGCGCCTGGCAGCCGGGACGGAAAGAGTGGTCGGGTTGCGCGCTTACTGGAAGAAGCGGAAAGAAAAGGAAGAAGAACAGCGGAAACAGACACAGTCCAAAGCCTCTGTTTCGCGGTCTTCTCAACACCGGCAGGAAAATGGAATATAAAAATGAATGGGCGTCCGTTTTTGGACGCCCATTTTTATTGTTAAATTAGTTTACCCACACTTCAAAGTGCGCCAGCTCAGGCTTCAGTTGGGGCCTGAGGTGCTAACGCTTCTTCGGAAGCAAAATTTTTATAGAGGTAACGCACATTCCGCTTATGCAGGTCGTTGGCAATTCCGCCCAGAAAGACCCGGCTCTTGCCGCAAGATTCAATATCGATGGCTGTGAGCGCTTCAATTGGATTTTTTCGGCGCGCAGCGGCACGGACGGCCTTACGCACCGCCGCGATGTAGGCGAGATTATCCCGCACTGCATCGTCAATTTCACCGCGCAGGATGATATCCCCATGACCCTGGACGATGTTTTCCAACCCCATCTTGCCAATGGCTTTAATGGTGTTGCTCATGATATCCGGGTCGCCATCCACCATGTAAGGCAGCGGCAGGAAGGCATCTCCAGCGAATAGTACCCGGTCCTCCTCGACCAGGATCGATATCCCATCGGTACTGTGACCGGGAGTGTGCATGAACACTAAATTTTTCTTTCCGGTACGCAGAGTCAACGTCCCATCGTCAAAGGTCAGGTGAGGATAAACCAGTTTTACCTGGCGGAAAGCGGCGTTTTGCCGCCGGGCAGCATCCAGCGAAGTTGGTCCGCGAACTTCCATGAGTTCCCGGCATAATGCATGCGAGACGATCGTCGCGCCTGGGAAAAAGCAGTTGCCCCAGGTGTGGTCGGCATGGTAGTGGGTGTTTACCACGTAGCGTACCGGAACGCCAAGCTGCTCCTCGATAAACGCCCGCATGGAAAGGGTCTCCTCGGGAGTTGCGAGCGTATCGATTACCACCGCCCATTGCGGCCCGGTAATCGCGCCGGCAGTCACCTGGGCATAGACTTCACTTTGAAACCAATAGACATTTTCTGATACACGTTCGCGATGCATAGCAATTCCCTGAGAGATTATTGTTTCCGAGCAGGCAGTGTTGGATGAGAACTATCTAAACCCCACGTGCTACTAGTGCCATAGAATAGCATAAATAAAATGAAAAGTCAAAAAATGGGAGGCGGGTCGGAAAAGGTCCCCTTTTTGTAACAAGGGCAACGCCTGGGCACGGGGTTAGTGGGATGGTCTCCTGCGTGCGAAAACCCCCATGCCGCTACGTATGGATCAAGGCGTTGCGTTAATAATATTGGATTTAATCTTCAGCATCCCGTTCCTCGCGGGTTGGGGAGGGGATGGTCAGCAGGCCGCGTTTATTGAGATAAATTGCCACGCCGCCGACGGTAACCAGCTCCAGGCCGAGCAACCCCAATATCCAGGGCCAATTGCACTTGCCGAAGGTCATGATCGCCGGTGCCTGCTCTCCTGGAAGGACGCCCTGCGTAACGGGTGTCGCTGTAGGAGTAATGACGTGCGTAGCAGCGGTCGAAGTCTCATCAGCCGTTCCTGGCGTACCGATGCTGGATATCGCTGTGCCCCCGGCCGGGGGGTACCCGGTGGCCAGGTCAGTGCTGGCCGGCGTCAAGGTGACCGTAAAAGTAAATGACGGCTGTGGTAATAAGGTATTCACCGCCTGAGCAGTGGACGTCCTTGCACCTGGGAACAGGGTTGGGGTGGGCGTAATGGTCCGGGTGGGGAACGGCGTGCGGGTCGGAGCGGGTGTCGGCGAGCGGAAAACATAGTAGGTTGCGTAGCGGATGGGCGTGCGCGTGCGGGTTGGGAAGCGCGTCAGCGTAATCGTGCGCGTGGGAGTTCGGGTCAGTGAGCCGGTTGGGGTGGGGGTTGGCCCGGTGGGGGTAATTGTGCCTGTAAGGGTCAGGGTGCGGGTTGGGGTAAATGTCAGGGTAGATGTTGGGGTAGATTGGCCGATGGTGGCGCTGATGACGTTCGAAAAAGTGGAACCCAGGCTGTTGTTGACGATTTCCAGGCGGTAATAATAGGTGGTGTTGTTGGTTAACCCCGCATCGATGTATTCATAATTTGCTCCGCTGGCGCTGGAGCCGGTGTGGACGATCAGATTGCCGACTCGTTCAAATGGTCCCGCCGCAGCCAGGCTGCGCAGGACATAAAAGCCGGAAAGATTGACCTCACTGGCGGTTGTCCATTGGATGGACGCCTGTCCAATCCCGGGGATGGCTGCAAAACGGGTGATCACCACCGAGGACGGTTGCGGCGGCAGACCGACGACGAATGGGGTAAAGTTCAAGTCGTTTGAAAAATCCGGGCGGTCTGAGGAGTCGATGATGACCTGGATTTCTTTGGCAGCGGTGTTGCAGGTAGTGGCCTGACCAGTCGCGCCGGTTGTCTTCCAGACGCCGGGCGCCATGATCGACGGTGAAAACCAATACAGGGGGATTTTGGCGGCATCACCTGATGCGCAATATTCAGCGGTCTCAATGGTGGAGGCGCAGCCTGCCAGAAACTGGTCATAACGCAGAGAAAGGGTCAATTGCGCAGATGGGACAACGTCCTTTTCTAGAAAAATATCGTAGTAGTTCGAGCATGCCGTCAAACTACCCAACGCGCCGCCAGTAAAAGGCACATTTTCCGGCGCCCCGACGCCGTGGTTAATCAAATTCAACTGGTAATCACTGCCGTCCGTGGAGCGCTGGTAGCCTACCAGTCCGTTGAAGCCGCTCTGTTTGGTCGTGGTTACGGTAACTATTTCACCCTGTACGCCGGCGTCTCCGCTGCGCGGCTGGGCTGGCGCACCCAGGCGTTTATTATCGCTTACTGTGCACTGGCCGGTTGCAGTGGTAGCGGCTACCCCGAATCCCCAGAAATTATGATCCGCCTGACCGGCATTCCCGCAATTGACCTGGATTCCAGGGCGGTTATTGTACAGGTTATTGCCAATTGTTTGAACTGTACCGCCGGCGACGTACGGTACGCGGAACAAGGCATATTCGGAATTATCCATGACCTGGCTGAAGCGCAAGGTCACGTTACCGGTATTGTCGGATACTTTTAACCCATTTTGCCCGGATAGCAGATCCACATATTCGAGCGTCACCCCCGCGGGGGAGTCTACTTCGACTAAATCGCGGCTGGGAGCCGCACAGGCGCCGTCGGTAATCGTCAGCGAGCGCAAGATAACCCCGGCAGTCAAGCGCAGTATGGGTTCGCTACAACTCGCACCCGCATAGGTAATGCGCGAATCGGCCAAACCCTGAATTATGGCAGCTTTGTCCACCCAAACGGTGTTGCTTTTCACCGCATATTCGCCAAGGATGGTCACCGTTACCGGCTGAGCATCGACGGCGTCTTTCAGCGCGGTGCCCATACCACCGGCCGAATCGGCGCCGGAATTGAGGTAACAGGGGGAAGAACTGCCGCAGGCGGCGGCATCATTGGCCACGTATACGACTGCTGCA
>MGMG01000095.1 GCA_001796355.1 Chloroflexi bacterium GWB2_54_36 | reverse complement strand
ATTGCTCTGGCAAGTCATTCGATTGTTAAAGAACGATGGATTTTTCTGACTCGAATTTACAGAAAAAAGGTTGCGTAATCAATAACGATACTATTTCCGAATACCAACTATGGATCTTCTACTGCCACCTGCCTATTTATTCTCACGTTGAATTAACCTCTGTTATGAATAACAATCAGATTTTTCTTCGGCTTATTTTGAATAGAACGAACAATAAACATCGAGTTGTATTGGAGTTTACCGATCAGGAATTGGCGAAAGAATTCACGATTGGCTCTAAAACTAGAATTCACCTTGCTGAAGAAGGTAAAGGAAGATACGAAGGAAATAATATAGGCGAATTAACGATCTTTCAAAATGGTTATGCTATATCTGTGCTTGGGTCGGATTCTACTGGGCAGTATAAAGTGGCAATGTTTGGAAAGCCACAGTTCATTAAGAATGATGATCCATTACCCTCCCAAAACTATTTGATTTTAGCTGACGGAAAAATAAAGATGTTGTTCTTATGGGAACAAGCGGCCCTCTTCTTGCCCGGGAATCCTGCTTACCTTTTTTATACTTATGATGGAGAGAACCACTTTAGTGTCGTTAATCTAGAAGAGGCGAGCTTACGCCAATCCAGAGCGGTGATGAAATATATTAATACATTCAGCAAATTGTTGAAGTTCAAACAGGAACAGCGTGGAGGACGAAAAAAAGGAAGTAGAGCGAGAAATACGATTAAAAAGTACAACCGCATAATGAATTATCGAAATTCCGTCTCGTTTCGTAATAAGACAGATAAAGAATTTCTGGAACGTTACCCGCAATTCAATCAATCTGAATTGAGTCGAGCGAAAAAGTGGTATAGGGAAGGAAAGCCTGGGTATTAATATCTTTGAAATTTGTTAATAAGGCCACCAGAATATCGGTGGTCTTTTTTTATATCGATAGTCATGCGATATAGCGAAAAATACTGGCTGGAAAATATATGTAAGGGAACACAATTTGGAAAGGTTAATTGAACTCTTGGATATTACACCGTCTGGACTAATTTGCCCACTCCCATGCAATTGGGATTATTACGTCTTTCCATCCAACCTGTCGGATCCATTGTGAAAATGGGAGAAAGATTACAGTGAACTCCTCGGTTATAAGTCCAAATTCAACGCCGCTGGTCGAAAATAATTTGTCGACTGTGCAGATAGCGGCCATGGACCTTTACCGCCGGGGCTTGAATGTATTCCCAGTATGTCGACCAGAGGAGGTTAAGGAATTGGCTAGACTATATCCGAACAAAATCAATAACACAATGAAATTACCATATATTCTTAGGCCCTTGTTCTATTACCGGCTGCACCTATGCAATATTAAATGCTCAGACCGCCAAAATAAGCTGGGGCACCCTTGCAGTGGTTCGAGACCGTGGATAAGATTTGAAGATTTGTTTGATTTCGCTAATTTAGGAGTAATGCTTGGTAGGACCTCGGGAAATTTGGTTTGTGTGGATTGTGATTCGCAAATCGCATTCGAACAATCTCTCCGTGAGTTTACAAAAAGAGGACAAAAATTTTGGGGATACTACACGAGCCGAGGTGGAAATTTATTATTCCGAATAAAGGAAGGAGAGTTAGCTAATAAAAAACACTGTTCAATATCAGGTGTCGAAATTTGGGGAAACAATCATTTTTGCGTTCTTCCACCAAGTGTTCATTCCTGTGGAGTAATCTATTCCTGGTTGGATAGAACTGAACCACTTTGGTATCTGCCAGCAAACGAACCCCCGCCATTGCTTAGTATAGGTCAGGTTGATTGGTTGGGAGTGCAGTTAAAGAAAGGGCAAACACATAGTAAATGTTTTGAAAGCTTACCATGTTGGACAAAAGCGCTTTCCGAAAATACATGTCGAATATTAACTAGCCAGCACCGTGAAGGAGAACGGAACATAAAACTTACTAAGGCTGTCTACGACGTTGCAGCTGCAATCCAGCTGGATATTGTTGGATACAAAGAAGCAGAAAACCTTCTCCATCAAACCGCAGCAAGATGTGTACCTCCATATCCTTCTGCCCATATTACAGAAATGTTACGAACAGCATTAAATAAGCCAGGTCTAAAGTTATCTCGTCAATATTTTGAACGAAAACCTTCAATAACGTTCGGTCATGCCACAATACTAAAAGCCGAGAAATTCGTCAAAGAATATGATTGGAGGATTCATGGGAGAACGGCGCAAACAGATCGAGTTGTTTTCCTAGCATGTATACAAAGAGCAAAACTTGATCGTGAAGAAGATTTCCGCGCTTCTCAAAGGGAGATATTAGATTTAGCAAATATTCAACAGAGGGTTACTGTGCGTAACGCAATAAAAAGGCTGGTCAAACATGAGTTATTAGCATTCACAAAGGTCGATCAGGGTGGGTCAAATAGGTACAAATTTAGTGAAAAAATAATTATCGGTAATTACCCCATTAATCCTCTATTGATTAATGGTGGGGTAGATACCGATACAGTTGAGATAGTTCATGGATTGCCCAGTAGACCAATAGAACAGGACATATTCTTAAAGCTTGGGAAAGTGGCTTGGGTAGTTTATCAATATTTATTGAACAAACCCGAATCATCTCCCTCGAGGATAGCGAAGGCCACACATCAAGCTCAATCCAGTGTTTCAGAGGCTTTGAAAAAGATGTTGGAAATTGGTTTATTAACCTATTCACAAGCAGAAGGAGTGTACTTGGGGGAGCATTTGAGTATCGAAACATTTGAAGCCATAGCAGAACGATTAGGAGTATTAGGAAAAAGCTACCAACGGAAGGTATCTATAAACCTTGATCGGGAAATCAACGTGAATAGGCAAATAGCTCAGGCACGTAAAAAGTTTGCCTATTTGAGGAAGACAAAACCAAATGGGGCAATCATGGGGGTGTAGCACAATGGCATGGGAAATGCGTGGAAAGGGATTTTATTATTATCGGAAACATCGAATTGGGAATCGGGTGTTTTCTGAATACATGGGAACAGGAGCCCGCGGCGCAATAGCTGAAGAAGAAGATACCTCGGAGAGACTTGAATGGAATATAAAATCAAATTCAGCGCAGGAGATTAATAAGTTCCTTTCTGATCTACAAATGATGGAATTGACACTTGTTCGAGCCGAGAAATCAAATAGGTCATTCATTACCCTGTCATTGTTAGATTTGGGTTACTACAAACACCACAGAGAATGGAGAAAAAGCCGATGGAAAAACAAGACCATTCCCACAATATCTCAGCGTTAATGGGGCGGATTGATCTAGAGAAACCCAAACCGCAAGATGTTGACGAATTCCGAAGAATACTCAGAGAGGTACCTGAATTAATTCAAACAATCGGTAAGTTGTCCGTACAAAGCAGAAACCGGTTAATCGAAACTGGACCATTTTCAAATTCAATGAGGGAAATATTAGCCTTTGACATTGAACTATTAGCCAAATCTTTAGAATACGACACCTCAACACCACTTGAACAATTAATAATCGATAACATTTTATCTTGCTATTTGCGATACCACATTTATGAGATTACTTACCATGAAATGATAGGAAAACGAGGAACGTCTTTGACTGTTTCAACAAAATGGGAGCAAGTATTGTCCTACTCGCAACGTCGATATCACCAATCAATCGAGTTGCTCGTTAAAATGCGCCGGCTCGGGATCAATGTCCAGGTCAATATCGCCACAAAAGGTGGACAGCAGATCAACCTGACCAAACAAAGTGGAGGTTTGAATGGATCGTGAAATGTGTTCCACGCCCAGTGGACCCAAAAACCTATTACGTGCTACAGATGTAGCAAAGCAATTAAGTATCAGCCGCTCGCTTGCCTATCAGCTTATGCTACGCGGTGAAATCCCTACCGTGCGCTTTGGCGGATCGGTACGGGTGCGTGAGTGCGACCTGGCTGAATATATCCAGCGGTCTTGGTCAGGTTGGATTCATAAGTAGATCTGAAATTTACCCATCATTAAAAGGCAGATGATCTATTTGTTACATACCTATGTTTACTCAATGGAGAGACAATTATGATCCCGAAATAAGAAACGCCCTCATATTGGCTGTCGTCACCAATTGGGTGCAATTTTTTCAGAGCAATCGAGGTATGGATCAAATCTGCAGGTTGCGATCCAATGTCTACAAGAATATTGGTCCACAAGGCAGATAATTAATGAGCATAAGCAGAAACAGGAGCTTGACATGAACATAGATTTATCGCCCTCAAATTCGGAAAGCCAACTCTTATCCCCTGATGAGGTAGCTAAGCGTCTTGAAATTAATCCCTCATATGCCAAAAAGATCATGGAACGTGGTTTGGTCCCAACCGTCCGTAAAGGCGAGGCAATATTCGTGCGTAAGTGTGATTTGGATGAAGGATTGATCTTTAGGAGCAGCGGCGATGTCCTCGACAAAGATGGAAATCCAATTATCTGGACACTATACCGGGCGAACCGAGAGCGAACAAACTCACATTAATGGATGAGTATGTGCCAGATAGTCTGTCCTGTCCAGGGATTCCATTTTGAGCACGAAGGTGCTATCATGGTCTTGCATGATAGCACCTTAACAACTCAATGGACAAAAATTACGCGAGCCGTCTTTCCGTTTTTTCCCAGAAAGGAGAAAGGAAATGACGACTAAAAGGCGTGGCAGAAACGACGGTTCGATCAGCCCTCGGACAAATGGCACCTGGCGTGCTCAAGTTTCTATCAATGGTCGCCGAATAAGTTACGGTGCCCAAACCAAAATAGAATGCCAACAGTGGATCCGAAAAACCCTTCACACTGCTGACGAAAGGGTGGAAAGCAAAGACCCCACCATCACTGTTAGCGAATTTATGGCGAATTGGTTGGACACTGCGCGCATTAGTCTCCGACCAAAAACGACCCTCAACTACGCGTGGATCATCCGCCAGAAAATTAATCCACTGATCGGCAATCTAAAACTCACTGACTTGAATTTGATTCGAGTCGAACGGTTTTATACAGATCTGTTGAATAAAGGGAATGGTCCACGTCTAGTACGCCATACGCACGCCGTCCTGCACCGGGCGCTTGAACGCGCAGTTCGCTATGACCTCCTCTATAAAAATCCAACGCATGGCGCAACCCTACCTAGATACTCACCGCCTGAAATGAAAGTGCTCGACGAGGCTCAGGTCAATCAGTTCCTAATGTCTGCACGAAGTAGCCCATACATCGCACTGTACCACCTTGCTATCGTCACTGGGATGCGCCAGGGGGAAATCTATGGCCTTACCTGGGACGACTTGCACTGGCATACGGGGGAGCTTCAAGTACGCCGGCAGGCAGTGTCAACCAGTGGGGGTGGGTGGAATTTCTCGGAGCCTAAGACACGCTTTGGTACCCGCATCATCAAGTTGGGGGAAAGCACGCTGCGAGTTTTACAAGCGCATAAAGATCGGCAACAATCACAGATTTTCCTGGCAGGCTCCCGCTGGCAGAAGAACAACTTAATCTTCCCATCAGCCGCTGGAACTCCTCTCAACAAGAGCAACATGCGCAAGGACTTTAATCGAATGCTCGAAGCAGCTGGCTTACCTCACATCCGCTTCCATGATTTGCGACACACAGCAGCCTCCCTGATGATGAACCATCAAGTACCAATCCTGGTGGCATCGCGCCGGCTGGGTCACTCAAAGCCTAGCGTGACGCTCGACATCTACAGCCATCTCTACCAGGAGTCGCAAAACGACGTCGCCAAGCTACTGGATGAACTGGTAACATCAGTGCCAGTCGAGATGCCAAAAGTCCTGGCAGAAACCGAACCGCAAAAGTTTCTTTAACATTGGGGGATAGATTTCTTAACATTAGTCTTGGCGCAATAGAACACAAAAATTGCACCATATGCACCAGGGCTATTGTAGGAAACGAAAAACACCCCTAAAAGCAGAGGTGTTTAGCCGTGTAAATGGAGCTGCTCAGTGCCCCCGCAGGGATTCGAACCCTGAACCTCCAGATTCGAAGTCTGTCACTCTGTCCATTGAGCTACGGGGGCGATGGCTTAATTATACCTTACTACAGGCGTAACATTGCCCTTGCGGCTGTGTCCTGCGAGCAAAAAGACTGGCGTTACGCCCCAGCCACCAAACCTGACCAGCCGTCGCGGCGCGAAATGACGCCCAATTTATCCACCCACCAATCTCCGGATTGGTCCAACGTCCAGAAGGGTTGGAAATCCGGTAAATTTGCAAAAACCTATTTCTCCGCTGCTTATTCGGTAGGTTAAACAGAAAATGCTCTTATAAGGATCCAACATCTATTACTATTTTGATATTAATTATGATATTATTGTTTTGATTCCTATGGGAATATTTAAGGTTGGGGGTTGGATTGAGTTCAACATCAGGCGGGGAAGGCTCAGACCTTCTTGAGCGATTCGAGCCGGTTTTCTTTAATGGGTTCTACAGAAAGGAGTATATGCAGATTGTGCATCTTTTGTGCTGGATTTAGCGCTTACACTCTTTTATTGGTAACCCTGGAAGGAGAATACGAATATGAAAGCTGTCCGTCTTAATCAGTGGGGGAATGCTTTGGATTTGGAAGACATTCCACAACCGGTGCCGGATGACGATCAGGTGCTGATTCGCATTCACGCGGCTTCGATTAATCCCTTCGACGCTGCGCTCCAAGCCGGCTATTTACAGGGCATGGCCAGCGTGCCGCTCACCATGGGAACCGATTTTTCGGGCGAGGTGGTGGCGGTAGGTTTGAACATCAACCATCTCAAGCCTGGTGATGCGGTTTACGGCCTGAGTCCGCTGGGAAACGGCGCGTTTGCGGAGTTTACGACGGTCAAAGCCTATGAGGTGACGAAAAAACCGCAATCGCTGGACCATGTGACCGCGGCCGCCGCGCCCCTGCCGACGATGGCCGCCTGGAAATCCCTGTATGAACTGCTGCAAGTCCAACGCAGCGAGCGGCTGTTGATCATTGGCGTGGCCGGCGCGGTTGGCGGCATCGCCACGCAACTGGCCAAGGCTGAAGGCGTCTTCGTTTATGGCGTGGATATCCCGGAAAAGGCTGAACACGCGAAAAAACTAGGTGTCGACCAATTTATCACGAGCCAGGAGCGGTTCGAGGACATAGTCCAGAACGTGGATGCCGTCCTCGACCTCATCGGCGGCGAGATGACGGAACGTTCTTACAATGTGCTCAAGCCAGGTGGACGGTACGTTACTTCGCTGTTGGCGGAGACGCCGCAGGAGGAGCCGACACGCCGCGGTATCAAGAGTATGGGACTGGCAGCCTGGCCGAATGCCGAAATCCTGGCCAAAATGGCGGAGTTGATCGATGCTGGCAAGGTGCAGGTGTTCGTGAATCGCACCTTCCCGCTGGAAGATGCCAACGCAGCCATGGTCTATCGCATGCAATCCAAGGAACCGGGGAAAGTCGTTCTGACTATCCTTGACGGATCCGGTAAATAATCATCAGGATGTGGGGATTTTTCAGAAAAGCGCTGACATGAAAGTCCGCTCTTTGTTTCCTGTGTGAATTTGACCTGTCCTGAAAATTTATGTGCCAACCTCACCCTACACCGCCCCAAGATTTGGGGCGGGATTATTTTGTCGAGTGGTTTTGCGCCGGAACGGCATAAATAAAACACTCGGGGTACTTTTATCTGTACCCCGAAATGTTGGTTTATTTATGCGCAATAATCAGATACAGCGGATTACTGCAGGCGTAACACTGCCTGGGCAGCCATATCCAGCAGGCGGGAGGGCAGCACGCTGAGCAGAACTACCGCAACGGCAGCGCCGACTGCCACCAGGCTCAGCCAGCCGTCGCGGCGCACGCGCGGCTCGCCCGGGCGCATGAACATATAAACCACCACCCGCAGGTAGTAAAAAACGGATACCAGCGAAGTGAACAAGCCGACCAGTGCCAGGCTGGTGAAACCAGCCTCCACGGTGGTGCGGAACAGGAAGAACTTGCCCCAGAACCCAATCGTCAGCGGGATGCCCGAGAGCGAGAGCATAAACACCAGCATGGCCGCGCCCAGCCAGGGATATTTTTGCCCGACCCCGGCGTAATCTTCCAGCTCCAGCCCCTTGCCTTCAGCTTGTTCGAGCGAGACCACTACCGCCCACGCGCCGAAGGTCGTCAGGCCGTAAGCCACCAGGTAGTAGAGCATCGCGGACACAGCCTGGCCGGTCTGAGCCGGGTTGCTGGCTGAGACAAACGCCATCATCAAGTAACCGGCATGCGCGATGCTGGAATAGGCCAGCAACCGCTTCAGGTTGGTCTGATTGATCGCCAGAACATTACCGACCACCATGGTCAGCGCGGCGACGCCCCACACCACCGGCATTAACTGCTGCGCCAGCGTCGGGAAAGCGGTCAGGAAGATGCGTAATAAAACGGCAAAACCGGCAGCTTTGACGGAGACCGCCATGAATGCCGAAGCCGGCGTAGGCGACCCCTGGTACACATCCGGCGCCCATTCGTGGAACGGCGCCACAGCCACCTTAAATCCAAAGCCCACCAGCATCAACGATGCCCCGGCGATGAATAAGACCAGATTGGCCTCGTTTGCGCTCAATGACGCCATGATGCCTTCCAACCCGGTGCTTTTCGTAGCGCCAAAGATCAGGGCAATGCCGTAGAGCAAAAAGCCGGAAGAGAAGGTGCCGAGCAGGAAGTATTTAAGCGCAGCTTCTTCCGATTCAAGCCGCGGCCGGGCAAATCCGGCCAAAATATACAGCGGGATCGAGAGGAATTCAATTGCCAGGAACACAACGATCAGGTTGTAAGCCTGCGTAAGCAGCATCATGCCGGCAATCGAGAACATCATCAGCACATAGTACTCGCCGCGTTCGATCCCCATCCGTTTGAGGTAGTCATAGCTCAGGGCTATCGCCAAAATTCCACTCACCAAAAAAATGATGTTCAGGAATACGGCAAAATTATCGAGCATGAGCATACCCTTGAAGGTCAGCGCGGTTTGCCCAACTTGAGACAGCGAAATTCCGACTCCCACAGCCAGCCCAACGGCCGCCAGCAACGCAGTCATGCTCTTGCGTTCCTTAGGGATCCACAGGTCAGCTACCAACAGCGCCAGCGCCCACAGTAATATCGTGATAATGGGGAGGATGGAGAAAAAATCCGCCTGAGTCATGGTCATCCTCCTAATGGGCTGCCAGCAGCGCCGAAGAAACCATAGAAACCAGGTTTTCAACGCTCGGGTTGATCAGATTGAAGAACGGCTGCGGATAAAGCCCGATCCAAAAGATCAGGATCAGCAGCGGAACCAGCGTGACGATCTCTCGGACGTTGAGATCCTTGAGCGCCAGGTTGGCTTCCACTTTTACCGGGCCGAGGAACACTTTTTCGAACATCACCAGCAGGTAAACTGCCGCCAGAATCACACCCAGAGTTGCGACACCGGCAAACCACGGGCTGCCAAGCACTTTGGAACCAAACGAACCCAGCAGGATGGTAAATTCGCCTACAAAGCCATTCAAGCCGGGCAAGCCCATCGACGAAAGGGTGACCACCAACATCAACGCCCCCATGACCGGCACCACCTTCCAGACTCCGCCAAAGGCGCTCATCTCGCGTGTGTGGCGCCGTTCATACAACATGCCAACGATCAAGAATAACGCACCGGTGCTCAAGCCGTGGTTGACCATTTGCAGTACGCTGCCGGATACGCTCTGGGCGGTCAGCGCAAAGGTGCCGAGCACTACAAATCCCAGGTGGCTGACCGATGAATACGCCACCAGTTTCTTCATATCTTTCTGAGCGTAAGACACCGCTGCCCCATAGATGATGCCGATAATCGCCAGGATTGCCATATACGGCGCAAATTTCACAGTGGCTTCGGGAAATAACGGCAGGTTGAAGCGCAGAAAGCCGTAAGCGCCCATTTTCAGCAGTACGCCTGCCAGAATGACCGAGCCAGCCGTCGGCGCTTCTACGTGCGCATCCGGCAGCCAGGTGTGCAGCGGAAACATCGGCACTTTGATGGCAAAAGCCAGCCCAAAAGCCAGGAAGAGCCAGGTCTGAGCAGCCGCGAACAACTCACGCTTCTCCAGTAGATCGGACCAGGCGAAGGTACCGGTCTGAAAGCCAATCACCAGAATTGCCAGCAGCATCAGCAGCGAGCCGGCCATAGTGAACAGGAAGAATTTGACCGCAGCGTAAATACGCCGCTCGCCGCCCCAAATGCCGATCAGGAAATACATCGGAATCAGGGTAAATTCCCAGAAGACATAAAAGAGCACCAAATCGAGCACCAGGAAGACGCCGGTCATGCCAACTTCCAACAGCAGGAAGAAGATCATGAAGCCCTTGACGCGGTCTTCAACAGCCGACCAGGTGGACAGAATAGCAATCGGAGTGAGCAAGGCGGTCAGGAGCACCATCAAGATGCTCAGTCCGTCCACGCCCATATAGAAATCGATGGCAAGGCCATCCAGACGCAGCCAGGGCACACGCAACTCAAGCTGCATGCCCGCTGTGCCCGGCTGGAATTGCGCCAGCACCCACAGCGATATCGCAAAGGTCACCAGCGCGGTCGCCAGCGCGGTCCAGCGGATGGCTTTCTTCTGCTGCGATTTGAGGAAAAGGATGACCAGTACGCCCACCAGGGGGAAGAAGGTCACCAGGAGAAGGGGGTGGATCCCAAAGTTCATAACCAGTCCTCAGGCTTCGAAAATTCCAGTCCCCGCCAGGAAGTCCAGGCCAGGATGACGGTCTTGCTCACCGCAAAACCAGATAGGTGATGACCAGCACCACCCCAAACACAATCGTCAGCGCATACGAACGGATATATCCGCTCTGGAAGCGCCGCCAGGCTTTCGCGCCGCTGCGAACCAGCGACCCCATGCCGTTCGCAAGCCCATCAATAACACCCTGATCAACTGCACCGGCCGAAAACTGTGAAATGGATTGGTAAGGCCGCACGATAACCGCGTGATACAGCTCATCGACCCACCATTTATTCGCCAGCGCCGTAAAGAGGCCGTTCAATGGCCGTTGCAATGGATCCGTCTGGTCTTTTTCGAAAATTGGCTTGCGGCCGTAAACCAGCCAGGCAAAATACAGTCCGAGCAGGGCAAAACCCAACGAAATGAGCGCAACGGTCAGCACGAATTCTCCCGGAGCAGCTTCGGCCAGACTGTGCTCCAGCCAGGTCTCAAGCAGATGCGAGCCGGGCAGGTTGAGCGCGCCGCCGAAAACGGAGAGCAGCGCCAGGATGACCAGCGGCAGGGTGACCAGCAGCGGACTTTCGGCTGCCTTTTCGCTGGCGCCGCTGCGCGGCTTGCCAAAAAATACCATCAACAGTTGGCGCCCCATATAAAAGGCTGTCAGAAACGCGGCTGCCGTCAGAACCGCATACACCGCAATCGACTTTTCATTGGCTGCTGCCAGAATTTCGTCTTTCGAGAAGAAACCCGCCAGAGGTGCAATCCCGGCCAACGCCAGCGCGCCGATCAAATAAACGATAAAGGTCAGCGGCATGCGCTTGCGTAGCCCGCCCATCTGGCGCATATCCTGCGGATCGAAACTGTCGTGCCCGTGCGCCGTCTCTTTCGCGTGCGCATGGGCATGCCCGTGTTCCACACCCAAAATCACCGAACCGGCGCCCAGGAAGAGCAGCGCTTTAAAGAAGGCATGGGTGGTCAGGTGGAACATGCCAGCCACGGTGGCGCCCATGCCGACCGCAGCGACCATATAACCAAGCTGGCTGATGGTGGAGTACGCCAACACCTTTTTGATATCGTTCTGGCCAACAGCAATCGTGGCTCCAAACAAAGCAGTCAAAGCCCCCACCCACATGACCACATTCTGGGCTGCCGGTACTTCGAAGTACAGCGCCTGCGAGCGAGCTACCAGGTACACGCCAGCCGTGACCATGGTCGCGGCATGGATCAGTGCTGAGACCGGTGTCGGGCCAGCCATGGCGTCGGGCAGCCAGACAAAGAGCGGCAGTTGCGCCGATTTACCGGTCACACCCAGCAGCATAAACAGGGTAATGGCCATAATCGCGCCCGGGGCAGCCGCGGCGACCGCCGGGGCTTTTTCAAAGATTTCAGCAAAATTGAGCGTACCAAAATTGTAGAAAAGTAAAAAGAGAGCGATGAGCAGGCCAAAATCACCGATGCGGTTGACCACAAAAGCTTTTTTGGCCGCGCGCGCGTTGCCAATGCCGTCCGCGCCTTTTTCGAACCAGAAACCAATCAGCAGGTAAGAGCACAGCCCCACCCCTTCCCAACCGACGAAGAGCATCAGGAAGTTGTCAGAGCTGACCAGCACCATCATGAACGCGATGAACAGGTTGAGGTAAACGAAGAAACGGCGGAAGCGGCCCGGATCTTCGTTGTGGCGCACATCGCTGTGCATATAACCGATCGAATAAATGTGAATGAGCGTGCCAACGCCGGATACCACCAGCATCATCAACACCGAAAGGGTATCGATACGGAAGGACCAACTTACGCCCAGATCGCCCAGGGTGATCCAGTTCGCCAGGGTCAGGGTACCGCCTTCGCTCACCTGCGCCAGTCCGACTGCCAGTAGCACGGCGACCACAAAGGCGCCGGCCGTTGCCAGGCTGGCGACCACTCCAATACCTTTTTCGCCCAGGCGCCTGCCCACCAGCAGGTTGATCAGCAGGCCAAGAACCGGCAGAAATACCACCAGCGGCGCCAGTTGGAAGAAAGGATGCAAACTCGCAATTTCATTCAAGCTCATAGCCGGCTATCCTTTCAGGCTGCTCATCTGGTCGAGATCGATGGTGCGCTTGGCTTTAAAGATTGCCACAATCAACGCCAGCCCAACCGCAACTTCAGCCGCGGCGGTGGTCATCACAAAGAACACGAACAACTGGCCGTCCAACACCTGGTGATAGGCAGAAAAAGCCACGAAAAGCAAGTTGGCTGAATTAAACATCAACTCAAGCGACATGAACACTACCAACGGATTACGCCGCAGCAGCACGCCGAGAATTCCCATGGCGAACATCACAACCGAAAGTCCGATGAAATAAGACATTGGCATGCTGGTCACTCCTTGCTTTCTTCAGGCATGGCCGGGAGGGCGCCCTTTCGATCGGGACGCGGCTGACGGGTCATGAAGATCGCGCCAACGGTGGCTGCCAGTAAAACGCCGGCGGTCATCTCGAAGGGCAGCAAATAGCGCTCAAACAAAAGCATCCCAATGGTTGTTGGCGTGGAGAAATCAGGCGATACCGCCTGACCGGCGACCGTCGGAGCGCCTCGCAGCAGGACAAACAGCACCATCTCCGCCAGAAAGGCAACTGCCAGCAATATACCCAGCACCCGCTGACCGCGCAGCGGTTCAGCGATGGGCAGTTGTTCTGCGCCAAGCAGCATGATCACGAATAAAAACAGCACCATGATCGAGCCGGCATAAACCGTTACCTGGGCCAGAGCAATGAACGGGGCACCCAGGGCAATATACAGCAAGGCAACGGTGACGAAGTTCAGCACCAGGAACAGGGCGGCGTAAATGGCATTCCGGCTGGTGATCAGGCCAATGCCTGAAACGACCACCACCAAGGCCAGCGCCGAGTACATAAAGATCAATCCAAGTGACATTCCCGCCCCTCCCTAATCTTTAGGATCCTGCATTTCAGGGACCGAGCGGGTGAATTTACCCGGCTCAGTCTTTTGCGGCGTCGGCTGAACGCCGGCGGGAACCGGCTCTAACAGCATCGCCTTGTCATAAATCGACTGCGAGCGCTCCGTGAACGACATCTCATACTGGTCGCCCAGGACGATGGCCTCTGTCGGGCAGGCATCTTCGCAGAAACCGCAGAAAATGCAGCGCAAGAAGTTGATTTCATAGGTGCTGGCGTAACGCTCCCCTGGCGAATAGCGTTCTTCATCGGTATTGATCGCCGCCTCAACAAAGATGGCATCGGCAGGGCAGGCCGCGGCGCACAGAGAGCAGCCAATACATTTTTCCAGCCCGTTTTCGTAGCGTTTGAGGGTATGGCGTCCTTTATAACGCCGGCTGACCGGGCGTTTGACCTCGGGGTATTGAACCGTGGTTACCGGATCAACAACCATTTCTTTGAGAGTGGCTAATAAACCGCGCAGCATGGCATCAACCTCCTACCAGTACAATGACAATCGCGGTGATGACAACATTCAACAGGCCAATGGGAAACATGATTTTCCAGCCCAACGCCATCAGGCGGTCATAACGGATGCGCGGCCAGGTGGCGCGTATCCAGATCATCACAAACAACCAGGCTGCTACCTTAAGCAGCAGCCAATGTGGCCCATTGCCAAACAGAAAACCGATTACCGGGATGTTGGATAAGAAGCCCACCGGTGAAAGGAAGCCGCCCAAAAAGAGCGATGCGCCAATCATCGAGACGGCGATCATTTTGCCGTATTCCGCCATGAAGAAGAGCGCGAACTTCATGCCGGAATATTCAGCATGGTACCCGGCCGTCAATTCCTGCTCAGCTTCGGGCATGTCAAAGGGCGCCCGATTAACTTCCGCCAGGGAAGCCACGAAGAAGAGCAAAAAGCCGGCCGGCTGAAAGAAGACGAACCAGATCTTGCTCTGGGCGTGCACAATATCCAAAATGCTCATCGAACCCGCCAGCATGATCGGCCCAACGAACGACAGGCCGAGCGCCAGTTCATAGCTGATCATTTGCGCAGTCGAGCGCAGACCACCCATCAGGGCATACTTGTTATTGGAAGACCAGCCCGCCAGTGTGATGCCGTACACCGAGATCGAGGTCACCGCCATGAGGTACAAGGTAGCGATGTTGCTGTCCGTCAGGTATAGGTTGAAGGTCTTACTGCCAAGGGTGACTGATTCGCCCCAGGGAATTACCGCTGTGATGACCAGCATCGGCAGCACGGTGATGATCGGTGCAATGAAAAAGATCTTCTTATCCGCAGTCGCCGGAGTCAATTCTTCCTTGAAGATCAATTTGACCGCATCCGCCAGAGGCTGCAAGGAACCCCAGGGGCCGGCACGGTTGGGGCCGACGCGGACTTGAATGCGGGCGAGCACTTTGCGCTCGTAGAGGGTTACGTAGGCGAAGCCAATGGTCATTGCCAGGCAAATGATCACCGATTTGATCACCCACTCCCAAACCATTGCTGCAGTTATCATGAGCGCAAGCCTCCATAAACCTCGGGCACCGCGACCCGTGAAGTAACGGTCGCCGCCAGCGGCGCTGTAACCGGGAAACCAGTGCTGCGCGGCACGAGAGCCACGCCTACGGGTACATTTTCATCCAGTTGGATGCGCGCGTCCACCGTCCAGTTGTTCGCTGCAACCAGCACATCGCTATCATTGTCGAGACCCAGCTTTTCAGCAGTGCGGGGGTTAAGCTGCAACACTTTGTCTGCCAGGCGCTGGTGCAGCAGTGTGGAGGGCATAACTGTCGCGCCGCGGTCGAACAGGCGGGTCATCGGCACCAAAACAAGGCCATTGACCGCTGCCGGCGGCATCCCGGCGCTTTCTTTGGCAGCATGCGGGTTGATCCCATCCGCTGCCAATGCCAGTTTGACGCCCAAACCTTGCGAGTTAGCGTAGCCTGTGCCGCCGTAGTACATATCTTTGCGGCCAAAGATCGGCCACTGTTCGGTCACATCAGCCAGGCGCTGATAACTCAGGCCAGCGTAAGTCGGGACTTTCTCGACTGCCTGCAGCAGCGCCAGCGACGACACGCGGGCTTCGAGTTTCAGGCCAAGCCGCAAGCCAATCTGGGCGGAAATGGCAAAATCAGGCCGGATGTTGGCGTCTGGCCGGATGGCCGGGTAATAACGCTGCACGCGCAATTCACCAGAGGTGACTGTTCCTTCGCGTTCGGCAAAGGATTGGGCCGGGAATACAATATCAGCGCGGCGAGCGGTTTCGCTCAGGAATAATTCCTGGACGATGACAAATCTGGCGCCGTCCACGGCTTCAGCCAAAGCCGGGTCGTCACCGGCGGGGTCAACCGCAGCTGCCCACAAAACATCAGCGGTACGCACCGCACTGGCCAGATCGGCAGACGGTTTGAAACCCATGTCCCAAGCACCCTGAGTATTGCCGTTAGGCCAAACCGCCACCAGGCCGTTATTGGGTTGCCCGGTTTTCCCGCGGGAGAAGACCAGCGCAGCGGCTGTTTGAGCCACTGCCTGCGAACCGTCCAGGCCAAGACCTTCGCTGCCATAAAAGACAACTGCATTTTCGGCCGCCTGGAAAGCGGACACAACCGCCTGCAGCGCTTCAGGCACCTGCGCACCGGGCAGGAAGGCGGAGAGGGTCTCAACCTCCTGTCCGTAGGGATAGCGCACAACATGCCCGGCGAATTTATCCAGGCGCGTCTCGCGCGGATTGAGCACGATCAATTCAGCGCCGCGTTTGGCTGCCTGCTTGAGCCGCAGCCACCAGACTGGCGCTTCCTGATGCAAATCGCTGGCGATGACCAGGATTGCGTCACCTTTGCCAAGCGCGCCAAGGTCGCTGCCCTCCGGCAAACCGTAACGGGCAACCAGGTCGCCGCCAGCCATGTGGGTGTAGAGCAGCGCCCGGCCGTTAACCGTTTGTGTCACCTGCGCCAGGTTGAACAGGTCTTCATTCGAGAGCCGCCCGCCCGCCAGGGTAACCAGTTGCCCGGTGGAGCGAATTTTCTCGGCAGCCAGGTCAAGCGCTTCGTCCCAGGAAACGGGTAGCAGGTCGGCACCCTTCCGCACCAATGGGCTGGTCAGGCGTTCCTTGCTTTCGGCATAGTGATAAGCCATGCGGCCTTTGTCGCAAATCCAAATTTCGTTGACGCTCTCGTTCTGACGCGGCATGATGCGCTTGATGGCCACGTCACCGCCGCTTTTGGCCTCGCGGCGCACGTTGATGGTCAGGTTGCAACCAACCGGGCAGTGTGTGCAGATCGAGGCGGCTGATTTGAGTTCCCAGGGGCGGGCGCCAAAGCGGAAATCCGCGGTGGTCAGCGCCCCAACGGGGCAAATATCGGTGGTGTTACCGGAAAAGATCGAGTCAAAGCCGGGGGTGGAGTTGGACATGATTTCCAGCTTACGCCCGCGGTTGTAGAAACCGATCACCGGGTCATCGACCACATCAGACTGGAAACGCACGCAGCGCGCGCACTGGATGCAGCGTTCGCGGTCCAGGTAGATCAGTTCGCCCAGCGGAATATTCTTGCCCAGATGCTGCTTTTCGTCAAACAGGAAGCGTGAATTGCCCGGGCCGTGACGCATGGTCAGGTTTTGCAGCGGGCACTCGCCGCCCTTGTCGCACACCGGGCAGTCCAGCGGGTGCGAGGTGAGCAGGAACTCGAGAATATCCTTGCGCGCTGAAGTCACCCCATCCGTCTGGGTGTGTACCACCATGCCTTCAGAAACCGGCGTGGTGCAGCCGGTCTCCAGCTTGGGGCCAAATTGCACTTTAGACGTGCCGTCTTCATTCATCAGCGGTTGACCGGTGGCGCGATCGACCATCGGACGGCCAATTTCCACCAAGCACAATCGGCACATACCGACCGGTTCCATCTTGGGGTGGTAGCAGAAAACCGGAATATCCACACCGATTTTTTTCGCCGCGTCCACCACCACCGTCCCCTGGGGAACGGTCACCGGATGGTTATCAATCGTCAACGTTACCATTTTTGGCATAAGCACCTCATCGAGAGCAGCGCGTACGGGCTAGCGCGTTTGCCCATCCACTCTCGCTAAAAAGTCGCTGCGGAATTTTTCAAGGCTGGACACGACCGGCATGGTGGAAAACTCGCCCAGAGCGCACAGGCATTTGTTTTGCATTTGCCGCGCGACCGTAAACAGCAGGTCAACATCCTTTTCGCTGGCGCCTCCATCTTCGATGCGGTCGAGGATGTGCGCCATCCAGTACGTTCCTTCACGGCAGGGGGTGCATTTTCCACAGGATTCGTGTTTAAAGAAGTGGGTGGTCTTTTGCGCCAACCAGGACATGCTGACCGACTCGTCAAGCACAATAACCGAAGCGGAGCCGAGGCTTGCGCCAAGGTTAGCCACCGATTCATAGTCCATGGGGGTATCCAGCGCAGCATCGGTGGCGGAAATTAAGGCCGAGGAAGCGCCTGCCGCCATAATGGCTTTTATCGCGCGCCCTTCGGGAATGCCACCACCAAGTTCATAGATCAGCTTACGGAAGGGGGTCCCCAGCGGCAATTCGTAATTGCCGGGTTTGTTGACGCAGCCAGAGAGGCTGAATACCTTCACGCCTGGGGATTTTTCGGTGCCGTGTTCGCGGAACCAGGTTGCCCCGTTTTGGACGATGGGCGGCAGGTTGGTGAGCGTCTCGACATTGTTGATCACCGTCGGGCTGGCATACAAGCCGGCGACTGCCGGAAAAGGCGGCCGCAAGCGCGGCTGCCCAAGTTTGCCCTCGATGGATTCAAGCAGGGCGGTTTCCTCGCCGCAGATATAAGCCCCGGCGCCCATGTGAACATGGAGTCGCAGCGAATACTTGGTATCGAACAGGTTGTCGCCCAGGAAGCCGGCTTCTTCCAATTCGGCGATTTTTTGATTGAGCTTAAGGCCGATCTGCCAGAATTCACCGCGTAAATAAGCGTAAGAATTCTGCGCCTGCACGGCATAAGAAGCAATCATCAAGCCTTCCAGAAACTGGAAGGGATTGCTTTCCATGATTTCGCGGTCTTTGAAGGTGCCCGGTTCCGATTCGTCGGCGTTGGCAACCACATAATGCGGCCACAGGTTATTGGGCACGAATGACCATTTCATGCCGGTGGGGAAGCCGGCGCCGCCGCGGCCACGCAACCCGGAATCTTTCGCCAGTTGGATTAATTCCATCGGCTCCATGCTGGTGACTACTTTCTTCCAGGCATCAAAGCCGCCGTTTTTGAGGTAAACCTTCAACTGGTCAAGGTCAGGGATATCGCGGTGGCGTAAAAGAACGTACTCGCTCATGCTTTCCCCTCCTCTGCCACGGCCGCTTTCTGGCGCAGCGCATCCAGTACCGCCAGGGCGGTATCCACCGTCTGATGCTCGTGGTACACCAGGTCGCCATCGCCGTGCACCTGGAACATCGGCGCGCGGTGGCAGGCTGCCAGGCACATCACCTCTTCGATGACGAACAGCCCGTCAGCAGTCGGTTCGCCGACTTTTACGCCCAGGCGTTCGCACAGCTCTTTAAGGAACTTGTCGGCGCCGCGCAGTGCGCAGGGCATGTCGGTGCAAACCTGGATGTGATAG
Source organism: Chloroflexi bacterium GWB2_54_36 (assembly GCA_001796355.1). GTDB lineage: Bacteria > Chloroflexota > Anaerolineae > Anaerolineales > Anaerolineaceae > Bellilinea. The sequence goes on along the minus strand of MGMG01000095.1, from coordinate 14,991 downwards.
CGGCCAAGGGGTTTATCGTAATAGAGGGTGTAAAACCCAACAATCGAACCGACCTCGGTGATCGAAATGCCGCAGATTTCGGCAATGTCTTGCATCGCCTGGGGGGTGATGTAACCCGGATCACCCTGGGCCAGATGCAGCAGCGGCATGACCGACGAGCGTTTGAATTCCGGCGGGTATTTTGCCAGAATTGCTTTGATCTCTGTGGGGTATTTGGCAAGCAGTTCGTTCAACGGTCTGCATCTCCCAAGACAATATCAATGCTGCCGATAATGCCGACCACATCAGCTACGAAGTGCTGGCGGGTTAGCAGCGGCATGGATTGAAGGTTGACAAATGAAGGGGTAACATAGTGGACGCGGTACGGTTTGGGTCCGCCGTCGCCTTCCAAAAAGACGCCCAAAATACCGCGCGGGCTTTCGGTGGTGGCGAAAACAGATTCCCGGGGCGCATTGAAACCCTCGGTCCATAACTTGAAGTGATGGATGAGCGCTTCCATGCTCACGCCGATTTCAGAACGCGGCGGAGGAACAAATTTGCGGTTGTCGCTAAGAACAGGACCGGCTGGCAACCTGGAAAGCGCCTGGCGGACGATGCGCACCGACTGCCGCATCTCTTCCATGCGGACCATATAACGGCCGAAGATATCGCCGGTGTCATAGGTCGGGACTTCGAAATCATACTGCTCGTAGCCGCTGTACGGGCGCGCTTTGCGCAAATCAAAGGCCACACCTGCACCGCGGATGACTGGACCGCTAAGGCCATAACGGGCGCAGTCCTCAGCGGAAATGACGCCGATACCCTGAGTGCGCTCGGTGAAAAGCATATTTTTGGTCAGCATCGATTCGTATTCGGCGATGCGCCCAGGCATAACATTCACGATCTCCTGCACGGCCGGAACAAATTCGGAGGGCACGTCGCGCCACACGCCGCCGGGGCGGATGTAGGTCGTCATCATGCGTTGACCGGAAATCATTTCCATCACGCCAAGGATCATTTCGCGTTCGCGCATGGCGTACAAGAAAACAGACATGGCTGCCAGATCGAGGCAACTGGTGCCCAGCCAGAGTAAATGCGATGAAATGCGCTGCAACTCCGTCAGGATGACCCGCAGAACCTGCGCCCGGACGGGCACATCCAGACCCACCAGCTTTTCGACTGCCAGGCAGTAAACCAGGTTGTTGCCGACCGAGTTCATATAATCGAGCCGGTCAGTCATCACCTCGGCCTTCTGGTAGGTCTTGGCTTCCATGTTTTTTTCAACGCCGGTGTGTAAAAAGCCGATATCAGGTATACAGTTGACGACGATCTCGCCATCCAGCTCCAGCAGCAGGCGCAGCACGCCGTGGGTGCTGGGATGCTGGGGGCCCATGTTCAGCAGCATGGTCTCGCCGGTCATCGCCCGGTCGGAAACCAGGTGGCGAAGCTCATCAACTGTTACTTCACGGATATTCGTCATAGTTGCGACCTCGGCTTTTAATCTTTGGCGTAGGGTTTGCGCTTATCAATTTCCGCGGCATTGAAGGTGAATTGAACCTCTTCATAGCCAAGCGGGTAATCTTTGCGCAGGGGATGCCCTTGCCAGTCATACGGCATGACGATGCGGCGCAGGTCAGAATGACCGTCGAAGGTGATGCCGAATAAATCCCAGACCTCGCGTTCTTTCCAATTGGCGCCCGGGTAAATTTTTTCGATGGTGGGCAGGTGCGGTCCATTGCCATTAAGCGGAACCCGCACGCGGAGGATGTCGTTGTTCAGCATCGAATAGATGTGGTACACCACGTGGAAGCGGGGTTCCTGCTGCGGCCAATAATCCACCGCCGTGACGTCAACGATCATATTGAAATGGTACTCATCGCGCAGGGTTTGAAAGGCTGCCTGTAGATATTCTGGTGAAAGAAGTAGGGTTGTGTCGCCGGCGTATACCGAACTTTCAACCGCAAACCGTTCCTTCATGTCTTTTACAATCTGCTCAAGCGTTTCACTCATTGGCTTCAGCCCATCCTGTCATTTAATCATAGCGATGCCTGGCGCCTTTTATCGCCAGGATTTGGCAGGGCATGAAATCATGCCCAGTGGGTAATTTTTTCCTTTTTTACTTTTTCGTGCAGGGTCAAAATGCCGTGAATCAGACCCTCGGGACGCGGCGGACAGCCTGAAACATAAACGTCCACCGGCACAACCTCATCCACGCCTTGAACAATGGCGTAATTATTGAATACGCCGCCGCACGAAGCGCAATCACCCATTGCCAACACCCATTTGGGGTCAGGCATCTGGTCGTACAACTGACGCAGAACCGGAGCCATTTTGCGCGAAACGCGGCCAGCCACGATCATCAAGTCTGACTGACGCGGGCTGGCGCGATTAAGTTCCATACCAAATCGACTTAAGTCGTAATTGCTGGCTTGAGCGCCCATCATTTCGATCGCGCAGCAGGCCAGTCCAAACAGTAAAGGCCACATCGAATTGGTCCGCGACCAGTTAACTACTGTTTCAAGCGTTGTAGTAACAACGCCCATATTGCCGGTCTTTTCTTCTAATCCCATTCCAATGCTCCTTTCTTCCAAGCGTATAAATGGGCTATTTCCAAGACCACCAGAAAGACGAGCATTCCTATCAACCCGTACATGCCGAGTTTACGCAGCACAACCGCCCAGGAAACCACAAATACCACTTCGATGTCGAAGAGGATAAAGAGCACAGCGATCAGGTAGTAACGCACTGAGATTCGCCGGCGACCAGGGCCGTAAGGGACCATTCCAGATTCGTAGGGGGCTGATTTCCGTGCTGTTGGTCTGCGCGGACCAAAGATCATTCCCAGCGCGAGTGCGATCAACGCGATCAGTGTACCGACCGCAAAGATGACTAAAAGAGGCAGGTATTGCTGAGCCATCGCCATCCTTTCAATGTGTACAGGGATTGTCTTATTTGGGCAAGTATATCACAAACCCGCCCTTGGTGGTAAATTTCACAAAACAGGGCGAATTTGTCCAGTCCACTTTAGCGCGCAATTTCATAGATCGAAACGCCGCCTCGGCGATACACGTTGACCAACTGCGGGCAGTTGACCAACGCGTCAGGCTGCAAGCTGCCCTGCCCCAACCGCAAATAGAGGTAGCTGGCATCGAACTCGTCCACCAACTTCCAAAATACGGCATCACAGGTTGTCAGCTTGCTGGATTGGTTCGCCCATTCTTCCGTTTGAGCGACAAATTGACTTGCTGCATAAGTATACATCACTGGCGGCAAAATGGCCTGCCGACCAGTGTAGGAAAGCAGCCAATAGCCGCCATCCACGCCGCGGTAGATGTTTTCCATCCAGCCGGTTGTGTTGATCATAAAACGCGCCTCCGGCGGCGTGTTTTCGCGCACCCAGTTCAGCGCATCCAGGTCCGCCTGGGTAATAAAAACGGTGCTGGGGTTGAGAATGTCGCGGGTTTGCCAGCCGCCCCAGCCAATGCCTGCCAGCGCAGTCAAAATGACAGCAGCCTGGGTCACTCGCTTCAGCCAGATCCAGGGCAATCTGCCCGCCAGCTCGACCAGGCTGAATACCAGGTCGGCTGCCAAAAGCGAGGCCGGTAAGAAGAGCACAATTGCCATGTGGTCGGGCCGAAACGGCGCAAGGCGCAGCCCCCAGGGCAAGGTCAAGAGCGCTAGAAGCAGTCCCCACACCGCCAGAGGGTGAGCAGGTTTTCGCAGCAGCGCCCAGACCAGCCCCACCCCGGCAACAGCTAACCAGGTAGCGTTATGCGCAGGACCGAGCAGATAAAGAATGTAATCCCAATACCCAGACTGGTTGGAATTCAGCGGCGAGACCAAAGAGAGGGCAGCCTGGGTGCTCGACTGCTGCCAGACGCGCGCCAGCCAGGGAGCGGCGATCAGCACCCCGCCCAACGCAGTCAACGCGACTGGCCATACAGCCTGCCAGCGTTGCAACGGAGACTCATTCTCATCCTTCAGACGGGATTGCAGCAAACGGTCCACCAGCAAAATAATGGTAAAGAAACCCAACAGCAGCAGGGTCGTGTAGTGTGAAAGCGCGACGCCGGTGGTCAAGAGCAGCGCGGCGGACACGGACGCGCGGTCGGTGGGCGTCCGTGAGACACGCAATAATGCTGCCATTGCCAGCGGCAAGAGCAGCAATCCGGTAAGGAGCGTGTAACGACCCCAGGTCAGATAATAAGCCGGCATATGCAGGCCAAACCCGACCAGCAGCGCCGCCAAAACTGCCCTGCGCCAATCACTCCAGACTTCCATTGCCAGCCGGTAAACCGATAGAGCGATCAGCGCATTCAGAATCTGGCCAAACCAGAGCAGCGCAACCGCCGGTTCTACCCGGACGAGGCTGGCAAACAGCGCCGCCAGCACGTGAAAGCCATAATGATAACTAAATTCGGCCGGCAGATAAGGGTCGAGGGTGGCGGGCAGCCCGCCATTTTCCATGATCACGCGCACGATCAGCGTGTGATGGACTGAATCCACCCAGGCAGGCAGCAGCAGTTCGCGCGCCTGGTACAAACGCCAGCCGGCCAGGCCGGCCAGAGCTGCCAGACCCAGAACGCCAACCAGTGCTCCTTTCCAGTTAAAGGAAAGCCGCGTGCCTGACCGGATCGCCCGCCAGATAAAACCTGCCAGCAGAACCAAAGCGCAAAATACGTACAGCCCGGTCACCAATTGGCGGGTGAAGCGCAATCCAACCAGGAAGCCAATCAGGGCTGTGATGGCGGTCAGCGCAACAGATAGACCAACACTATCGGCCAGTCGCGACAGAAAGCCATGACGCCCTGGCAACCACACCAGGAGGGCTGCGCCTGGCAGGAGCAGGATGAGCAGCGCCGCAAGGCTGTAAGTTGCAGTTTGAGCGAGGGTAAAAGTCATACGGATAGCGGAAGAGGGGAATTCTGGCATTATATCAGAGGACTAAACAGTCAATGTTGCTGGAGAACCCCTGATACAATTACCCCCACGACTGGTGATAAGCAATTTTTGTCACCAAATTGGAATATGAGATTGAATCATTCACTATTGACAACAACATCCCGACCTTAACTGTGTTGCGCTCTGATATGCAGCATGCCTTGATCGAATACGCGGCGGAATTTAGCGCTGCCGGCGAGCCGCGCTACGCATTTATCACCCCTGAAATGACTGGGAAGGAATACGCCGCGCTGCTGCAGATACAGCAGGCTAACGCACAAGGTGAGGGATTAATGCCAGGGCGAGTACCTCAAACAGTGTATTTCCTGGTGCGAGACGGCAGATATTTGATTGGCTCGAGTCGATTAAGACACACGTTGACGCCGTTGCTGGAACAGGAGGGCGGGCACATCGGGTATGATGTGCGCCCATCGCAGCGCGGCAAGGGATATGCCACCCGGCTGCTGGCACTGACAATGGAAGAAGCACGCGGCCTGGGGTTGACCGGGGTGCTGGTCACCTGTGACGATGATAATTACGCTTCAGCACGGGTGATCGAGAAAAATGGCGGGGGGTTGATCAATAAAGTTGTTCCCGAGGACGGCGATAAGCTCATAAGGCGTTATTGGATTGATCTGTAGAGGACGTGCTCCGTCCCGTCGGGTTCCATCCCTCTCGTCTTTCAAATCTCATCACGGGGTACAAAGAAAACCTTTCGGCAATCACCGTCTTGATAAAAATCTAATGTTTCTCTGATGGTATCCATTTCCAGGGTAACCAAGTTGCTTTTACACCCTTCACCCCCTACCCCCGCTCCCCGGCCAGGTTTTATCTTCCCAGACGGCTAACCTTTCGGGGCTGTCCAAAAAGAAATCATTCGTCTTTTTTGCCTCCATATATTCGGGACGGGGTGGAACCCGTCCCCTACCGGTAGGGGCGGGTTTCTATGCCCGCCCGCTTTTCAGACAGTGCCGAATAAGAATAATCCCGCCCCAAGACCGGGACGGGATGGGTGGGATTGATAGCCTGCCGATCACGAAAGATTTCCGATAATTTCAAGATACAAGGGAACAGGTTCCATCCAAGCTGGTTCATGAAGTTTACCGCCCAAACGGGAACTGCGCTTCCTGTTCGTTCCGCGCCAGTGTGCGACGCCCGCAGTTAATCCGCCGGGCTCCACGATGTCCAATACCAGCGCAGGTATTCCTCCACATGCGCCGACCAGTACTCCTCGGTGTGATTGCCGGGGTAGAGGTGGAAGTCATAGTTCAACTTATAGCCGTCGAGTTTCTTTTGAAATTCGGTCATATACGCGAGGAGTGGATCGCTCTCGCCAAAATCCACAAACAGGCGCGGAAAATTCTCTTTTCCCATTTGCCCGAGATAATACGACAGCCAGCCATCCATGCCAAAGAACGGCGCGGTGGAATGGGCGCCAATCGAGCCGAAGAGTTCCCAGTGGGCAACTCCCAGGTAGAGCGCCCAGGAACCGCCGCGGGAAAGCCCGGCGATCGTCCGACAGGCGCGCTGCGTGCACGTGAAATAATTAGCATCCACCCAGGGGATTAATTCCTCTACAAGCGCCTTTTCAAAGCCTTTTTCGAAGGGGTTGGCCAGGTTGTACTCCTCGTAAGGCATGACGATCAGGAACGGCGGCAATTCCCCGGCGCTGATCAACACATCAGCAGTTGCCGGCATGCCGAGACGCACCCATTGATCCTGGGTATAACTTTGCCCGTGAAGGATATACAGCACAGGGTAGCGAAAATCATTTTCCGACGTGTAACAGGGTGGAGTGTATAAAATGAACGGCACAGATTTGCCAACGAATTTCGAGTCAATCGTCAGCTCCTGTAGTGTTCCCGCAGTCTCCGTGCAGCCAGGTTCGGGTGTGACCGTGGGGGTGCTGGTAGGCAGCGGGCTGGGTGTGACGGTCGGCGGGGCAAGGGTAACAGTCGGGCTGGATTGCGGCAGGCTTTCACCAGCAGCGGGCAGCGCGACCCACGGTTTACAGGCCGCTGCACTTAACAGTAAAAAACTGGCGCACACCCCCAGCATCCAGCGCCCACCTAATTTGGCTTGACGTCTCTCCATTGTTCAGATTATACTCGGGTCTGCCGGGGTGTAGCGCAGTTGGCAGCGCACCGCGTTTGGGACGCGGGGGTCGGCGGTTCAAGTCCGCCCACCCCGACCATTTATTATGGAAGACTCCCGGTTCCGGCGGGAGTGGGCAATAAATGGGGGCTTCCATTTTTTTCTCCCAGCCAATTTCACGAGAACGGCGGATTTAATATGGGACTATTCTCGCGCAAAAAAAATGCATCAGATGAATTTAAAAAATTCGACGGCGTGATCGAGGCTGTTCGCCGCGGCACAGACGGGGAAATTAACATCGCCCGGTATTACGAACGGCGCGGTCCCACCTGGTCTGACCATATGCTGATCAACCGTGATGATCTGGTCAGACGCGTTAAAAAAGGCGAGAAATTCATGGTTGGCGAACGGCAGCCGTATCTTGGCGGCACTTTTTCCCTAATATCCCCGGTGCATTTGACCGGAAACGGCGGAAAAGAAAAACTTGTCACCGCCAACAGTCCCGACGGTAAGATCGAAATCAGGGAAGCGCCTCTGTTCTGACCTGCGATCAACGTGAGTCGATCAACCTTTTAGCTACAATATGGTCGTCCCTTGACCTCTCCGCTGCTCTCCATCATTATCCCCGCCCTAAACGAAGAAAAACGCCTGCCTGCCACCCTGGAGACAATCCAGGTCTTTTTAGATCAACAAAACTACTTGAGCGAAGTTTTGGTTGTCGACAGCGGCAGCAGCGACCGTACCCTGCAAATTGCGCAAGATTTTGCCAGTAGCAATCCGGCCGTACGGGTGCTGCACGAAGAACACCGCGGCAAGGGGCGGGCTGTGCGGTCTGGCATGCTGGCAGCGCGCGGAAAATACCGCTTCTTCGGCGACGCTGACCTGTCGATGCCGATCGAGGAGATCAACCGCTTCCTGCCCCCACAGATACCCGACCCGCAAGTGGTGATCGCATCGCGCGAAGTGCCCGGATCGGTGCGCTACGGCGAGCCGGAAATCCGGCATCTTTCCGGGCGGGTATTCAACACGTTGGTACGCTGGATTGCCTTACCTGGTCTGCAGGATACGCAGTGCGGTTTCAAACTATTTCGCGATGATATCGCCGAGGATGTATTTCAACGCCAGACCATCTTTGGCTGGACGTTCGATGTTGAGGTGTTGTTTATCGCCCGGTTGCACGGTTATACGATCACGGAAGTCGGCGTGCCGTGGTACTACAACGCCGATTCCAAAGTGCGCATGTGGCAGGATGCCTGGAACATGGTCAATGACCTGATTCACATCCGGCGCAACGCCCGGCGCGGAGTGTATGATGCGGCGCCAGCCAAAAGTTGAGGTGCCAAAGTACCCCGACCTGCGTTTCGAAACGCCGTTGTGGTCGAGCGGTTTTACGGCAGTTGCCGGGCTGGACGAAGCCGGACGCGGAGCCTGGGCTGGACCCGTTTCCGCAGCGGCGGTTGTGCTTCCACCGGATGCCGGGCTGCTGGAAAAGCTTCACGGGGTACGCGATTCCAAGCAAATGACGAGCCGCCAACGAGCAACCTGGGTTGACCGGATTCAGGCCGCGGCATTAGCCTGGGGGGTTGGATTTGCCGAGGCACATGAGGTGGATGAAGTTGGCATAGTGCCGGCAACGCGGCTGGCGATGGAACGGGCGCTTTCTGCTTGCGGCTGTGAGGTGCAACGCCTGCTGGTAGATGCAGTGTACTTGCCGGGTTTGAATATCCCGCAGCAAATTTTGATCAAAGGGGATGCGCGCTCGTTGAGCATCGCAGCCGCCAGTGTGCTGGCAAAGACTGCGCGGGACGCGGTCATGCTGGAACTTGAGGAGACTTACCCAGGGTATTGCTTTGCCCGGAATAAGGGTTATGGCACCGCTGCCCACCGCGCCGGGTTGGATGAGATCGGGCCTTGCAAGCTGCACCGGTTTAGTTTTGCGCCCATAAGGCAATTCGTGTCAAGTGCCACGTTTCACGTGTCACGAAATTAAAGTGGATAAAAATAGCGCGGTTCAGCGCGTTATCAAAGCAAGAATTCAGCTATACTAAGCGCAGGAACAGTGTGCTATGAAGCGGGAAGACGTTTTTGAGATTTTCAAATCCCACCAGGCTGATTTACTTGAGCGCGGGGTCAAAAATTTGGCCGTTTTCGGCTCTGTGGCGCGCGGAGATTCCAGTAAAACCAGCGATGTTGACATTCTGGTTGAATTCGACCGCGCGGTTGGTTTGTTTGAATTTGTGCGGCTAAAGCTTTTGCTCGAGGAATGGATTGGGCGCCGGGTTGATTTAGTCACGCCGGATGCGCTCCATCCAGCTTTACGCGAACGAATTCTCAAGGAAGCCATCTATGCCCGCTAAAACCACCGGCCGCGACTGGAAACTACGTATCACCGATATCCTAACCTGTATCGAGAAAATTCAAGCATACACCGCTGGTATGACCTACGGCCAGTTTAAAAACGATGCCAAAACCGTGGATGCGGTCATTCGCAATTTGGAAGTTATTGGGGAAGCGGCAGGGTATATTCCCAAAGCCATTCAGGATCGTTATCCTGACATGGGCTGGCTAGAAATGCGTGGAATGCGAAATATCATGGTGCATGAGTATTTCGGCGTAAGTTTGCCGATAATATGGCGGACTGTAACCCATGATTTACCCTTGCTTTCCCAAGAATTAAGGAAGTTATTGGAAAATTGAAAAATCCAGATTAAAAAGCACGTGCAATGCACGGAGTTAAGTGACTGCCTTTACCAAATACAGCTCGCCGGATTCAAAGCCACGCGCCTGGTAATAGCGGCGGGTGCCGATGGCGGCAATGACCGCTATGCGCTCAAATCCGTGCTCACGTGCGATGCGCTCGGCTTCGACCAGCAGTCGGGTACCCAGACCCACATGCTGGGCAGCGCCGTCTTGCCCGCCGCCAACCGGCAGCGACTGTCCGTAGACGTGCACCTCGCGGATCAAGGCAGCTCCGGTCAGGTCAGGCAGCCCCACTTCCGGAGCTCCGTCTTGCGGTAGCGAAAGTCGCAGGTACCCGGCAATGTGCCCCTCGGGCGTCCGGTAATGCAGGAAGTGCTCCTCGGCATAGGCTGCCGGATAGACCAGGTCGTCCAGCCGCAGCGTCTCAATATCGACCTTTTCCCCGCGCACCTCGCGGCAGCGGATGCAGCCGCAGGACTGCCCGCGGGCAGCCAGTTCGGCCAGCGCATCCTGACGCAGGCTGGTGCGGCGGTTGCCCTCTACCACATGGGTGGACGGGATGTCGCGGATGACACGGTTAACGCGGCAGTAGGCCGGGATCGACAACTTGACATCCGCGATCAGTTGTACCAGTTCTTCAGTAGTATAGGGGTGGTACTCGCCGCGCTGCCAATATGCATACAGGCCAGCATTTTCCAGCAACTGGCAGGGGTAAATTTTGATCTCATCCGGGCAGTAACCCTGCCACAGCTTAAAGAAATCCTCCCGGTCGGATTCAGGCGTGGCGCCCAACAAATTGGGCATCCAGTGCAGCACCACCTTAAACCCGCCGGCGCGTAGCAGAGCAGTAGCCTGAAGCGTTTCGGCAGCGGTATGCCCGCGCTGGTTAAGCTCCAGGATGCGGTCGTCCAATGACTGCGCACCCATCTGCACCTTGGTGACTCCCAGGTAGCGCAGCCAGGCCAGCTCTTTGGGCGTAATTTCGTCCGGGCGAGTCTCGATCACCAGCCCGACGTTGCGATGCAAAGCGGTCTCGTTCAGGCTTTGCGCCTCGGGCAGAGAGACGGAATCCACCTCGTTAAGCGCATCGAAGCAGCGTTGCACGAACCACTCTTGATAGTCGCGGCGGTACGAAGACCAGGTGCCGCCTAAAATAAGCAGCTCAATTTTATCGGTCGGGTGACCGTTGGCCTGGTACGACTCAAGCCGCGAGCGCACCTGGGCATAGGGGTCGAAATTATTCTGAAAAGCGCGCGCCGCACCGGGTTCATCCGGCAAGTATGACTTTGGCATGCGCACGTCGGTCGGGCAGAAAATGCATTTGCCTGGGCATGGGTAGGGCTTGGTCAGCACCGTAACGGTGGTCACGCCGGAAAGCGTGCGCACCGGCTTCATGCGGATGCGGGAGAGCAAATCATTGTCCTCCACCCATTCGCCGCTGGCAACCAGGCCGTGGTAGGCCGCCACCAGCACCGACTTGGCCAGGTAGCCGCCGTCAGGCAGCGGATGGCGCCGGATGGACTTGATCACGTCCCGCCCGTGGCGCACTTCGTCCAGCACGGTGCGGGCAGCCGCCTGGTTTTCTGGGGTGATGATTTTGTTCTTGCTCCAATCATTCATGATGGTATCGTACCATAAACCGTACGTTCAATACCGGCGGGTAATGCCCGCCGCTACGAAAAATAAATCCATTAATAATTGGTTGTGCGGTCGATATAGCCGCGCTCGCGCGCCTGATGGTCACACCAGCGGAAGGTGATAACCGCCACCACCGCGGCCAGCGCGATCATGCCGCCTAGAATCGCCAGCAATTGTCCGTTGCTCAGGTTGGCGAGGGTCGGGAAAGCCTGTGCCACCGACCCAACCAGTGACCGGCGCAACAGTTCCAGCCAGTAAGTGATGGGCATGGCATAGCCGATTGGGCGCAGCCATGCAGGCAGGACATCCAGCGGGAAAACAGCTCCGCTAAACAAGTATAACCCGCCGGCGACGGCATCCCCTAAATAATCCGAATGGCGCGCCAACAACAGTGTAACGCCCGCCAGGGTCAAGCCCATCAGCGCCAGCAGCACCACGCCCATCAGCAGACTGACGCTGAAGAGCAGCCAGTCCACCTGTGCGGCCTCGATGGGTACATGCAGGAAAAGTGCGCCAAACACGATGGTAATAAGCACTGAAAAGCTGCCTGTCAGGAAACGCGCCACCGCCCGGCCGATCAAGTAAAGTGGGATACGGATAGGCGCGACATACATATACTTCAGGGTGCGGTAGTGTTCGCGGTCGTCAATGATCGCCCACGAGACGCCGGTCATGACTGCGCCGACATACATATAAAAGGCATTGCCAAGGTAGATGTACGGGAAGAGCGGGGCGGCGAAGTCGCCTTTGGTGATGACGGAGTACATCACTACCAGAATTGCTGCCCCGGCCAACGGTTTTATGATCGAATAAACCGCGAAAAGAAAGGGGTCGGTCCAGTTCGACTCGATTTTCCAGCCTAACCAGGCTGCAGTGCGAAAAGAGCGCAGATTCATGAGTTACCTCCGGCTCTCGGTCAAACGGCCTTCGCGAATCGCCAGCCGTTCCATTTTACGAAGCAGGATGCGGGCCGCTGTGATGAACAAAACCGCCAGCCCGCTCAGGATGAAAATTTCGACCCTGACATTCAAAAACCCGAGCGCCGGTCCCGATGGAAACACCAATTGACGCATGGCATCCAGACCCAGCGTCAACGGGATGATGGATGCCGCGGCTGCCACCCAAAAATTGAAGCTTTTGATCGGGAAGTAAAACCCGGCCACCAGATAGATGGGTTCCTGAGCCAGGTTGGCAATGTGCCACGCCTCACGGCTAAGTAGCAAAAACAGGGATGCAGTCATCATACCCATGCCGTAAAGCGCGGTCATCGCCAGGAAAAAGACCAGCAGCAACTGCCAGAAGCTGCCCAGTGCATACTGGACCTTAAAAGCCAGGCTGCCCAACAGGACTGCCATCAGGTTGGTCGGCGACATGATGTACAGCGCCAGGTTACCAGTCTCTTTTTCCCAGTACAACTGGCTGGACATGCTCCACAGGATATTCATCCAGAAAGCGGTCATGGCGCCGCCGACCACCACGAAGCCAATATACTCCTCGGGTGCGCCAATGGCGCGGTAAACGAACACATACGCCGACACGGAGAGCATTGGCAGGAAAATATCAAAGAACAGCCAGGACTTTTCACGCGACATACCCACCACGCGCGGATAGGCCCGCCCAAGGATGGTCTGAATGAAGAGCCGCCAGCCGGTGTTTTTTCTAATGGCCGTTTCCATTGCTGCCAGCCTTTTCTTCCTCTGCCATGCTACGCCCGACCAGGGTGACAAACACATCCTCGAGGGTCGGTTCGCGCTTGGTCAGGTTGAGAATGGTTACGTCGCGTTCGGTCAGCGTGTTCACTACGGCGCTTAACACCGCTTCCTCGGCCAGGATGAATTGCAGTTGTGAGTGTCCGTCAAACGGGGTGAGTTGGACTTTATGCACACCGGGCAAAGTCTCGAAGTGCGCCGCTTCCAGCCTGTTCTGCGCGCTGACATCCAGGTTAAAAATGGCTTCCTGCTGGAGCTCGTGTTTGAGCGCAGCCGGGGTGTCGCAGGCCAAAACCTTTCCGCGGTTGATGATGGCGACCCGGTCGCACAACTCGTCAGCCTCAACCATGGTGTGGGTGGTCAAAAGCAGGGTGCGACGCGGGTCTTCATTGATCCAGCGACGGACAAAACCGCGTACATCGCGCGAAGCGCCAACATCCAACCCCAGAGTTGGCTCATCCAAAAACAACACCTCGGGGCCGGTCATAAACCCGCGAATGATGTTCATCTTCTGGCGCAGCCCGGTGGACAGGTCGGCCGATTTGGTATTGGCGCGGTCGGTTAACCCAAAGGTTGCCAACAGTTCATCGATATATTTATAGGCCTCGGCTGACTGCATGCCGTAGAATTGCGAAAACATCCATAAGTTTTCGCGCACGGTCAGCAGGCCGTAGCCGGAGGACTCACCGCCGGAAACCATGTTGATCAGCGGGCGAACTTTGACCGTTTCGCGGTGCACGTCGTACCCGGCGACCTTCGCCCAACCGGAGCTGGGCGCCAGGAGCGTGGTCAAAATTTTGATAAGCGTGGTCTTGCCAGCGCCGTTAGGTCCCAGCAGACCAAACAACTCGCCGCGCTGCACCTGCAGGTTGATACCCGATAAGGCGACCAGTTCGTGCGGCTGACCTTTCTTTTTCTTGTTCTCGCGCAGACGATAGACCCGCCCGAGACTTTCCGTCTCGATGGAATAATCAGCAGACATAAACCCTCCACGGAGGAGCGTGGTAAACTCAAATCATGGCCTGAGACGGCTGCCAATACCCTCTCAGGAAAGGCTCAAATCGTTAAAGGGGCCGTGCGGCAGAATAGTCTTTCTGCTCAAGGCACATTCCCCCAAAAATATTCGAAAACGGCGCTTAGCCTAAAATTATAAGTCCCGGCTGATCATGGATTCACTCACCTTTCAACGCCTGCTACACCTTAATCAGGAATTTTACCAGAAATTCGGACCGGCTTTTGCGGCCACCCGCCGGAGAATTCAACCTGGGGTGCGCCGGGTTGTCAATGGCTTGCCGGTTGGCGGACGGCTGCTCGACCTGGGCTGCGGTTCAGGCACGCTGGCGTTGGAATTGGACAAGTTGTGGATTACCGGCTCTTATTTCGGGCTGGATTTCAGTAATGAACTGCTGGCCGAAGCCCGCAACGCGCTGCACCGCGCCAAACCGGGCGGGGTGGATATCCGCTTTGCCCGCGCCGACCTGATCGACCCAAACTGGGCTGACCTGGCAGCCGGCTTTCCGGTGGACGTGGTGCTGGCTTTTGCCGTGCTGCATCATATTCCCGACAGCGCCGTGCGAGCGCGCATTCTACGGCAGGTGTGCGACCTGCTGCCCGAAGGTGGGGTTTTCATCCACTCCGAGTGGCAGTTTCAACATTCAGCTAAATTGATGGCGCGTCGCGTCGCATGGGAAACCGTTGGGATCGATGAAACCGAACTTGAACCGGGCGATACCCTGCTCGACTGGCGTTATGCGCTGTCCGGCCAGCCTGAGCAGGTGGGCCTGCGCTATGTGCACCTATTCAGCCGCGAGGAACTGACAGACCTCGCCGCTCAAGCGGGATTCACGGTGGATTCGGAATTCGAATCGGATGGGGACGGCGGGCGGCTGGGGTTATACCAGGCCTGGCGGAAAATGGAATCGTAGTGCGC
>MGMG01000094.1 GCA_001796355.1 Chloroflexi bacterium GWB2_54_36 | reverse complement strand
AGTTCAGGCCGGCGGAAGCCCCACGCGACGGGGTAAGAGCGTAATTTCCGCTCACTCGCCGCGTGCTCTGCGACACCTCGACAAGCTCGGTTCACGCAGGCTCACTCACAGAGTGCCCTTCGACAGGCTCACTCGCAGAGTGTCCTGTGGACAGGGCACGAATTAACCCGCTGGCTGAGCCAGCCGAAGCCACCGCCCGTCACGTGCCTTGCCCAGGGAAGCGACGACGCGTAAAGTGAGTTGGAGCGCTACTCGGTATTCTTATCTTCTGGCACCTGGTCGACGACTCGTTTGGGGTGATGTGATATGAATAGGTTGGAGAATTTACAAAAGAAAATGTATAATTTATATTGTAATTGGGGGACATTAGAGGAGTTCTCCAGCCAATCATAGCAAAATGGCACGATCGATGCTAGGTTGTACCTTATTCACTGACCACACAATTAAGGCACAGTGGAATGCTAAACAATTAATGGTTGGTAAGTATATACGAGAGCCAATAACCTCATCCCGATTCACCTAAGCCGAACACCAGGAGAAAACAGTTGCATAATTACGATCATAAGAAACTGATAGAAACTATCACGAAGTTAGACGAAGTACCTGCGGAACCCCACGCATTTTCAAATTGGGTATATGCGGAAGCACATCTGGCATTCCTGCGGGAAAACGCAATGGCCGATGAACTTGTAGTTTATGCGTCAAGCGAATATTCATTTGTCCACTCGGTGGTTGTACCGAATACTAGACTCTCACCTATCGATCAGGATGATCTAATGGGTTGGAGTTCGAACCCTTATGATTCGATTGCAAGTTACGTAATGGGTGGGGGACGCGATGATGTATGGATCGAACGGGGTATGAGTGGAACCGGCACTAAGACGATGGAAGACGCCATACAGCTGATCTTTGGACGGACCTTTGAGGGCTGGACGGGGGCAGGGCGTGATTACTTTGAGGTGCATCAGGAATACGCGCAACTCTCTGGTATCCACTGGCGCCCTGAAAAACGAGCATACTGCCGCTTCAATGAACACGGCGATCTTGAATCTGTGGTTTCTATTATCACCCGCGAAGACAAGGGAAGTAACATTAACCTTGCGTCGTTTAAGTGGGAACCGCTTGAAGAATATTTGGCCGCATCTGATTCCTCGTTGGTTAGAATGTTCGATTTCACCTTATTCCGCAAATCAGGATTCAACGGTTGGCCAAACGAACCACCGCAAAAATTCTATGACTCAGATCATTTCTTCTATCGCCAGCTAGTCGTACCGAATAATGCAGCTTACACACGCGGGATCCAGATCATTCGCTCTCGCCGTTCACAAGAGGCTATCTTTACTGATATAAAAGATGGATGGATTGGAAAGAAAAATAAAAAATATGCTGAGTTTATTGCAAATGACTGGCGCAACGGACGTATTGCGAAGATATCTACTGACCCGAGTTCCACAACTAATTATTTTGAAGCTGAGGGCAATTCACTACCTTTCGAGCTATCACCTGCTTTCTTCAGGCCCGAAGTTCTTTTGAAGTACAAGGCAGACAGAGACAAGTACACAGTGGGCGAACGGGAGGTTACATGCCGGGCAGCGTGGTACCTGAAAGGAATCGACGTAAACGAAGCAGGACAGGTGCATGCCTATATATGCGATCTACGTCGCCTACCTTATGAGGAGCAGTTACACTGGCTTTCGTTCAATGAGCCGCCGAAAACGAGCATTTCCAAACGAGCCTTCATCCATGACTTCAAGGGTGAGTGGGTTACTTTTATGGACTCATTACAAAATGTGTTGTCAATTATTCGCCGCTGGCATCATGATAAAGTTACATGGTGGACACTTCGGGACGAGAAGCTTCTTGATCGCGTTAATACACCCCTGACCGAAAGCCGTGACGAATGGGCTGAAGCATTCATGGACTTAGCGAAACTAGTCGTAGAAGGATTTGAGACGAAATCTTTACACGCGAAGCTCGATACTTTGCAGATTCCATATGGAAAGGATGATAAAACGATCGCCTTACTAGAAAAATTATTAAACAAAGGTGGCACATCTGGCGAGGTTCAAAAACTGGTTGGCTTGCGAACCGTCCAACTTTTGCGCACAAAAGCCAAAGGTCACTTTGGAGGCAGTGAAGCTGAACAACTAGCGCAGGATGCACTCATGGAGTACGAAACGTTTGGGAATCACTTCCAGTACGTTTGTACACAGGTCACTGACGATCTTAAGACTATCGAACAGCATATCTCAGGAGGTAATTAAAGCAAGTCAACGACCGCAAGGGGAGCTACCCAACGCTGAGTACACTTTCATGCTCGGACGGGCCCCCCTCGTTCCGCTTGCTTGCAGAGTAGGGCACGGATTAACCCGCTGGCTGAGATTGTCGAAACCTATGCCCAGTTCGCCACGTGCCCTTCGACAGGCTCACGGATTAACCCGGTGGCTGAGATTGTCGAAGCCGGCACCTCGTCCGCCTATCCCTGCCAGGCAATAACCCGGACATCTCCAACAACCAGCCCGTCATTGCGCAGAAAGACCGGGTTGAGATCGACCTCGCTGATTTGCGGATAGATAAATGGCAGCCGGGAAAATGCGGCGAGGGTTTGCGCCAGGGCTGCCAGGTCATACGGCGGTTTGCCGCGCGCGCCCTGGAAGCGGGACAGCTCCCCGCCCGGCGGAAGTACACCTGCCAGTTGGAAGCCGAAGCAGAGCCATATTATTAGAATGCCGATGGTATGACCTCCGGGAGAATTGCAAGCGGTTCACAGAACATGTTAGCGACAGTGAAAACTTCCGCTAACCAGGCAGTCATTCATTCATCCGTTAACCTAATCCGGTATCCTCTTTCGGATAAGAAAGCCATAGCTTCTGAGTGGTTTGGAACGGCCCTGGCGCCTTGCCGCGTGACCTTGATAGCCGCTATTGCGCTAGCGTAAACCAGCGCATCATGCAGGTCTGCTCCGCGTACCCGCGCGGCTATAAACCCAGCATCGAAGGCATCACCAGCGCCTGCTGTGCTGCTCACTGGGACCTTGAAAGCCGGGACAGAATCCTCGCCCTCCCGGCTGAAGAGGATCGCGCCATTTTCCCCACGTTTGACCACGACGATCTCTGGCCCAGCAGTCATGATCAGTCTGGCGCCTTCCCGGCAAGAACGACCTGCGCAGAGAAGCTCCAGTTCTTCAGCTCCGATCATGACGACATGGGAAGACGATATAGCTTTCCACTGCGCTAAGCGCAGCTCATCCTGAAAAATATTTCCTTCCAGCCTTAAGTTGGGGTCGAAATAAACAATTATTCCAGATCTGTGGGCCTCTTCCAACGCATCCAACAGAACGCTGCGGGACGGTTCTTCAACCAGGCATACCCCGCTCGAATGGATTAGCAGCGGCCGGTTGTAATCTATCAAGCGGATTTCCTCTTTCGATAAAAAAGTATGAGACGCACCTTTTGCGCAGGCAATGAAAGTGCGTTCGCCTTCATCATCGATGATGGCTAGCACGATGCCGGTAAACGTACCCGGTTTAATAACCGTCCATTGCGTATCGACGCCTACTTTATCAAATTCGCTCAGGATGTAATGGCCATAGGGATCATCGCCTAAACAGCCAACAAAAGCAGAGGGAATCCCTAATTTCGCAATGTTAGCAGTTACATTGGCGGTGGTTCCGCCCGGGATGATTGTGACCGCCGTGCTCCAAATGTTTCCCCCCTTTGGCGGCAACCGTGACGCGTGGGTGAAGAGATCAACCATAGCATCCCCAATCCCTACTGTTTCAAATCCTGGATAATTTTTATCCATAGCCACATATCCTCAAACAGGGTGGTTAATGGCAAAAAGCTTTTTGGGGATTGGAAATGGTGATGGCCTGGATTGCACTTTCATTTAGCCCAGCTGCTCTCATCGCTGGCACCACGAATTTTGGGATATTTACGTAGCCGATTCCATCCCATTTGCTCAACATGATTTTCAAGCACATATCTCCAGATATAAGTATACATTCCTCATTGTTTAATTCGATCTGTTTTTTGACGAAAGCGATCTTTTCCTGGTCACTCTGCTGCCACATGCGGTCATTAATCATCCCGCAGCCGAAAGTGTCAAATTCAATGTACACACCCCTTTTAACCAACGAATCGAGATACTGCGTGTGATTCCCCAGGTAATCTTGGTGGCAGAGGATTACCCTACGAAGGTCGCAGCCCTCTTCTTCGAGCATGTCCAGAATAAGGTGACTGACTGGTTCCCAGATATACGGGTGGACGGCCAGGGCGCAGCCGATTTTCTTTTGAGCCCGGCCGGCAGCTCTAAGGGACCGAATTTCAGCAGTCTCATCGATTTTGGATACAAAACCCACTTTGAGAAAACCCGGTTTTATCCCGCTATCATTGACCCCGTTAAGGAATTCATTTACAAACTGTCTTTCCAAATCCTCCACGCTTAAGGATTTGTCTTTTTCCGTCATCGAAGGCAAGGTGTACCGACCAGCAGCCATGATGACATTGACGCCAGTCGCCTTGGATACCTTCCATAGGCCTTGAGGATTTCTACCCATTTCACGGCAAGGGGAACAATCGACAATGCTCTTACCGCTGTATTGCATAAATGCCCTGGTTTCGAGCAGCGCGCTGTCCAGGTCATCCAGAACGGTATTATCTTTGAACGACCACGGGTTTAAAACCACCTCGTTCCGGTTTTTCAGGGTAATTTCCTGCCGAAAGAGGACATTTCCAGTGTCGCCTTGGGGCTCGCCGTTCCAATAGCAGCTTAAGTCTGTAAAAAGGTGCTCGTGGGGCAGGGTGAAACCCAGCCTGTCTTCCGGTATTGGACCCAACACACTCATTACAGAAGCCATCATTTCTGCCTTATCATTAACGGGTTGCTAAAATTTTTATTCGCTGCTGGTCGAGGATTTTGCGAACCTGCTCATGATCGTGATTGCCAGAATGGTGATGATGTAAGGAAGCATGAGAGGATATTGTGGCGGAATTACCTGGGTAGGAATGCGCAGGCTGGCTGCGTCTGCTATGCCAAAGATCAGGCTTGCAATTAAAACAGTTATCGGGTGGCCGCTTCCGAACAAAACAATAGCCAGGGCTACGAATCCGCGACCCGAAACTAGCGAAAGCGCGAACATGCCCAGATAACCTAAGGAAAGGTGAGCGCCGGCCAGACCACACAGCGCCGCACTGATCATGAATGCAGAAAAACGAACCCCATTGATGCTTTTTCCCGAGGCGGTCAACGCCAGTGGGTTCGAGCCGGCAGCCCGCAGCCAGAATCCAAAGGGTGTTTTATAAAATATCAGGTATGTCACCACAACCAGAACCAGAGAAATGGGAATCAAAAGCGAGTAATTGTTCAAAAGCGATTTAAGCAGTGGATTTCCTTCCAGAAAGGGTATTGAAAGTTCAGGCAATAATTTCGCATCCGGTGAAAGAAGCATGGATTGTTGACGATAATACTGGCGAATTATGTAGGCGGCCACACCGGCTACAAGAATGTTAAGCGTAATCCCAACCGCAAATATATCGGCTCGAAACCTTAGCACAAGAAGAGCGTACGCTGATCCAATTAACATTGCCGCAAGGACACCGAAGACTATTCCCAACAACCAGCTTCCAGTTGTAAAACTCACGATATAGGCTGCCAATGCAGACAGGAGCATCATGCCTTCCATCCCCACATTAGGTACGCCGGCTACTTGCATAAATGCCCCGCCCAGGGCAGCCAACAAAAGCGGCGTCATCAACCGGATCGAGGCACGAATAAATTCAACCAGGGTTTCCATATGGTTTCCTGTGAGGCCTAATTTTGGAGATTGTGGACCACAATTTGGAGCGGGTAATCACCATTAAGATAATGATGCTTTGAATAATGTCACTGAATTCAGTAGCTACACCCATCTTTGATTCCATGCCGACCATACTGCTCTGCAGGATGGCAAAAATCATCGCGACGACCAGAATCAACGCCGGGCTGTTGGCAGCGATCAATGCAATCAAGACCCCGGTAAAACCAACCGATCCTCCCATACCCAGGATGAATTTATGATAAACACCCAGGACAAGGATCGATCCGGCAAGACCGGCCAGCGCTCCGCCCAGGCACATGGCCAGGAAGCGCATTTTCTTATCACTGATGCCGCCGCAGCGCCCAAATTCGTCGTTTGCACCCAGCACCCGCCATTCATACCCCCATATCGTTTTCCGGTCCAGAAAATAAATGATCAGAAAGGCGATAATCGTCAGGAATAAACCTGTGCTTAGGTTGGAAAGGGGCACCATTCTGGTTAGAACGGCCGAGTCCTGCACCAGGGATGTTTCGGCGTTGGCAGCCCCGGGGGCACGGAATGGATAATTAACTAGGTATCCGGTCAGCAGTAAAGCCAGGTAATTCATCATGATGGTGGTGACGATCTCGTTCGCCCGGAAGCGGAGCCGCAAGAAAGCCGGGATGGCCGCCCAGATGGCGCCGCCCAACATTCCGACCAGAATCGCCAAGGGGATGTGGACGGCGGGTGGTAAGCCGGTTAGTGAAAAACCAATCAACGCCGCTGAAAACCCGCCGATTGCCAACTGGCCATCGCCACCGATATTCCAAATCCCAGCCTTGAAAGGGACCGCGGCTGCCAGAGCAACCAAGACGATGGTGAGCAGGCGTGAAACCATGTTTGCAAACCGAAAGTTAGAAGCAAAAGTGCTGGTAAATGCGCTGTTCAATACATCGCCGGGTGCTTTGCCGTCCAGCCAAAGCAGCAAAATGCCTAGGATGAGCGCTGCCAGAATGGCGCTGAAAAAGCTGAAGGTGTGTTGAAGGATTTGACGCCGAACAGACCCCGTCGATTTCATGGTTGGTTCCTCCGCGAACCGACCATGTACTGGCCTAATTCCAACCGATCGGTCTCTTGGGGCCGCATAATTGCTACTAACTCTCCAGAGTACATTACGCCGATGCGATCACTCAGGTTGAAGATTTCATCCAAGTCTCCGGACACCAATAAAATCGCACAGCCGGCATCCCGACGGCGAAGCATCTCGGATTGAACGTATTTGGTTGTGCGGATGTCAATGCCCTGGCTGGGATAAGCGACGATCATGAAGGGTGTTTCGAGTGAAAATTCGCGCCCAATGATCAGTTTCTGCAAATTCCCGCCCGAAAGACTGCCGGCGTTTATTTCGAGCGAACTGGCCACGATTTCATACTCTTTGACAATATCTTTTGCAAAATCGGCCATTTTGTTTTGTCTGAGCAGCAGACCCCGGCGGAATTGCGGCAAATAATGATGCCCCATAACCAGATTGTCGAGGATCGATAAGGTTATTGCTGCGCCTCGGGTGATGCGGTTTTCAGGGACGTAAGCTAATCCTGCCAGGCGTCTTTTGCGAATATCCCAGTTGGTCACATTTTTGCTAAAGAAATAGATCTCGCCTTGGCTGGCGGGCCGCAGGCCGACCATGGCTTCGACCAGTTCAGCTTGCCCATTACCGCCTACACCGGTCAGCCCGAAAATTTCACCCTTTTGGATATCGAAACTGACATTTTTTACCAGGTGGCTGCCGGCGGTCATGACGCAAAGGTCTTTGATCTGAACCAGGGGATCTCCATACGTGTGTTCGGTTCTCTGAACGTTGACCAGCGGTTCGTCACCGACCATGAGACGGATCAATTGCTCGCGATTGACCTGGTCGCGCGGCAGGGTTGCTACCAGCTTCCCCCGGCGTAAAACGCTGATTTCATCCGCAATTGCCAGCGCTTCTTCTAATTTGTGCGTGATGATAAGGATGGTCTTGCCTTCTAGTTTTAAAACTTTTAGGATTTCCAGCAGTTTTTGGATTTTTTGAGGCGTCAGGACAGAGGTCGGTTCATCCAGAATCAGAATTTGGGCGCCACGATAAAGTGCTTTGCCGATTTCGATGATCTGGCGTTCTTCAACCGAAAACTTCCCTACCGGTGCAGCAAGGTCGAGCGGCATTTCGAGCAGATCGAGGATTTCTTTTACTTTTTGATTGACTTTTTGATAATCAGAAAAGAACAAATTTTTTCGAGGTTCAATCCCCAACGAGAAGTTTTGAGCGATGGTAAATTCGTTTACGAGCGTAAAATGCTGGTGGATAAAGCCAATCGAAAGGCGCAAGGCATCGGCAGGGTTGTTAATAGCCGTGGGTTTACCATAGATTTCGATGCTGCCTGAGCTCGGAATTTCTTCTCCGAACAGGATTTTCATTAAAGTTGTTTTGCCGGCACCGTTTTCCCCTAAAACAGCATGGATGTGGCCCTCAAGGACTGACAAATTAATCTGATCGTTTGCGACAGTATCCCCAAATATTTTCGTGATCTGGTGTGTTTCAATTGCGTAGGCCACAAATTGTTCTCCTTGGGATGGTAAGGCCTGGAGAAAGGGTGGGCAGGGTGAGGGGAACCACCCTGCCCACAGAGCCAGGGATTATTCTCCGGTGTACTGCTCAACGACGATTTCGCCCTTAATGATCATTTGTTTATATTCTTCAATTTTGTCTTTCACATCTTGTGTGACCAGATCAGGGTCCATACCGCCGTAATCAATGCCTACACCATTCTTCGCCAGGCCGTACGTGTAAACTTCGTTGGCCTTTATTTCTCTGGCCAGGAAGGATTGGGTGAACTGGAAAATTGAATCGCCGACATTTTTGCGCATACTGGCCAGGACATACTCGGGCGCCAGCGATTTTTGGTTGCTGTCCACCCCAATTACATATCTCTGGGCGTCTTTAGCGGCCTCGAATACGCCTAACCCGGTAGGCCCGGCAGCCTGGAAAATAATATCCACGCCAGCCCCGAACATGGCCAGAGCAGTCTCTTTTCCCTTGGCCGGGTCGAAATGTGTACCGGCGTACTGGTTGAGGACTTCGATATCCTCCACCGCATAACTGGCACCCTGGTTGAACCCAACCTCGTAGTCGTGGATGACCGGCATATCGGCTCCACCCATGAAGCCAATATATTTGGCGGCGTCCAGGTTGGCCAGATCATCGGTGTGAGTGGTCATTAGAGCGGCCAAAGCGCCGGCCAGGAATGCCCCCTCATTTTGCAGGAATACCACTGAGGACATTCCTTCAATCGAACTGCCCCCATCCACATAAACAAAGGTTTTGTCCGCAAACTCTGGCACAACCTGTTTAAGTTGTTCGTCAAAGAAATAACCGGGAATGACAAAAATCAGGTCGGCTTGCTCGGCGGCCGAAATTAAATCATCCAGATACACAGTCGTGTCGTTGCGGGTCTGGATCATGATGGTCTTCAGGCCAAGCTCGCTTTCCATGCGCTTCAAGCCTTCATTGGCCGAATCGATGAACCCCATGTCGCCTACTTCGCCGCCGGCTACTACAGCCACAGTGATCGTCTTTGCAAGTTCTTCAGTGGGAACTTCGATTTGGGTGGGTTCTACAGTGGTCGGCTCAACGGGCGCGGGAGTATCAGCCGCGGTCGTTGGGGTTGCTTGAGGAGCACAAGCCACTAACATTGCCAGAATTATCAGAACGGAAAGGCCGAAAATCAACTTCTTCTTATTCATTTCTCTACCCTATTATGGTGAATAATCAGATTCGAACACACGGATCAGCAAACATGCTGAAAAGCAATCGAGTTTTCTCCTTCCACCTCCTATCCGCGGGATGTTTTGTTGGTTACGCTTTCATTGTTGTTTTCTGATTTTCTTCACGACATCCATTAATTCACTAACCCGTTTGCGATCGACGGGGTTAGAACTGACACCCTCTCTTTTGAGAGACGTACCGACAATTGCCCCATCGGCGTATTTGAAAATACTCTCGGCCAAATCTTTGCGAAAGCCACTCCCGACCAGGACCGGGAAATCTTCTACGGCGCCCTTGGCTTCCTTGATGTCCTCAAGTTTGGTAACTTTGCCGGTATGCGTTCCTGAGATGATGACAGCGTCCGAGAGAAAATATTTGGCATCCAATGCGGAATCGCCTAGGGGGCGGTTGACCAATGGAGCAGAATGCTTGATATGCACGTCCGTGAATATCTTTATCGATGGGTCCAAGAATTTGCGGAACCGTAACAATTCGTGCGGTTTGGGGAGCACCAGACCCGATACATCAACCGATGCTTCCGTGAAGAAGGTAGCCCGGATGAACTGCGCCCCCACGGCATGCGCCACGCTCAAAGACGCTTTAGGGTCGGAAAGAATGCAGATGCCGACCGGTACGGAGACTTTGCGCATGACGTGGTCGGCGACCACGGCGATGGCAGCTACCAGCTCCGGGCCGACTTCCTGGGGGTAATAAGTGGGGTCGGAGAAATTTTCCACTTCCAGCGCATCCACCCCACCTTCCTGAAGCTCATTCGCGTCGTACAGAGCACGCTCGATAACCTCTTTAAGGCCGTTCCCGTTATAGATGGGAGATCCAGGGAGTGGGGGCAGGTGCAGCATCCCAATGATTGGCTTTTTTACGCCAAATAAAGCCTGGAATTCCGAGAACCGTTTGTCGTCAGGATACATACCCATGATTTCGATTCCTTATTTTGGCCATACAGAACGGGCAACCTTCATAAAGCGTCCCAATTTTTGAGGATCGATAGGCGCTTCAGTATCGTTGTCTACCTTGATCCTGGTCCCTAAAATCGCCCCATCCGCAATAGCTTTATAAGCGGGTAGGTTCTGCTCATCCACCCCGCTGGCCACAATAACAGGCGTATATTCCACGGCTTCTTTGACCTCTTTGACGTCCTCTGGCTTGGTTTCGGCGCCGGTTGCAATTCCCGTGACCAGGATTGCGTCCGCCAGACCACGATGTTCCGTATCTTTGGCCGCCTGCCCAATCGGCCGCTGCGATAAGGGATAGCCGTGCTTGATGTGCACGTCGGCAAAGATTTTTACGTCAGCGTTCAAGAATTTTCGATAGCGCAGGACTTCGGCCGCAACACTGTCCATCAAACCTGCATCGACCACATACGTTTCGGTGTAATACGGTACTCGGATGAATTTCGCGCCAACCGTATTGGCAATCGCCATTCCGGCGACGGCATCGGATTGGAGGACACACATGCCAAGCACCAAGCCGGGTACTTCACGAGCAATATTGGCCGACACGTAGGTCATCGCTGCGATTGTCTCAGGCGGGACCTTCTTGTAAAACATAACGTCGCCAAAATTTTCTACGATCGCCCCCTCCACGCCCGCCTGACTTAGCAGACGCGCATCTCTTAACGCCAGATCGGTGATTTCATTCATCGACATCCCGTCATACTGGGGCGACCCGGGCAGCGGCGCTAAATGCACCATACCGATAATCGGTTTCTGCGTGCCAAAAATCCTTTCAAACTCTTTGAATTTATCGATCTTCTTCATCGTTAGTTTCCTTTCGTCAACCTTTGCAGGTCGTAAGTTTGGCAGATCTTTTTTATTTGCTCTGGCGGTATAGCTCAACATCCACGCTGTAAACCGATGCGTTAAAAACCACTTCGACGTATTCGATCGGAGTCCGGCTCTCATCTTCATTGCGGACATAGGTGGTTCGGGTCATTCTCAACACCGGAGAACCGGGCTTGATCTTGAGTTTGCGCGCTTCGTAATCACCGGCTAGGTCCGCCCGAATATTTTCATGGGCGTTCCAGATGGTTAAGCCCAAATCACTTTCGAAAGCCCGATAAAGGGATAGTACCGCGTGGTCCATGTTTCTTAATTCAGGCTGCCTGGCCGTGTTGAGCCAGGATACGGCCAACCCAATCGGTTCGGCGTCCGCGGTTCTCAGCCGGATGACCTTCAGAACTTTTTGGCCAACAGGGAGATCTAAAGCGTTGGCTGCATTTAACGGAAGCCCTTCTTCGGCCCTGGCTACCAGCACGACGCCAGGCGTACGGCCCAGGCGGGTTACCTCCTCGGTGAAGCTGGAAAGCATGGGCAATTTGCTGAGCACCTGTGAAATGACTGTAGTGCCAATCCCGGGTTCGCGGCGGACCAGCCCGGCGTTGCTTAACAGCCCAAAGGCCAGGCGGACGGTTGTCCGGCTGATCGTGTATTCGCGCATACAGTCTGACTCGCTCGGCAGTACATCCCCGGGGCGGTACACGCCTGAGGAAATCTGAGTCTTGAAAAATTCCGCCAGTTGGCGGTAGACAGGAATTCCGTTTTCTCGATTAAATAAATCGGTCGACATACCCTCTCGCATAAAACCAGAATATTTGTTGTAATATTACGATATTGTAATATTGTAACATATACAATCAAACAATACTCAGTTTATTGCTCTGAGGATAGTGCTTAAAGTCATTCAGTTTTTGTGATTTTTCGAATAACCCGTTTTATGTTGGATTGTATTAATCCTTACCCATTCTTCCACTCAAAGAGATAAGGGTCTATGCCGACAATGGCAACTTTTAAAAACGAGCAGGCCTCTATATGGATAACCGGATAATAAAAATCTAGCCCTATCCAATATGCTATTACTGCTGGGCAATGACCCTGACATCGCCAACGACCAGGCCGTCGGTGCGGAGAAAGACCGGGTTGAGATCGAGCTCGCTGATTTGCGGGTAGATGAATGGCAGCCGGGAAAATGTAGCGAGGGTTTGCGCCAGGGCTGCCAGATCGTAAGGCGGCTTGCCGCGCGCGCCCTGCAGCAGTTTGATGCCCCGAATCTCATGGATCATTGCCATGGCTTCTTCCGGTTCGACCGGGGCGACGCGCAGGACGATATCGCGGAAAATTTCAGTATAGATTCCGCCCAAACCGAAGGCAACCACCGGCCCAAACTGCGGGTCGGTGGATAAGCCGAGCAGGACTTCCTGCGCATCCTTGACCATTGGGTAAAGTACCGCGCCACGGAAATCTTTACTCTTGGCAGACTCTTGGATCGCTGCAAAAGCCTGGCGGGCAGCGTCCGCATCGCGGATGCCGACGATGACCCCGCCGACATCCGACTTATGCAGAATATCCGGCGATACGACCTTCATCACGGTGGGATAGCCAAGCTTTTCGCAGGCCTGTACCGCTTCCTCTGCGGTGGCGGCAACGCAAAAATCAGGTACGGGGATGCCATTTTCTTTCAGCCAGGCCATGGCCTCCGGTTCGAGCAGCTTCCCATTGCCCGGCAGCTTGCGAGCGTTCACAGCCGCTGGCACGTTCCTTTTACTGACCGATTTGCTGCGGTGCCCTTCGTAGCGGGCGATTTCTGCCAGAACGCTGACCGCCTGTTCACCGCTGGGGTAACAGGCGATGCCGGCCTGCTTCAAATAATTCGTGCTCTCAGTCATCAGTTGTTCTGGGACAAAACTCGCCAGAACGGGTTTGCCGCTGCTGCGGGCGCCATCCGCCACGCCGCGCGCCAGCGCCAGGTTGTCCAGGTAGGACGTGCCAACATTGATGGCCACGGCAGCATCGTACACCTGGAGCGCGCTGTTCAGGGTTTTGCGGTAGCCTTCTTCCGTCCCTTCCACGGTGAGGTCGATGGGGTTTTTCAAGGAACAATGCCCCGGCAGGAAGCTGCGCAGTTGGGATTGCAGGTCAGTTCCCGGCTCGGTAACACTCAGGCCAAGCTCTTCCGCGTGATCGGCCGTCAGGACGCCCGGGCCGCCGGAGTTGGTGACGATGACGATCTTTTTGCCCTTCAAATGCGGAAGCCGCGTGAAACCTTCGCAAGTGTCGAGCAGCGATTCGACTGTGCGGACGCGAATCGCGCCGCTGGCGCGGATGGCGGCCGCGTACACCGCGTCAGAACCGGCCATCGAGCCGGTATGCGAAGCTGTGGCGCGCGTGCCCGCCGATGTGCGGCCAGCTTTAATGACCAGAACAGGTTTGCGCCGGGAGCATTCAGCCAGCGCGTCCATGAATGCCCGCCCGTTCGTCACGCTTTCAATGTAAAGGGCAACCACTCTGGTCGCCTCGTCCCCGGCCAAGTAGTTCAGGAAATCAACCTGGTTCAAGTCGGATCCGTTGCCATAGCTGATAAATTTTGAGATGCCAAGCTCGCGCTGCTGCGCCCGGCCCAGGACAACGCCGCCGAGAGCGCCGCTTTGGGTGATCAGACCAATTCCGCCGGCTGGCGTACGCACTTCGAGCGTGGGGAAGAAGTTGAAACCGGCGTTGGCGATGCCGGCGCAGTTCGGGCCGATAAAGCGGATCCCATGCCGGCGGGCGACTTCCTTGATTTCCTTTTCGCCGTCATGGTTACCCACTTCGGAGAAACCCGAGGTGATGATCACCGCGGAGCGGATGCCCGACCGGCCGCATTCATCGAGAACGCTAGCCACGGTCGAGGCCGGGGAAACGATGATGGCCAGGTCAGGAACGCCCGGGATGGCCGAAGCCGAAGAATAACCGGGGATGCCCAACGCGCCTTCTGATTTGGGATTAACGGCGCAGAGCTTGCCCTGGTAGCCTCCCTGCAGAATTTGCTCGGTTAGGATCGCGCCCAATTTCCCCGGCGACATCGAGCCAATGATGGCGGCGGATTGGGGATTAAAGAAACTCGTAAAATCCATCAGGAAACCACCAGCGGCATTCCCAGGCCGGAACGATAGGCGAAGCTATTTGCCTCGGTGTTGCGTTTAAAGCGGGTCTGGATGATATGTTCCACGTCTTCCGACCGGATCAAGGTTCCAAGCGCCGTCTGACCCATGATCACGCCCAGGACGTAAAGGTTGGCGTGCACCAGTTCGCCGGCGTATTCGGGAAGCTGACCGGGATCGATATGCACCAAACGCGCCCCGGCGAGTTTGACTTGTTCGGTAATCTGGGCGAAGGTGGGGTAGGGGGCTTTCCCCAGAGCGACGGCGGTGGGCGCCCAGATGTCGCTGTAGAGGACAAAATCGCCGCCGGGCTTGATGAAAGGGATGGCTTTGAGCGATTCGGACTGTTCCATGGCAATGACCATATCCGCACCCCGTTGGGGGATGTTCGGGCCAACATTTTCCCGCCCCAGGCGCAACTGCGCTTTGACAAAACCGCCGCGCTGCGCCATGCCCTTGCTTGGATAGAAGTTGGCCGGGATATCCTTGTAATGAGCGACTTCGGCCAGCACTTCGCCGATGGTTAGAATGCCCTGACCGCCTACTCCGGCGAAAAAGATGTCATATTTCATACTTCCTCCGCTACCAGGGCGTCATGGTGACAGGTTTCGATGCAAACCCCGCAGCCGTAGCACAGTTCCGGGTCGATCTCGATGGCGTTCGCGCCAAGGCTGAACGCCGAACAGCCGGTGACCATCAGACACAATTTGCAAAGGTTGCAGTTTTCTTCGACCACGTGAACTTTGCCGGCCTGTTTTCCCTGCCGCTGGGCCTGGATGGCGCATTCCTGCCTGGCCAGCACGACTTTAACGCCCGGCAGGGTCATTGCCTGATGGATCACCCCGGCTGTTTCTTCCACATCAAAGGGGTCCACCGTCCAGAAATGTTCGATGCCCAGTGCCGGGATGATGCGGGCAATATCGATTTCCTGGTAGGTACTCGCGCCGTTATTGCAGGGCGTGCCGGGATTGACCTGCATGCCGGTCATGGCCGTCCAACGGTTGTCCATAATTACCAGGGTCAGGTCAATCTGATGCTGGATGGCATTGACCAGACCGGCAATCCCGGCGTGGAAAAAGGTCGAATCACCGATGGTGGCGATCACGGGCGTTTTCACGCCGGCATGGACATAGCCCTGCGCAAGGCTCACGCTGGCGCCCATCGAAATCTCGGTCCAGATCAGGTCAAAAGGCGGGTTCATGCCGAGGATGGTGCAGCCGATATCGCCCGTAACCATGACTTCATTTTTCTTCAATCGCAGCTTCTTGATCGCTTTATCAATGGCGATATAGGTGCCGCGGTGCGGACAGCCGGCGCAAACCGTGATGGGGCGCGCGGCAGCCAGCTTGAGAGCCTGGGTGTTTCCGCTTAGCAAATTCTCCGGAATCCCAAGGCGCAGCACGGACTCGATGCCCTGGACGACCTGCGGAACCCCATACTCACCGATGCGGCTAAAGACCCCGTCGAGCTTTCCGGTAATTTTTCCGCGGTAACCCATCCTTTGCGCTTCCACGTACATGCCGCGCTCGATGAGCGGCTCGAGTTCTTCCAGAATCAGGATCGTCTGGCAGTGCGCGAGCATTTTGCGCGCTTCGGCGGCAGGGAATGGATGGACAACTTTTATTTCGAGGGTGGAGACGTCCTCTCGATTAAACCCGAAAGGGGCGGCTGCCTCGAACCCTTCCTCAAGGTACGCGGCAGCGATTCCGGAAGCCAGGATGCCCAGTCCGCCGGGTTTCCTGGACAGGCTAAGCTTGTTAATTTTGGCCTCGTCTGTAATTTGCCCGGCCTGCTCGAGGCGCTGAATTAAATCCCGGTGCTGGTTGGTGGCAATGACCGCCCCGGCCTTGGTGTAGCGCTGGATATCCTTGATCAGCAGGGGGGCAGCCTGCGAAACCAGAACCGGCTCCTCGATCTCTACTTCGGCGTATGAGTCGGCAATGCCGGTGACCAGACGCAGGAATACCGGGCCTTTGATTCTTTCCGAAAGCTCAAATGCAAATTTGGTCAGCTCGTAGGTCTCGGCAACCGTAGCCGGTTCGAGCATGGGCATATCCGCCATCACCGCGAAGGAACGCGAGTCTTGCTCGCACATGCCAGCACTGGCGCCAGGATCGTCGGCAACATACACGACCAGACCGCCATCACAGCCTGAGTAGGCGACTGAGATGAGGGTGTCATAGGCCACATTCAGGCCGGACATTTTCATGGTACATAATGCGCGATGCCCGCTCCAGGCCACCCCGGTCGCGACTTCCAGCGCGACTTTCTCATTAACACTCCACTCGACGTGGGTGTCAACGAGATCCATGGCTAACAGGCTGGACAGACAGCCCGTCGAAGGTGTGCCGGGATAACCCGTGACGGCTTTAACGCCAGCCCGCAGCGCGCCATAAGCAATCGCTTCGTTTCCGGTGATCAGCTTTTTCAAATTACCCTCCAACTCGAACTTGCAGTGCACGCTCCAATGCAGCTAAAGCGCGTTCATTTTGGTCAGGCGTGCCAACGGTAATGCGCAGGCAGGTGGGCAATCCCTGGGGACCAAGCGGGCGAACGATCACGCCCTGGGCTAACATGGCCTCATAGACTGGGCCGGCGGGAATACCCAGATCCACCAGGATAAAATTCGTGTGGCTGGGGGTGGCTGCCAGGCCCATTTTCGAAAGCCCCTGGTAAAGCTGGTCGCGGCCTTGTTTTGCAGTACGAACGCTGCGGTCAATGAATTCCCGATCATCCAACCCGGCCAGCGCCCCGGCCTGGGCGACGCGATTAACCGGGAAAGCATCGGCCACCTTTTGCAGAATCCGAATGATGCTTTCGTGGGCAATGGCATAGCCCACGCGTACTCCGGCCAGCCCCATAACCTTCGAAAAAGTGCGGGTGATGATGAGGTTGGAGTGATCTTTTAAATACGGGATTGTTTGCGGGTAATCGGGGTGATCGACATATTCATAGTAAGCTTCATCGGAAATCAGCAGGCAGTTTTCCGGAACGGCAGCGAGCAGCCGTTCGAACTCATCCCGGTAGGTGATGGTCCCGGTTGGATTATTCGGGTTACATAAGAAAACGATTTTCGTTTTTGGGGTTAGCGCTGCGATGATGCCGTCTATATTAAAACGACGATCCTGAGTTTGAGGAACCAAGATCATCTTGCCAGCCATGCGGGATGTGACGCTTTGGTATGAGAAAAAAGAATACTGGCTGGTCACAACCTCGTCGCCGGATTCGATAAAGGCCATAGCGATCATGGAGAGGACGCCATCGACGCCGTTATTGACAAAGAACTGATTGGGCTTGAGCTGGAATATCCGGGCCAGTTTTTCCACCAGCAGGGGAGATTGGGGTTCCGGGTAATAATGAACATTTTCTTTAATTTCATCGATCATTGCCTGGAGCGCCATGGGGGAAGGCCCGAGCGGGTTCTCGTTGGAGGATAGTTTAATCACGTCTTCCAGGCCTAACTCCCGTTTAACCTCTTCGATGGGCTTTCCGGGCACATATTCCTTGATGTCGAGAATGGCCTGCCGTGTGATTTTATGGATATCGATCATTGGCTCTCCCTGGCTGGTTCTGGTGAATATGGAAAGGATTCATGTATTTCCTGCAAGCATCCCATCAAAGTTTTAACGACTGAGAAGATCAGTATGAGGTCAAGTTTTCTCTTTCAAATGCGCGATCAAGATCTGAATGGTCTTGGTGATGTGTTCTGTATTGATTTGAGCTGCCTTTTGCCCGTCCCCGGCTTCAAGGGCGGCTATGAGCTCGCCATGTTGGGTGAAATCATTCTTGCTGATATCTACTTCATCTGTGTTTGGATACAACAGGTCATAGGCAAACATCAATTCCCATAATTGCTCCAGAATGGTTGCTAATATTCGGGAGCCGGATGCCCGGATGGCGATCCAATGAAAATCGCGGTTGGCGGCTTGTGCTTGTTTCACGGAATCTGGCAGGTTCCCGGCCACAGTCAGGGGTAGCAACTCGCGCATTTTTTGCACGTCCTCTGGGCTAATGCGGCTGGCTGCCAGCTCCATGGCCCGGCCTTCCAGCAGGGCGCGCATCACATACACTTCATGCAAATCGTCCAGCGATAATGCAGCGACCTTGACCCCTTTAAAAGGCTCATGGGTTGCCAGTCCCTTGGCAGCCAGGCGCGCGAAGGCTTCGCGAACCGTCCGCTCGCTTACGCCTAATTCTCGCGCAATTTCGACCTGCCCCATCCGTTCCCCGGGCTTGATCCGCCCGGTGATGATCGCCTCGCGAATGGAATCGTAGGCGATGCTGGCAAGGTCTGCATGTTTGGGTTTTACATTCGTGGGTTTTTTGGGGGTGGTGTTCATAAGCATATGCTGACTTTCAGGGATTCACTGCGATATGCTGTGGGAACCTATTCGATTGCAGCCGAAGTTGGCGCTCTTCCAGCCTGCGCTGGAAATCTTCTTAACAGGTATTCTTTATAGCATGCACCTATACGAGATGGCTGATGAGCCATCCATGTAAATTGTGCACAATTTATAATTCATTATAGGAAAACGGATAACATAAAGTCAATATGACAAATGTCCATCCGACTGAAACATGCCGGCCGCGATTCGTTCCTGTACTTCAGGCGCAGGTGAGTTGCTAAACCGGCTCGCTGCAATTCTCGAGGGTGGGCAGGAATTGACCCTGGCCAGGTTCAGCGACAATTTCGCCGTTCCAGAGAACGCGCTTGCCGCGCTGGAACGACATCTCAGGCCAACCTAATACTGAGCGCCCCTCGAAAAGGGTGTAACCTACATTACTGTGCTGGTTTTCAGCGCGGATGGTAAATTCGCGGTTCGGGTCAAATACGACCAGATCGGCATCTGCGCCAACCGTAATACTGCCCTTGCGCGGAAACAGGCCGAAGATACGCGCCGGGTTCTCGCATAATACCTGCACCAGACGCACCAGGCTGAGATGACCTGCGTTGACGCCGCCCAGGTAGGTCATAGGCAGCAATGTTTCGATTTGCGGTGAGCCAAAACCCTGCACCAGAAAATCGCCATTCACATCTTTGGCCTTGGGGGCATGGTCTGAAGCCACGACTGAAAGTGTGCCGTCGCGCAGGGCAGCCCACAACGCCTCATTATCGCTAGCTGAGCGGATGGGCGGGCCAATTTTTGCCAGTGCGCCGCGGGTTTCGATGATATCCTGCGTCAGGTTCAGGTACTGCGGGCAGGTTTCGGCATAAACGGGCAAGCCCTCTTGCTGCGCCATGCGAATCGGACGCAGAGCGCGCTCGGCGGTTACGTGAGGAATATAGACCTTACAGCCCACCACCTCAGCCAGGCGAATGGTGCGGAAAATGCCTTCTTCTTCCAGCGCAGCCGGGCGCGAGGCATTAAAGAACCTGGCTGAAGCATTCGGTCCCTTGAGATATTTATCTTCCAGGTAATCGATGGCGCCGCCGTTTTCGCAGTGCACGATCGCCATGCCGCTGCGCTCCGCCAGGATGTCCATCGCTTTGATCAACTGGTAATCGTCGGTATACCAGCCCTGCTTGAGATAGGTCAGGAAGAACTTGAAGGTGCGGACGCCCAGTTCCATTACCTTTGGAATCTCAGGCACTTGCCGGGGAGCTTCGAACATGCCGCCGTGCAGACCAAAATCAAGCAGAGAGCGGCGCTGACCATCCAGCAGCATCTTCTCTACCTGTTCGTAGAGGCTTTCCCCGGTGCGGGCGTAGGCGAAATGCAGCAGGGTGGTTGTGCCGCCGTAAGCTGCGACGCGCGAGCTGGCCTCTACGTCATCAAGGTACACCGGGTGGACGTGCACGTCAATAATCCCGGGGAAGATATATTTGCCGGTCACATCCAGTACTTCACGCGCGTGTTCGGCGGAAAGATCCGGTCCAAGCGCGACGATGCTTCCATTTTTTACGCCAACATCGGCCTTGCTGATGCCGGTCCCGGCGACAACTATCCCACCTTTAAGCAGTATGTCGAAAGCCATGTCCATAGTCACCCTTGTTTCATTTCAATCGCTCAGGCTCGTTCGAGCGCGGCCAGAACTTTTTCCGGTGTTATCGGGATTTCAGGGATGGAGACGCCGAGCGCATTCGCGATGGCGCTGGCTGCAGCGGGCGCGGCTGGCGTCAGAGAAGGCTCGCCGATGCCTTTGGCGCCAAATGGGCCAAGCCCGGTGCCCGATTCCAGGATGATGGCCTGAATGTCGGGGTAATCCATCGAGGTTGGGATCAGATACTCGGTCAGGGATGGAGTCTTGATCACGCCTTCTTTGACGATCAAGTTTTCCATCAGACCATAGCCAAGACCCTGCATCCCGCCACCGATGATCTGGCCTTCCGCCGCCGCCCGGTTGATCGCCCGGCCGATATCATGACAGGCGGCAGCCTTTAGAATGGTGACCTCGCCGGTCTCGGTGTCGACAGCCGCTTCGACCGCAAAGGAGCCAAAGGTAAAATCGGGCCAAACCTGGCCCTGGCCGGTTTCGGGGTTGATCGGGTCCGTGAAGGGCGCCTTAAAGAGCGCCAGATTGGACAGGTGCATGCCTTCAGAAGCGCACATTTTTGCCAGGTCTACCAGATCGAGCGTCTGGGAAGGGTCGCTCTTGATAAAGGCTTTGCCATCCGCGATGTCGAGCGCCTCAATATCTTCCTCGAAATACTTGGAGGCGCGATTGAGCAGCACATTGCGCACAGCTGTGGCAGCCATCAGGGCAGCGTTACCCGACATATACAACTGGCGGGTGGCGGTTGAAGTGCCTGAAAGGGGCGTCAGCGCGGAATCCGTGGTGTAGATGGTAACCCGTTCGAGTGGAACTCCCAGTACCTCGGCGGCAATCTGACATAAACTGTTGGCCTGTCCGGCACCCAAGTCCGGCACGCCCGCACGGATGGTGACTGTGCCATCCAGTTCGAGGCCGACCCAGGCCTGGGATGTGTCGTGCATCCAGGTTATGCGGCCATAACTCTGGAAGTACGATGCAAAGCCCTGACCGATTTTTACTGAGCCGTAATCCGGGGTTTGCTCGCCCAAAGCCGCCATCGCACGCGTGGCGGTCTCTTCCAGCCAGGTAGCGCTTTCGATCACCTGCCCGGTGGCAGTGCAATCGCCCGTGCGCAAAAAGTTCACCTTACGCACTTCCAGCGGGTCCAGGCCCAACTGGCGGGCAATGTCATCCATCTGTTGTTCGTAGGCAAAGCAAGCCTGCGGACCGCCAAAGCCGCGGAAGGCGCTGGTATAAGGATTATTGGTAGCAACCGAGATTGCATCGACCTGTACATTATTGATGCGGTAAGGCCCGGGAGCCATTACTGTGGTGTAGAGCAGAACGTAAGGCGAGAGATAGGGATACGCGCCTGAATCGGAAATCATTTCGATTTTTGAGGCGGTAATCTGGCCATTTTTTTTGACGCCCGTGCGATGCTTGATGACATACGGGTGGCGTTTGGCATGCGCCAGGAAAGATTCTTCGCGGGTATAGACCATTTTTACCGGGCGAGCAGTGTGTTTGGCCAGCAAGGCCAGGTAGATCTCGATCGTGATGTCTTCCTTGCCACCAAACCCGCCGCCCACCATGGTCCCCTGGATGTGAATCTTGTTCTGCCGGACGCCCACTGCGCGGGCGATCGTGCGGAAGTGCTCGATCACCTGGGTGGAAACGCGGATCGTGATTGCGCCGCGCTCATCGATCCACGCAACGCCGGCTTCCGGCTCCAGGTAAGCATGTTCCTGGTAAGGAATACGGAACGTGTTTTCTACGATCAGGTCCGCCTGTTCAAAGCCGGATTCCACGTCGCCTTTGCGAATCTTCCAGCGGGCGACGATATTATCGGGGGGAGTGACTATTGGAGCGCCGGGTTTCATGGCCTCAAGCGGGTCGTAAACCCCAGGCAGGGGTTCATAATCGATCTCGATCAACGACAGGGCTTTATCTGCAATTTCCAGGGTTTCCGCAGCGACCAACGCGATTGGTTCGCCGTAAAAGCGAACCTGCTCGCTGGCCAATACCGGCACATCCGAGCCAGCGCGCTGTTTTTGACCGGTCTGCCCGGGCATGTCACTGACCAACCTGGCATTAGGCACATCGAAACCAGTAATGACGCAGGCGACGCCAGGCAAGGCACGGGCTTTGCTGACATCCAGCCGGGTAATGCGAGCGGAAGACTGCTTGCTGCGAAAAACTTTCCCGTGCAACATGCGCGGCATGGAGTAGTCGCCGGCATAGACGGTATCGCCGACGGCTTTGCCCATGGCGTCCACCTTACGCAGAGGTTTGCCTACCGTGCGTAGTTCAGGCAAGTTGACCTGGGGAAGGGGTTTCACCTGATATTTCATCCCTCACCTCCAGCATCCATCTTTTCAGCCGCGGACTGAACGGCCTGGATGATCTGAGCATAACCGGTGCAGCGGCAAAGATTGCCCGAAATCGCGTCGCGAATTTCTGCGTCGGTTGGATGTGGTTTGTGATCCAGAAGCGCCTTGGCCGATATGATCATTCCGGGCGTGCAGTAGCCGCATTGAATGGCGCCTGCATCGGAGAAAGCGGTTTGCAAGGGGTGGGGATGTTCGCTTGTGCCAAGACCGGCTGCGGTGAGGATTTCGCCCTCATCGGCCTGCGCTGCCAGGACGAGGCAACTGTTGACGGCAACACCGTTCAAAAATACGGCGCAGGCGCCGCAGTCACCTTTTTCACAGCCGGACTTGACATCGGTGTAGCCCAGGTCACGCAGCGCAACCAGCAGCGTCAGGTTTGGATTGAGCGCAACGTAATGGGTGCGCCCATTAATATGGAGCGTGATCATTTGGGGTTTCATTTCAATACCTCTACAGCTTTGGTCAACAGGCGTCGCACGGTTACCGCGACGACGCGCTTGCGATAGGCAGCAGTCCCGCGAATATCATCGATCGGGCGGGTTGATTCGGCCGCCAGACGGGCAGCTTCTGCGATCAGCGCGGAGTCCAATACTTTGCCTTTCAGCAGCGCTTCAGCCTCGTGAGCGCGGAAGGGTTTTGGGGAGACAGCGCCTAGAGCAATGCTTGTTTGTTGGCATACCCCGACATCATCCAGCTCCACCATCACTGCCGTGCTCAGAACCGAGATGGCATCTGCTTTGCGCAGGCCAACCTTGGTGTAAGCGCCAGCGCTCCTGGCAGAGGGGACCGGCCAGCGAATGGCATACAGCAATTCGCCCGGCTGAAGTAAAGTTCTTCGCACCCCGGTGATAAAATCCTCCAGCTTGATCCAGCGGGTGGCGACCTGGCTCATCAACTGCACCTCAGCATTCAGTGCCAACAGCGGGGGAGCCGTGTCTGCTGCCGGTGAAGCATCGACCAGGTTGCCAGCGACCGTGGCGCGATTGCGTACCAACGGGTTGGCAAATAAACGGGCAGCTTCCCTGAGGATCCCAG
The DNA here is from genome assembly GCA_001796355.1 of Chloroflexi bacterium GWB2_54_36. Classification (GTDB taxonomy): domain Bacteria; phylum Chloroflexota; class Anaerolineae; order Anaerolineales; family Anaerolineaceae; genus Bellilinea. The sequence goes on along the minus strand of MGMG01000094.1, from coordinate 52,007 downwards.
CATGAGCGCCAATGAGCGGGTGGTCGATCAGCTCGGTGATGGTTGTGCCACCGCCGATTACGATGTACCCATCTTGCTTGCTGATTCCGCGTAGTTCCTTGAGGTGGCTCAAATCGACCAGCGATTTGCCATTATGGTGCCCATCGCGCAGTTCGACCACCATGTTGGTGCCGCCGGCCAGCAGTTTCCCATCCGGTCCGTAATGCGCAAGCAGGGTCAAAGCCTCAGCCAGATTTTTGGGGTGGTGGAGTTCAATCTCAGATTGCATGACGCCTCCTTTATTCCTGGTGATCGGCGCAGCTAAGGACAGCCCGTACAATGCTGGCGTAACCAGTACAACGGCAGTTATTACCTCGCAGATAATGCCGGACCTGTCCTTCATCGGGGTCTGGTGTCTCGTTGAGTAAGGCTTTGGCGGTCATCAGGATCCCAGGCGTGCAATAGCCGCATTGGAAGGCGGTGTTTTCGATAAAAGCCTCTTGCAGGGGATCCAGCTCACCCGTTTTAGGGTCTTGTAACCCTTCGACCGTGGTGATCTCCTTCCCGGCGGCTGAAATAGCCAAAACCAGACAGGAAAGCATGGGTTTGCCATCAATTTGAACGGTGCATGCACTGCATTCGCCGATGCCGCAAGCATACTTGGTGCCAGTCAACTCGAGCTTTTCGCGCAGCACGTTCAGGAGCAGTTCGTTGGCGGCTACCCAGACTTTAGTCTTGCAACCGTTGACAGTCAGCTCTACCTCAGTCAGGTGGTCTGTTCCCAATGCTTTAGTGAGCGGCAGGTGGTGGTGACCATTCGCCTGAGGTGCAGCAACACTGGCTGGTTTTGGATTCAGTGCGAGAGGCCAGGCCTGGTTCATGGCATCCTGGAGCAGGACATTCGCGATTCGCCGGCGGTACCAGGCGCTCGACCGCACATCATCAATTGGAGAAATTGTTTCAGCTACCAATTTGCCGGCATCTGCCAGTAAATCCTGGCTGAAAATCTGTCCGTTGAGCGTTTCCGCCACGTTGGGCAGCAGAATCGGTGTTGGCGCGACCGATCCCATGGCAACCTTGCAGCCAGTAATGCGCTCGCCCTGGCGGGTAAAAGCAATCGCCAGACTGGCCTTTGCCAGATCAGCCACGACGCGCGACGCTTTCAGAAAGACACTGGTCGAGCCCGGTTCGGGGGCGGGAAGCGTGATCCCAACCAGCATTTCGGTTGGCTTTAAGTCGGTTTTTCCGGGACTAAGGAAGAATGCTTCCAGCGAAAGCGTGCGTTTACCCTGCCGGCTGGCAAGCGTCAATTCTGCTCCCAGGGTTAATAAAACCGGAGCTGTATCCGCGGCAGGAGAGCCATTGCAAAGGTTGCCGCCAATCGTGCCCATTGTCTCGATCTGCGTACTGCCAAAGGAAAGGCAGGCGGCAGCCAAACCCGGGAAGTTAACCCGGATATGCGGATGCATGGCCAGGGTATGGATGGTCACCAACGGACCGATCTCCACGGAGCCGTTGGGATTCACTTTAATCTCGTTCAGGCCCGGAATCTTGGTGATGTTGATGATCGCACCGGGGTTAAGGCGTTCCATCTTCATCAAAACGATCAAGTCGGTGCCACCGGCAAGCAGCCGCGCCCGGCCGTCATATTGTTCTAGCCAGTACAGCGCTTCTCCGATGGTGGAAGCTTCCAGATAATCGAAATTGCGCACCAGTAGATGGGAATTCGTCATTTCGTTGGGAGCGTGTTTATCCATTAATGCACCCCCTCCTTCACCATGTTTTCTTGTTCCATTAAGGCTCCCAGAATTTTTTCCGGGGTGATCGGCAGTTCGTAAAAACGGATGCCGATGGCGTTGTAAATGGCGTTTGCATAGGCCGCCGGGACGGGGTTGAGGGCAGCTTCACCGATGCCCTTGGCTCCTAAGGGGCCGGTAGGCTCGTAGGTATCGGCAAAATGCGTGTTGAGGTCTTTCAAAGCCGGGCTTTCCATTATTCCCGGAGTTTTGGCATCCACCCAATAACCTTTGGATAGAAGTTGTCCCTGGTCGTTCCATTCGTTATCCTCATAGAGCGCCATGCCCAGACCGCGGGATAAGCCGCCTTCCAATTGGCCAACCGCTCCATCCGGGTTGACCACGGTGCCGCAGTCCACCCCCAGGGCAGTCTGCAGCGTGCGCACGGCACCCGTCCAGGTGTCAACTTCGATTTCCAGGAAGATGGTCACATAGGCCGGCGGGCAGTTTGTCGGGCGGTAGCTATCTACGGCCGCGATGGTCTTCCAGCTCTCGGACCAGGTGCGCGAAGCCAACTGCTTGAGCGTCATTTTTCTATCCGGAATGGAAGGGACATAGATCACAGCCTGGCCTTGCTCATGATCCATGCGCAGCTTGAGCGCATCGGGTTGGACGTTCAAATAATGCGCGGCTGTTTCGAAGATCTCCTTCTTCACCTGTTCGGCCACTTTGACGGCGGCTCCGCCGCCGGCGTATGTGCCGCGGGTGGCATGGGTGCAAACATCGTAAACGGTCGAGAAAGTATCCGAGGGCACCACATTGACCTTATCCAACGGAACGCACAGGGTCTCGGCTACCAGTTTGGCGATGGCTTCCCACGTGCCGCCGCCGTGATCGACCATGGCGGTAACCACGTCCACTGAGCCGTCCTGGTTAACTTTGACCAGCGCGCCGGAGAAGTCGATTACATCGCCGGGTTGGGGAGCGCCGGCGCTGGTGGTATGGAAACCGCGTCCCAGCCCAATTCCACGCCGGAAGCGTCCGCTTTTTGTGTCGGGGCTTTCCCGCTTATCCCAGCCGATAATTTCCTGGCCTTTGCCCAACAGTTCGGGCACCCCATCACTCCAAACGATCGAGCGCACCATTGGCCCTTGGCCCCAGAAGGTCATGCCAAGGCCGACATAATTCTTCAAGCGCAACTGAAGGGGGTCTATGCCCAGTTTCTCTGCCAGTTCGTCTAACAGGGATTCGATCGCCAGGGTGGCCTGGGGATTTCCATAGCCCTGCATGGCGCAGCCGGGAGCCTTGTTGGTATAAACGCCAACGCCTTTGTAGCGCACATTGGGGAGACGGTAGAGCGAAACAACCCAGCCGATGGACACTCCCAGGAATGAATATCCCTGAATGATATGCGCGCCGAGATCTGCGATCATTTCCATTTCGACCCCGGTCAGAGTTCCATCTTTTTTGGCGCCGATCTTGATGTGGGCATCCGTCCCAAAGCGCCCGTGATCGTGCATGTCTTCTTCGCGGGTCAGGGTCAGCCTGACCGGCCGGCGGGCCTTGAGGGCTAAGGCTACCCCAATCGGAACGACCGAGTTCATTTGGATACTCGATCCAAATGTCCCGCCAACCGCCATACGTTTGACATTGATCTTGCTCAAGGGGATATCGAAGATCTGGCCCAGGACAATGCGTGTGTTATGGATGGATTGGGTGGTAGCCCAGACCGTGATACCGCCGTCGGGTTCCGGGCGGCACAACACGGATTTTGGCTCCATTTGTGCGTGATAAATTTTGTGGGTTTTAAAAGTACCCTCAACGAAAACATCGGATTCTGCAAACGCTTTGTCAACATCGCCCTCGATTACGTCACGCGTGCAGGCGATGTTATTTTCGATTTTAATTTCCTTGTCGCCGTACATAACCGTGTCGTACAGCGGCGCGGCCCCGGGCTTCATGGCCTCTCTTGGATCAATGAGCACCGGTAAGGGTTCATATTCAACCTTGACCGCCCGGGCAGCTTTTTCTGCCAGTGCTTCCGTCTCAGCGGCTACAGCAACAACCGGTTCGCCCATGCGGCGGACTTTATCGGCCAGGATGTAATGATCTTTGTGCAGGGCCCACTCGACGGTGATGATGCGTTCGTTGTAGCGAATGGGGGGAATATCCTTGAAGGTCAGAACGACGGCTCCCATCGCCTCTGCGGCGCTGGTGTCGATCGATTTGATGCGCGCATGGGCGTAAGGTGAGCAAACAGTTCGCCCGTAGAGCATGCGCGGGAGCGTCATATCGACCGTGTATTTTTCCTGGCCGGTTACACGCGCCACCCCATCCTTACGCGGGGTGATTTGTCCAACAACTTGAAAGTTCTTATTCTCCATATGATTTCCTCCGGAGATAATGCAGGGTTTCCCTGTACCCTCCCGATCCTTTCGGGAGCAGAAAAAATCGGAATGACCGGGACACCCTTACACTTTGCCCATTACGGATGCGATTAATGCCATTCGGACAAATACGCCGTTGCCTACCTGGCGAAAATAGGCCGCATTGGACAAGCTGTCGACATCGGTGGTAATTTCATTCACGCGCGGCAGCGGGTGCATGATTGTCAGTTTGGGTTGGATGCGTTCCACCATCTCACGGGTGAGAATGTAACTGCCTTTCAGGCGTTCGTATTCAGCCGGATCGGCAAAGCGCTCTTTCTGGATGCGCGTCATGTAAAGTACATCACCCTTGGCCAGGGCGGCTTCCAGGTCGGTGGTCTCTTCGAACGCGACGCCGTGATCCCGCAGCTTGGCGAGAATTTCCGCCGGCATTTTCAACTGATCCGGGGCGACCATAATCAACTTACAGTTATAGTGCTTGTAAATTTCCACGCCAGCATGGACCGTGCGTCCATTCTTGAGATCTCCGCACAGTACGATGGTCGTTCCATCCACACGCCCGCGCTCGCTCTTGATCGTGTACAGGTCAAGCAAGGCCTGTGTAGGGTGCTGCCCGGCGCCGTCGCCGCCGTTCAGTACCGGCGCTTTGGCGACGGCAGCGGCTTCTTTGGCGGAACCGATCTGCGGGTGGCGCATCGCGATGATATCCGCATACTGGTCCACGGTGCGGATCGTATCGGCCAGGGTTTCTCCCTTGGCGGTGGAAGTGGACTCGGCTGAAGAGAACCCGACCACGTTACCACCCAGACGGTGCATGGCGGTCTCGAAAGACAACCGGGTGCGCGTGCTGGGCTCGAAAAAGAGCGAAGCCAGGACATATCCTTTCATCAAGTCGATCGCCGGCTTTTCCTTGAGCTGCTTGCGAAAATCATCGGCCACCGCCATGGTGAAATCAATTTCTTCCCGGGAAAACTGCGCCCCATCGAGAATATCTTTGCCTTCCAGGTTTACCATAAGACCTCCATGTATGTGCAGGATTATTTTGATGCGATTAAAAGGTATTGACGACCTGCGCCAGCCGGGCCACGCCTTCTTCAATTTCATCGGGCGTCAGCGCGCAGAAGGGCAGCCGGATAAATTGATCGCCGCCGGCATGAGTGAAAAAGTTCCGTCCGTCTGAAAGCTGCAGATTAGCTCCTTCGGCGCGTTTGAGCAAATCATCCGCCTTCACATTGGCTTTGAGGGTGACACCCACAAAGAAGCCGCCTTCGGTTCTGCACCAGGTGGCAGTGGACGCCATGTGCTGGTCGAGCGCTTTGAGCAAGGCATCGAGACGCTGCCGGTAAAGATCCTTAAGGCATTGGATGTGGGGTTCGAGCCAGCCACGCTGCTGGTAATCGTAAACAATGGCTTGATTGAGATAACTACTATTAATGTAGGAGTCCTCAGCCCAGCGAGCGATCGGGTCCGCCATACCCTCAGGCGCGATTACATAACCCACGCGCAGCCCCGGGCAGATCAGTTTACTGAAGGAAGACATTTTAAAAACGCGATCCGGAGCTAGATCAAAAATCGAGGGTACATCCTGGCCGCGGTAACGCAAATTGCGATAAGGTGAGTCTTCGATGATCCAAAATTCGTATTCGCGCGCCAGGTTGGCTATTCTCTGCCTTTTTTCGAACGAGAGCACGGTTCCGCTGGGGTTTTGAAAATCGGGAATAATATAGAAAATAACAGGTCGGTCTCCGCTTTTCAAACTGGCTTCGACTGCGTCAACGTTCAAGCCGTCTTGCTCGAGCGGAAAGCCTTTAATTAGCCCGCCAGCGCGTTTGAAAACTGTTAAAGCGCGGTCGTATGAAGGATTTTCAGCATAGACCAAATCGCCAGGTTTAAGCATGACGCGCGCGCTCATATCCTGCAGGTTAAGCGAACCCTGGCCCAGAATCACACGCTGTAGTTCAACGTTATTTTGCTGCGCAAGTTGCTGGCGCAGCGGGGCAAACCCGCGCGAGGGCCCATATTGTAAGACCACATCGGAGTATTGAGCCAGAACCGACTTCGTGCACTCCACCAGTTGATCGGGATCAAAACTTTCGGTGGGGGGAACGCCACGGGTGAAACGGATCAACCTATCCTTCATTTTTTCGATATCCTCCGCGTCAACTTTCAGAATTTTTATTAATTATTGCCGTTCTGGCCGGGTGCACTTAAAGCAGTTGCGATGCGGCCAGCGTATTCCCGGCACAAAGCAGCATATTCTTTGACTTTATCCTCGCTGTAGCGCAGCGTAGGGCCGGCCAGACCTAACGCGCCTACAACCCGACCTGTCCAATCCCGGACAGGCGTGGCAACACCCCATGCGCCGGGATCGGTTTCTTCCAGGCTGTGTGAATAACCCTGCTTCCGGATTCGAGCCAGCTCGGCTTTCAGCGCATTAACATCCGTAATGGTGTTGGTGCATAATTTCGGCAAGCCCTTATCTTTGACAATCGCCATGATTTCCTCTTCTGGCAGGAAGGCAATCAAGGCTTTAGAAGAAGCTCCAGCGTGCGCTGCGCGTTGTTCGCCAACCTTCATTTTCAAACGCACAGGGTGGTTGGTCTCGGTCATTTCGATACAGACGACTTCATGGGCATGATAAACGGTTAGAATGGCCATTTCACCTGAAGCCGTCACCAATTCAGCCATGAAAGGTTTTGCAATCTCCCGAATTACGGAATTTTCAGCCGCGACGCTGCCCCACACAATCAAGTGATAACCCGGGCGCCATTTTTTGTCGTTCGCACCCCTACGCAAAATGCCGTGGGATTCAAGGCTAACCAGGAAGCGGTGAAGCGTGCTTTTTGGCAACTCGAGATGCTCGCTCAACTCCGCCAGAGACACAGCATCGTGCCCCTGGGTGAAGTAATCCAGGAGATCTACGAGACGATCGATGGTTTTGACCGCAGAGTTTTCCATAAGGTGATTGGGGAACTTGGTAAAGCGGGGAATTTGTAAATTCCATATAATGGAATTAAGTTCTACTATATAGAATATTATCAAATTCCCACTGGGGTGTCAAGTATCTTAATGCCTGAATTCAACATCGTAACGCTTTGCTATCTTTTCGAGATCAGTCAGCACTTTGGGATTCAAGGGTATGCCCTCAATTGACCTGCGTTCGATCTGCTCATATTCCTTCTCCCCGTGAATATAGATCCGCTCCTGCCCGGCAGCTTTCGCGGAATTCTTCATTCTTTGCTGCAGGTCATCCATCGAAGCAGCAAATTCTTCCACCGGTCGGAATGCATCCACGCGCAGGGCGCCGAAAACGTGTCCGAGCCCGGCCGGCAAGGGTTTGCCATCTTCGGTATGCGGGTAAACCTGATTGGCATACAATGCCCCTGGCAACACACCACACAGAACCTCAACCAGCAACCCCAGACCGTAGCCTTTGTGGCCGCTGAGCAACTCACCGTTCCCACCCAAAGGCTCCAGGCCGCCGCGGGTTACCGGAGAATTGGCGTTCTGAATGACCTTGGCCGCATCTGTTGTTGGCACCCCGTTTTCGTCCGATGCCCACCCCTCAGGGAGTGGTTTTTCCAGCCGGTTGTAAACTTCAATCTTGCCAAATGGCACGGTGCTGGTGGCCATGTCAAGAACGAAAGGTCTTTCCTTGCCAGCGGGCGCAGCCACCGCGATCGGATTGGTTCCCAACATCGCATCACGCCCAAAGGTTGGCACGACAAACACGCGCGAATTGGTCATGGACAGGCCGATGCAATTATGCGCCAGCGCCATCATGGCGTAATAACCGGCAATGCCGTAATGGTTCGAGTTACGCACCGTTACGAAACCCATGCCATAAGCTTTGGCTTTTTCGATAGCCATGTTCATCGCGCGGTACGAAACCGGTTGGCCCATACCCCCGCCTGCATCGATTAAGGCAGTGGTTGGAGTCTCCGTCAGCAGTTTCGGTTCAACGTTGGTGTGGATTACACCGCTTTGGATAAACCCTTCGTACATACCAAGCCGGGCGACACCGTGGCTGTCAATTCCACGCAGGTCTGCAGCAAGCAGAACATCCGCAATGATGTTGGCATTTCCCTCCGTTTCACCCAGTTTTTGCATAACCTGGATGCAGAGCGCTCTTAATTGTTCTTTCCCTACCCGTGTGAACTCGGTTTCCATGTATTTTCCTTTTCTATCCAGCCGTTCTTCGTTTGTGAAATCTGCCGATGTAAATCTTCAGTGTGAGCTTTAATGAGTGTTCACTAAACGCGGGATGGTTGCCGAGCCCACCGGTAAGACCGCCAGACGCGCTTTTGTACCGTGCGATTGTAAGATGGCATCTACGCCCGATTGGAGTGAGTCGACCGGGTGGATTCCGATAGCTTCCAACTCCGGACCCGTAATGCCGGGCATATACCCATATACCTGTTTTTCGGCGCGGATGAGCGTCAGGAAATAGCCAAGGACATTGTAAGTCACCTTGCCGTTGCGGCTGGCAATGTTACGCAGGAAATCGTCAGGATGTCGGTCCGGGGCTGCCAGCAGTCGATAAAAGGCCTCGCTGCCGATCCCGTCCGGGCAAGGCGCCACGACAAGGATACTCCCCCCGGGGCGCACCATGACGTCTGCATACTCAACAGCGCGGATGGCCTGATAATAGTCCACATCGTAGGGGTAGGCCGAGACAACAGCGATATCAACCAGGCCGGGACATTCTACTTCATACACCTGTTTGGCCAGTTTAACTCCGGCGCTATGGATCTCTGCCGGCGCACCGGCGAAAACACGCCCAATTTGGCCATCCTGGCAGAGCACCACATTGATGAATTGGTCCACTCGAACCATCCCGCCGGCTTCATTGATATCCTGTCTGCACGGCAGATCGACGCTGCCGTAATGCCGGAAGCTCAAGACGGCCAGCGCATGATTGCTATCGATCGTTTCCAGAGCCGCGACACCGGGCACAATCAGTTTCCAGCCGCCCGCATAACCGGCATAATCACTCGGGTCGATATGGCCGATCCCAAAAATGCGGTCGCTTTCCAACAGCAGGTGGTTTACCCACACCGGAGTTCCGCGGCTGGTCAAGCCCAGGAATACCTGGCTGCTCTGGTCGGTACAATCATGTTGTTCGGTTCGGTAGCGGCCGTACAGTTCTTCGCCCAACTTCTCGCGCAGTTCGCTCTCACTGCAAGGGCGGTGGGTGCCGGTCGAAACCAGCAGGGTGATATCTTCGTCACGAACCTGGCGGGATCTTAAGCGTTCGAGCAGATGCGGCAGGATCAACGGAACCGGCGTCGCGCGGGTGTAATCATCCACCAGGATCAGAACTTTTTCTCCGGCGGATACGATCTGCTCGACCCGCCGCGTGCCAAGGGGATGGTCCAGTGCTCGTTCGATTTCCTGGTGAGGATTCGAACAGGCCTCAATGGCGGATGGCCAGAGTACGCCGACCAGATTTTCGTCAGGCACATTGAAGGAAATATGTTGTTTCCCGTATGGAAGAGAAATGCCGGTCGCCATACCTTATCCTTGTGCGATAATCCTCTGGAATATCAACTCGACCAGTTCCTAGATAGGAGGGTAATTTTTCTTCCTGATCCAGATAAAGACCGAGCCGCTGAAGAGGGTGATCCTGCCCACATTACGCCAGTAATGGGCTGCCTTGAAATTAATCTTTAGGCAAGAGTTAATAACCTGACATTCACTTCGGGTTGTGACCTTACCCTACAAATCAGGTTTTATTCCTCATCCCGTATCAACGGCATTGTGATACAGGTGGGCCCTCCTCCTCCCTTCGTGAACTCACTCATATCTAATTCGATGACAGTAATGCCCCGTTTTCGCAATTCGCCAGTTACATAAGGATTACCAGCGGGCATAACCAGTTTTCCAGGTTCCAATACCAGGAAGTTGGATGGGCACCCATTTACCTCCTCCTCCGGGATTTCGATAAGGTCGAAATCTTTCTGGTGAAGAAGATAATCAATGAATTCGTATCCCACTCCCGGTGGGTAGATTACCCCAATTTTTGGTGCAGCTACGCCAAAGACCATATCGAGGTGGAATGCCCCACCTCCACTGCCTGTTTGGGCTTTGCGTGTATTAAGTGGACCCGGTAAATGCACAATGTGAGTGTCTTCTACGCCAAATTCCCGGACAATCGAAGCCACTTGTTGAACTCCCGCCAAATTCGAACGTTGGCTTATTGCCAAAGGAAGACTTTTCTTGTCCAACCAAACTGCGTTGCTACTTTCAAAGAAACCCATCCCATGCACTGTATATACGATCGGACAACCTAAACCGCCGATGGTTTTTGATTGATAATATTCCAGGCCCCGCTTATAACCAGGGACGCAACGACAAATAATTGCACCCCCTTTGACCATCAGGGTCTCATGAGTGTATGTTGCGCTGCGAAGTGGAATACCGTACGTCCCAAGGATTGGTTGTTGAGCATTGAGCGGGATTGTTTCAACCCCATTTTCGTTTAAGACCCGGACAAACTCATTGTGTTGCGCTTGCATCCTTTGTAGGTTAATTGAACCTGAAGGTAAGTTTAGATAATCGGGATCCTCTTCTCCAAAGGCAGCTTCCGGTCCTGGACGATGCACAATAACCGCGCGTAGCCTGGCATAACTCGATTGACCACCCCAACTGCGATGCCAGGTCTTCTCGAATTCCTCCATGTAATTGCTATCAAAATAGCTTAAAGGAGGCTTTCCTGGGCGGTAAAGAGGAATTTGTTTGAGTAAATTTGCGTAAGTCTGTTCCATGTCAACTCCTTTTTTGGGGATTTTTTCAAATCCTTTGTTAAGAATAAAGTTGGGTTAAGCTAGGAGGAGGAGCGTTAACCTCTCCTCCCGCGTTGATGGAAGGGGGCGCAAACGTATAGTTCCAGTTACTCATAGACAGAAAATGTCAGGTACATTGCAGCGTTCTCTATCCTAAACTCACATGGATCTAAAGACCCAGGTAGAATTTCTTAATGTGGTCGCTGGATGACAGATAGGAAGCAGTGCCTTCCATTGCGATCTGGCCATTCTCGATGACATAGCCGCGGTCAGCCAATTCCAGAGCATAGCCTGTGTTTTGTTCAACCAGGAGTACGGTTAATCCGATGCGTTTCAGGGCGTGAATTTTTTCATAAATTTCATCGACGAGCTTGGGGGCAACCCCCAGCGAGGGTTCGTCGAGCATGATCAGTTTGGGGCGTGAGACTAGCCCGCGCCCAATTGCCAGCATCTGGCGTTCGCCGCCGCTCAAGGTGCGCGCAAATTGGGCGCTGCGATTTTTCAAAATCGGAAACAAAGTGTAAATCTCATCGAGAATTCCGGTTTTAAGGATGCCCTGGTTGCTGTATGCGCCCATCATCAGGTTTTCGAGAACCGTCATATTCGGAAAGACGCGCCCGCCCTCCGGAACGTATGCAAGGCCGCGCCGCACGACCTGATCCGGAGAAAGGCAGAAGATATTGTCGTTCTCGAATTTAACCTCCCCCGATTGCGCCCGTACCAAGCCAGAGATCGTTTTAAGCAGTGTGCTTTTTCCGGCTCCATTTGGCCCAATAATAGCGACCATTTCATCTTGATCGACATGGAAGGTCACATTCCGCAAGACCGACACTTTTCCATAACCCGAATTCAGATTATTGATTTCTAGCATGGACGGCTCGCTTTCCAAGGTAGGCTTCGATGACTCTCGCATTGTTGCTGATCTCATTGGGCGTGCCGGCCGCGATAATTTCGCCGGAATCAAGCACGACAATCCGCTGGCACAATCCCATTACCATTTGCATAACATGTTCGACCACACAGAAAGTGATCTGACTTTCCTGGTTCAGCTTCTTGATCAAATCCATGAAGACTGCCAGCTCGGTGGCATTCAATCCGGCTCCCGCTTCGTCCAGCAAGAGCATTTCTGGTTCGGTTGCCAGCGCGCGCGCCAGTTCGACTTTACGTAAGGAAGCCAGGCCTAAATCTTCGCAGACCCGCTTGCGAATATCGACCAAATCGCAAACTTTGATGACCTGGTCTACCTTATCCTGTACATTTTTTTCATTGAAGCGATTATATGCGCCCACCCGGACGGTATCTTCGACGGTCATATGCGTAAATGCGCGGGTAACCTGGAAGGTGCGCGACATTCCCAGCTTGCATATTTTGTGCGGCAGCCAGTTGGTGACATTCATTCCCTTGAAGAAGACTGTGCCTTCTTCGGGTCGATATAAGCCGGAGATCGCGTTGAAGAGAGTCGTTTTTCCGGCGCCGTTTGGTCCAATTAACCCGACGATTTCGCCGCGGTTCACCTCGAGACTGGCGCGATTCACGGCGACCAGGTTGCCGAACTTCTTTGTGAGATTAGTGACTTTTAATATCGGCTCTACGTCCACGGGTTAACTCCACAAAATAGGTTTGAGCTTTCTTTATCCCACGCTCGACAAGGGGCGCAATCCCACGCGGTTGATACAAGGCAACCACAATCAATATGATCGCATAGACTGCCAGGTATAACCCGGCCAACTGGCTGCCCAGGCTGGCGCGCAGGACCTCGCGGAAGCTGACCATGACAATCGCTGCCAGCGCCGGTCCATAAATAAATCCCATTCCGCCGACGATACCCAGGATCGCAATTTCCATGCTCATGGAGGTGTCAAAGAAAGCGGGATGAACGTATCCGTAGATACTGGCAAATATCCCACCGACCACACCACAGATAAATGCATAAATAGCCAGCGCTTTGAGTTTGGATGACTGGGAATTAACGCCCAGGACCTCCACTGCGTCTTCATCTTCGCCCAGCGCCAGGAGGGAATACCCGAGTTTTGAGTAGCGGATCCAACGGTTGACCAGCAGCACGACCACCAGGATGATCAGCATGAGATAGTAATACGGCATGTAATCGTTGAAGCGCAGGCTGTACCACGGCGAGGTTCCAATAGGTAAATATTTTTCGGTGGGTCCGCCTACTTCGTTCCACATCATGAACAGCGATTGCAGCACAACTACCAGTGCGGATGAAGAAAGAGCGTACCACAACTCCTTGACCTTGAAGCCGAATAAAGGGAACCCGATCAGCATCGCCAGGGCGGTCGCAACCAGGCCCCCGAGGAACATTCCCACCCAGGGGGTGATGTTCCAGCGGATCAACAGTGTACCGGTGGTAAAGGCGCCGAGGCCGAGGTAGGCTGCCGCTGCCAGATCAAGCTGGCCGGCCATGCCGCCAATGATGTTCCATGCGCTGGCCAGGATGGCATACAAGAGCACTGTGGTCATCAGCAACATCACGTATTGGCTTGCATTGAAAATCAGTGGGATTGCCAGCGCGATCCCAACCCCGATCAGGATAAGAATATTCCGCGGATTAAATAAATTTTTGACATTCACTAGCGCCTCCCAAAGAGCCCTCTGGGCCGCAGCCAGAGTACCAGAATAAAGATTGCGTAGACGCCCAATAACCGGCTGCGGGGATCGAAGAAGGATACCGTCAGCGATTCGACGACGCCGACGATGATGCCGGCTACGATTAGTCCGGGGAGCGAGCCCAAACCTGCCAGCGCCAGCACGGCCCAGCTCAACAGGCCAAAACGGATGCCGCCAACCGGATCGGTTTGTTGGAAACTCATCACCAATCCACCTGCCAGGGCGGTGATACTGGAACCGATTGCAAATGTGAGGGCATAAGTTTTATGATAATTGACGCCCATCAACGAAGCCGCGCCCAGATCGTCCGAAGCGGCGCGCATGGCCCGTCCTGCCCAGGTCTTACTCAAGAAATAAGCCATACCCGCAATAAAAATGAGACTGACCACCGCCGAAAAAAGGCGGGAGGTCAGTATTTGGAAATCTCCGATTTGAATATTGCCCTGGATGAATGAATACTGCAAAGCGCGGGGTTGAGCTTGCCAAATAATTAATGCCGCCGAGCGCATTAAGATCTGGAGACCCACGGTTACTGCCAACTGAACCACATACATCTGACGCAGCGTTCGGTCAATGAGCAGGTAATAGGTGATAATGCCAAATAAAAACATGAGTGGAGCTGTGATCAATGGTGTAGCCACAGCGTCCCAGGCCAGGGCGGATCCCACGGCGAAAGAGAGATACATGGAAAGCATCACAAAATCACCGTGGGCAAAGTTCGTGACGTTCATGATGCCAAAAACAATGGAGAGCCCAAGAGCAATCAAAGCATAGATTGCTCCCATCAAAATACCGGTGATAATCCCTTGAGTGGCAGTTTCAAACATCTTATTTAGAATCCTTATTGGAATGGGTAGCAGCCAAAACCGCTTACCTGGCTTTCCCCGGTTAATTTCATCTCCCGGGGAAAGCCATCTGCCGTGACGTCCAGACCTTGAGTTAAGTTATTCAGTCTGAACAGGTGATTTGGAACTTATTTTGCCACGTAGTAAGGGTTCGGGAAGACCGGTTTGGCTTCGGCATCATCGGGTGGATAAACCACTACAGGTTGGCCATTCTGGACCTGCAGCACAACCACACCAGGGAACAGGTTTTGGCCGGTAGCGTCAAATTTGATCTGATTGCCGGGATAGGTCTCCACCGCTGGGCCGGAGGTCAGATCGAGCGCCAGGAAGGACGCGCGCAAATTGTCCGGGTTGAGGGGATCATCCGGGAAGTTCGTGCCGGAATACTCCAATGCTTCGTACAGGACCATGGCGTCGTAGTAATTCATGCCCGCGCCTTCGGTGGGGATGTAACCGTACGTAGCCTTGTATTCACCGACGAACTTCTTATTCTGCGGGGTGTCTTTGGCAGGATTGTAGCTGAAGGTCATCGAAATGCCTTCGGCCGCATCGCCCAGCGCTGCAATCGAGGCGGGATCGACATAACCACAGGCGCCCGCACCGGCGATGAATTTTGGATAGTAACCAGTCTCTTTGAAAGCCTTGCCGAATACGATCGCGTCATTGAAGTAGGGGGTGTGGATAATGACGTCGGGATTGGCCTTCTCCAACTGCTGGACGATTTGGGTGGCGTCGGTGATGTCGTAGGGGTATTCCAGCGTCGTCACGATCGAGACTTTATCCTTCAAGGCTGCTTCGGTGGCGCCCAGCGAGTTCGCGCGGCCGTTAGCTGAATCCTCGTTCAGAATAGCCAGAGTTTTCACCTCAACTCCTGCCGCCGCAGCAGTCTCTTTGACAAATTGATAGGCCATGGCGCCATGGTTGGTCGCTGTGGGACCAGGGCGGAATAGATATTGGCGACCCATCTGCGTAACTTGAGGTACCAGCGCATCCGCGATCAAGATCACTTTTTCGCGATCGGTCACTTCCGAAGCGGCCATAACAAAGCGGCTGATATATTCACCCAGGATGGCAACAGGACGGTTCTTGCTGATCATGCTTTCCGTGGCCAGTTTGGCTGAGTCAGCGGTACCGCCTGCGTCCTCCACCACGATCCTGAGTTTTTTGCCGCCCATTGATTTAATGCCGCCGGCTTCATTGATATGCTTGATGGCTAACTCAGCACCGATCTGTCCTTCTTTACCAAAGACAGCGAATGAACCGGTGAGGGGCTGAACAACGCCCACCACGATTTCATCCGGAAGTGCTTTCGCAGTTGGGGCGGCTGGAGCCTCAGGTGTTGCTG
Source organism: Chloroflexi bacterium GWB2_54_36 (assembly GCA_001796355.1). Taxonomy (GTDB): domain Bacteria; phylum Chloroflexota; class Anaerolineae; order Anaerolineales; family Anaerolineaceae; genus Bellilinea. Next base: position 36,302 of record MGMG01000094.1, on the reverse strand, counting down.
GCGTACATGCCCCGGCCAACAGGACAAAGATCATCGCCAGCGTCAGAAGTACAGTACTGAACTTACGGTCCTTCATTGTTCCTCCTTACGAAAGTCGATTGAACAGGTTGATGAAAATCGATGGGACGCATAAATTGATTCCTGTCACCTCCTTCGATCGTTACGCTGATCGCCTCGCTCTGGACGGGTTAAAAACACACTATTTCAGGAAAACAAAAATTTTCCCGAGGGAGGATAAGAGCACCTACAACCCAAAAACAAAAAGCATGCGTCAATAATCAGAGAAATATTGGCTCAACTCAGTCGTGAATACAGGCGGGGTTATTTACTTGTGAAACAGGGGGGATTTCAGCGATGTTCCGAATAGTGGAATGCAATTCGCATATATAGAATTATAGCGCCGCCCATACAAAAGTCAAGCGTTTTTCCTGAAATATTAGCGAAGAATGTCATCAAATTTGACGATTTTGGGTGAAAATGATTATGACTGTCCGTATAAAGAAATTCAACTTTGCCTTATTTAAATATTTCCTCTGCACTCGGTGATATGGTTGGTAAATCCAACCAGACTTTGAGTTGTTGATTTGCGAGACACCTGGGTATTCTCAAATGGCCAAAAGTAATGGAGGTTGTATCTGAGAATTAATCCGGAGCCAAGTGTGGCGCTAGTCCAAAGTTATCTATCAAAGATCATCTTTCACGATTTAAGCGACCCGCGCCATGCTGGGAAAATCGGTGGACAGAACTGAGAACTGATGGAATAATATTTGATATTGGAAATATCATCTCTGGGCTGAAGATCGTCGAATTACTTGTCTAATAATTTTTTGGACTTTTCGAACACATGGGGATTTATATGAACAAAATAAGTTCTCCTTCATTCTCTGAGAAACTTTTCAATCGCGCGGGCGGGTTGTATCCGATCCTATTGCTTTTGTTCATGCAAATTGTCAATACTCCATTGCTAATATTGTTGACTGCAATGCCTGCCCAGCAAAACGCAGAATTTAGCACAGCCCAGGGTATGAGCCTGTTGGTGGTTGGCAGCATTGCCGTGTTGGTCAGGAATGCCCTGCTGCTCGGACAATTTTATCTATTTAATAAAGATTTATTAATTCATCTTTCTCAAATAGGTAAACCGGGGGCAGTCAATATCGACCCAGAGCAAGAAAAACGTGCCTGGAAGCAAGCGAATACTGCATCCAATATTTATATCCTATTCGAATTCGTGGGGCTCATTATTTTGGTACTGGTACCCACATTAGTATTTGGATATTTCAGTCTGAATCTCAGCTTTGAGCATATCATTCAACTCAGCCTGGCGGCGGTGGCAGCCAGCCTGGTAAACCTTATCGTTGGAATTCTAGTCCTCGATCAATTATTCAAGCCTGTTATCCATGCCTTGCTCCCCAAACAGTTTGAAACCCAACTGACCGGTTTGAAAGGCATGCGGATATGGGTGAAATTATCGATTGCCATTATTGGGGTGGCGCTCATTAGCCTGCTTTTGACGATACCCGCTGCCTATCACCAGATGAATCATATATTTTCGGATGTTTCTCGTTCCCCCCAGCTCGTGAGAACTTCCTTGTTAATTATCGTGAATTCAGGCGTTGGCGCAATTGTCGTGGGAGTATTCCTATCTTTCCGGCTGGTAACCTATTTCTCCATCCCCTTCCGCAAGTTGATCGACTTATTTCGAGTGGTCGAAACAGGCGACCTCAGCCGCCGCATCGAGGTATCCTACTCGGACGAATTTGGCGAATTGAATATCTACTTGAACCATATGATTGAGCGTCTCCAGATACTGACTTCCACGCTGGAACAGCAGGTTGCCGAACGTACCGCCCAGCTCAGTCAGGTCAACGCGCAACTGGTAGTCGAACTCAAGGAACGCGAGCGCATGGAAGAGCAACTCGTGTATACCGCCCTACACGATCCGCTTACGAATTTGCCTAATCGGGTTTTATTTAAGGATCGTCTAACACATGCGATGGAACGCGCCAGGCGGCACAAGAATTTTACCTTTGCCTTATTCTTTATCGATTTGGATCGTTTCAAGGTGGTGAATGACAGCCTGGGCCACAATGTCGGGGACTTATTGCTGATCGAAAGCGCACGCCGTTTAGCAGCCTGCGTCCGCAGTGAAGATTCTGTCGCGCGTCTGGCAGGCGATGAGTTTGTCGTCATGCTTGAAGACCATGATAGCCCCACAGATTACATTCAGGTTGCGAATCGGATCCTCCGCGAACTGGCAATGCCGTCTGATTTTGAAGGCAAGATGGTATTTGTATCCGTAAGTATGGGCATTGTGTTCGGCGACGCTAGATACGAACGGCCGGAGGATATCTTGCGCGATGCTGATATTGCAATGTATCAAGCCAAGCGACAAGGCCGAGGTCAATATGTAATTTTCGACCCAAAGATGCTTGAGAGCGTAATGACGCATCGGGAACTCGAGGCTGACCTGCGGAAAGCTGTAGATAACCACGAGTTTATTGTTCACTACCAGCCAATCCTTGATCTGGCAACCCACCGCATCGTCGGATTTGAGGCGTTGGTGCGCTGGCAGCATCCAACGCGGGGTCTCATTCCTCCATTAGAGTTTATTCCCACTGCTGAAGATATCGGGCTGATTATTCCGATCGGTTACTGGGTTCTAGATCAGGCATGCCGCCAGATTCGCGCCTGGCAGGAACAGTATCCTGCCGACCCACCTTTGACAATTAACGTAAATTTGTCGAACAAGCAATGCGCCCAAATCGATTTGGTTGAAAAGATTACTGAAATTCTGCATAAAAACAAATTGAATGCCAGTAGTTTAAAATTGGAACTGACAGAAAGCTTAATCGTTGAAGATTTCGATTTTACTTCGGCATTACTTTTGCGGTTACGGGAATTAGGCATCCAGGTGCAAATTGATGATTTTGGCACGGGATATTCATCACTGGGTTACTTGCACACGCTGCCGATTGACATGCTCAAGATCGATCGTACTTTCATCAGCCAACTCGGAACTGGCAGCAGCGGTTCAGAGATCGTTCAGACGATTTTGGCTCTGGCACATAGCCTCGGGATGAAAGTGATTGCGGAGGGTGTGGAGACAGAAGCCCAGCTGTCCAACCTTGAGGCGATGAAATGTGAGTACGTACAGGGATTCCTTATTGCAAAGCCGGTTGATAGTCAAGCGGCAACGGCTTTGTTGGGTACGTCGTTTGCCAAATTAGAATAATAAATGATGGGCCATAGAAAGCAGGGTGGGGTGAGTTATGGCTGCACCACACCTACGATTTGTGCTCCAACGCCGGTTCGGCTGACCGGCCTGGACGGATTAATCCGACGTCCAGAGCCTTGCCCATGCCGGATTTTATGCATGGATTGGCACGCTGCGCACAGCGTCCTGCGGAAAGCACACCCTATGAATTACCGCACAAAAAACTAAAAAGCGCTTGCCATAGACCAGCCAAAGCTGCACAGAGTAGGTCGCAAATACAGGTAGGCGGCTATCCCCTGAAGGATCGTCCACAGGATTCGCTTATGTACAGCACCTGCCTCGCTTGTGCACAGAAGTCCCTTCGGTCGTCCTCAGAACTCGCTTCGCTTGCAAGTTCATGGCGGTAATCCTAGCCTTAACATTCCAGTATATCTATTCGGAAACCCTGTTTAGTTCAGTACTCGTTCGTCCTGGAACAGCTCAGTTTAGGCAGAATCTCCATTAGCCACTTTACATTTTCTTCGTAAAGTATCATTATTATGTAGTATGGAACCCAAAACCGGTTGGGGAGGAATCGCCTATGCCAAGTAATCAGAATGAATTTATCCGTCTGGATTGCCCCCGTTGCGGCGCGACCCTTCAGGATGAAGGGGATAAGCTGACTTGCCAGTACTGCGGGGCAAAGCTGATTCTGAAGCGATCTGCCGCCAGCCAGGGGGCTCAATCTGGCAATCGGCAAAGTTCCAGTACTGTCGTTAACGGCCTGACCCTCAACTCATTCGCATATTATGATCCTCAATCCGGCCTGGAGGCTTTTTCTATTCTGGTACCCAAAGGCTGGCAGGTGAGCGGCGGCGTCACATGGGTGCCCACCCGCCCAGCCGCACCGGTTCAAATCAGTCTCCAAATTGCCAATCCTGACAACCCGGAAGTTTTCGAGGCGTTTCCAGTTCTATATTTCACCTGGACGAATAATTTTATGATGCAAATGAGCATGCCAGCGGGCAGCCTTTATTTTGGCTATGAAGTCCGCAAGCCGCAGGCGGCTCGCGAAGTGATGCACCAGGTTGTCCTGCCGCGCTACCGCAGGATGTCCGATCTGGCGATTGTCGATGAAGGACCGGCCACGGAGCTGCAGCAGTTTGTCACCCATGAGCAGGCTAACCAGGCGCAAGGTGGGCAGTATTCGACCGACTCGGTGCGGATGCGCTTGCATTACACGCTCAATAACCAGCCCGTGGCTGAAGAAATGTCCGGGGTGGCGGAATACACCCGTATCCTTGCTCCGGGCATGTTTGGCAATATGGAAAATATCTACTGGAGTATGGGACACGTGACCAGTTTCCGATCCAGCCGCGAACGGTTGGAAAGTTACGCCGATCTCTATCGGGCGATTGCCACTTCGATCAAGCTCAACCCGGCCTGGACGGAGGTCGTTCAGCAGGTCATTCAAGGTTTGACGAATAACACGCTGCGCTCCATCGACCAAATTGGCGCACTGTCCCGCCAGATAAGCCACACTTTCAATGAGATCAGCGATATGAATATGAAAGGCTGGCAGGAGCGCTCCGCCGCCTACGACCGGATGTCTGAAAATTTCAGTCAGGCCATCCGCGGCGTGGACCCTTATTATGACCCGAATACCGGTCAGAACATTGAGCTCCCGTCCGGGTATACCCAGGCCTGGTCGACACCGCTGGGCGAGTACATTTTGAGCGATGACCCCAATTTCAACCCCAATATCGGCTCGAACCAGTCCTGGACGCCGCTGACTCCTCCAAAGGAATAACCGGCCGAATTCATTAGCCAGGTGGGGTCGTCCCAAAAGTAATCTCCCATATATACGGGACGGGGTGGAACCCGTCCCCTACCGGTAGGTGCGGGCTTCCCGGCAACAATCATCGCAGGGAGAACAAAGAGAGCGGTCGTTTGGACAGCTAATCCTCGAATTTAGGAATAGTTTCAAGAAATTTCCATAAAAAGCTTGACATATCTCCTATTCCTGTGTATAAACCAGCACATTATGGAAAGCCCTGTGAACATCCCTGTTGCTTTTGAGGCCAAGGCTAAGCGCCAGCCCACATCTGGATCTTCGGTGATCGGATATGTGGGCAGTTATTGGTTAAACAGGTCAAGCTAAACACTGGCGGATTCCGCCCGGTCAAATCCTGTAACCCAACGCGCTCTCCGATACCGGAGAGCGCGTTTTACTTTAAATCTGCTCGAGGACAATTATGGTTGAAATTTTGGACAGCACCCTGCGCGAAGGCGAACAGACCCCTTACGTCAGTTTCACTTTAAAGGAAAAGCTGGAAATTGCTCGCCTGCTGGACCAGGTTGGCGTGGAGATGATCGAGGCCGGGGACCCGTGCGTATCACCCGGTATTGCTACTGCAGTGTTAGACAAGGTGAGGGTTTTCTGAGGATGGATCTCACGTTTATTTGGTGCTCAAGCCCCGATATAGGCTTTTTTGACTCCTTCATCTTCAGCTAGATCGGCGCTCAGGCCTTGAAGCACTACTTGCCCCACCTCCATCACATATCCATAATCCGCCAGCTTCAAAGCCAGGCGGGCGTTCTGCTCCACCACCAGCACAGTGAGGCCAGTTCGGTGAATTTGGTCAATCGTCTGGTAGAGCTCTTTCACCAGGTTTGGCGCCAACCCTAGGGAGGGTTCATCCATCAACAAAAGGCGCGGGCGCGACATCAAAGCGCGCCCAACCGCCAACATCTGCTGCTCACCACCCGAGAGGGTTACGGCGCGCTGTTTCAGGCGCTCTTTAAGGCGCGGGAAGAGCTGGTAGACCTTTTCCAGATCCTCCCCGACATACCTCTTATCTTTAAGCGAGTATGCCCCCAAACGCAGGTTTTCCAGGACCGTCAGGTTGGTGAAGACACGCCGCCCCTCGGGGACCATGGCAATCCCCAATCCTACCCGGTCATACGGCTGGACACCGACAATATTTTTGCCATCATAAATGATTTGGCCTGTGACCTTCTTTACCAGCCCGCAGATACTACGCAAGGTGGAGCTTTTACCGGCGCCATTGGCCCCGATCAAGGTGACAATGCTACCAGCAGGCACCACGATGTTCAGATCCTGGATGGCATGCACGCCGCCGTAGTGGACATTTAAATTCTCAATGCGTAGCATGCTTATCCCTCCCCCAGATAGGCGTCGATAACTGCCTGGTTTGACTGTATCTCAACAGGGTTACCGGTGGCGATGGTCTTGCCGTAATTCAGGACTGAGATCTCTTCGCAGATGCCCATCACCACCCGCATATGGTGTTCGATCAATAAAATTGTCAGGCCGTAATCCTGGCGCACCTTGAGGATAAAATCGATCATCTCGTCCTTTTCTTCAGAACTCAACCCGGTAGCGGGTTCATCCAGGAGCAACACTTTCGGTTCGGTAGAAAGTGCCCGCGCCACTTCCAGCTTACGCTGCAAGCCATAGGGCAATGCACCAGCTTTTTCATTCACATGCACTGCCAGGTCGAGCTGCTCCAATAGCAGCATGGTCTGGTCAATAGCGCGTTTTTCATGGGCAGAATAGCCAGGCGTGCGAAGCACGGCTGCCACCGGGCTGGAGCGCATGCGGATATGGTGACCAATCATCACATTGTCAAACACAGACAGATCGCGGAACACACGGCTGTTTTGGAAAATGCGTGTCAGTCCCATCGCTGTAATGCGGTCGGGGGTGAGATTGGTGATCTCTTTCCCATCCAGAAAGAGATTGCCCTGAGTAGGTTTGTAAAAACCCGTGATGACATTGAACACCGTTGTCTTGCCTGAGCCGTTGGGTCCAATCAACCCGGCAATCTTGCCTTGTTTCAATTCCAGGTTGAAGTCCGAAACTGCCACCAGGCCGCCAAACTGCATGGTCAGATTAGAAATGTTTAGCAGGCTCACGCTTCACCCCCCTCTTTCTTGGTGCCGGGGCGTTTGAACCTGGATAGCAGCCAATCCCAGGAAAATTCATTGGAGCCCATCAAGCCACGCTGGGCAAACAAGATCAACACCAGGAGCATCACAGCGAAGGCGAGCTGGCGCAAACCGGGCAAGCCAGGGAAGTTATAGCTGAAGATCATGCGCGGTGCTTCTACCGTGCGCAACAATTCCGACATAACCGTATAGATCCCCGCGGCAATCACCCCCCCGGTCAGGCTTTTAAGACCACCTAAAATCGCCATCGTGATCACGGCATAAGTCAACGCCGGGCGAAAGGTGTTAGGGTCCACGGTGCCGAGAATTTCTGCAAACAACCCCCCAGCGATCCCAACAAAGAAAGAAGAAAAGACGAAAGCCAGAGTCTTATGCCGGTAAAGGTTCACACCCACAGCTTCAGCAGCAATTTCATCCTCGCGTACGCATTTCAAGGCGCGCCCATAGCTGCTGGTGATCAGCCGGTTGGTCAGAAACACAGCCAAGATCACCGCCGCAACCGTCCATCTAAGGCCGCTCAGGTAAGGCACTCCTTTCAGCCCCATGGCGCCATTTGTGATACTGGGAATGTTGATCAGGAACAGGCGGATGATCTCGGAGAAACCAAAAGTCACAATCAGCAGATAATCGCCATGCAGGCGCAGCGCAGGCGCGCCGATCATAAAACCCACCAGGGCGGCCAAAACGCCGCCTAAAAGAAGCGCCGGAAGGAGCGGCCACTGGGCGTTGCTGATCAACGGGTGGGGCGCCTGGAGCAAGAAGCTCATCAGCTTGGCGTCAGGAGGCAAAGTCAGCAGCGAAACGGTATAGGCTCCAATAGCAGCCAGACCGGCATGCGCCAGCGAGAACTGTCCGGTAATCCCATAGACCAGATCGAAGCTGGTCACGAGGATAACGTAGATTCCCCACATATTCAGGATACGAATGACGTAATCATCCAGAGCGGATTCGCCAATATAAGCCAGTAGCAACAAGACTGCCGCTAAACCCCAAGAAAGCATCGTTGATCGGGTTGGAAGGCGAAACATATCAGACCTTCTCCTCTCTCATGCGCACGTTAAAAATCCCGCCCGGCCGGAACAGCAGGAACAGAATCAAGATGATATAAGCGATAATATCCCGAAAAGCGGTCAGGTCGGGGAAAAAGGCTACGATCATTATCTCGCCCATGCCTAGAATAAACCCGCCCACCATGGCGCCGGGGATGCTGCCAATGCCGCCCATTACTGCCCCGATAAAAGCCTTGAGGCCAGGGATGACCCCGGTGAAGGGATCAACATACGGGAATTTGGAGCAGTACATAAAAGCTCCTACGGCGGCGAAGGTGGTGCTCAGGATAAATGCAAAAGCAATGATCCGGTTGTGGTTTATGCCCATCAACTGCGCCACCTCGATATCTTTGGAGATAGCGCGCATCGCCCGGCCGACATCCGTATAGAGCACCAGGATAAAAAGCAGGGTGAATAAAATGATCGAAACCGCAACGATGAAAATATTGACAACCGGCAATGCGACTGTCCCATAGTTCAGCACCTGGTCCAGGATTTCCGGATGTGGGAACGGCTTGGCCCGCGAAGTGAATAAAACCACAAATAAGTTCTGCAACAGAAATGAAACACTGATGGCGCCGATAAACGAAGAGGTTTTCTGCTCACGCAGGGGGCGATATACGCCCCGGTCTACCAAAAGGCCCAGCCCCACGACCACCACCACCGCGATTGCGAAAGAGAAGTACCAGGGGATTTGGTAGCGGAAGACTCCCCACATGGTGATAAACGCCGCCACCATAAAGAACTCACCATGGGCGAAATTGATCAGTTGCACCACGCCATAGATGATGGTGTAGCCGATCGCAATTAGAGCATACAGGCTGCCTAGGGCAATCCCATTAATTAGGAATTGCATAAACAGTTCAAAATCCATCCAACCCTCACCTTCCGCGGCGATCTCCTCACGATCTGAAAAGACCGCACGCCAGTCCGGTTATAAAATTGGGGTTTTGCAGTAGTTGATGTCCCGCAAAACCCCAATTGACTAGATTAGAAACGATTAATCACCTGGTGAAACCAGATAGCGAAAGACTTTCTTGCCGTCTTTGATCTCAATCACTGGCACAGCCAAGATGCCGTTGTGGTTCTCATCGAACACGGTCACACCGCGCGCCCCGGTGAACTTGGTCTGTAGGAGCGCTTCGCGGATCTTTTCTGGATCCACCGAGCCAGCGCGTTCGATCGCATCCAGGAGTAGCATATAGCCGTCAAAGCCCGTTACCGAGAAGGTCTCCGGGTCAATGTTATATTTGGCGCGGAAGGCCTCTACAAAGGCGGCTGCTTCGGGGTGGGTGAAGGCATCCGGATGGAATTGAGCCGTGTACATGAAGCCTTCAGCGTTCTCACCAGCGATCTGCACCAACTCGGGCACATCCGCCGAATCGCCTGCCAGGAAGGTGGCGGTGATGCCAAGCTGCTTTGCTTGTTGCAGGATAGCGGCTAACTCGGCATACTCGTTAGGCGCAAAGACGATATCCGGATTGAGGGATTTAATCTGGGTCAATTGTGCGGTGAAATCCCGGTCGCCGGTCTGGAAGGACTGATAAGAGAGGATGCTCTTCTCATCTCCTGTGTAGGCGATGAAATTAGAGCGGAAGTAATTGGCCAGGCCCACGGGGTAATCCAGGGCAATATCGACTAGAAGCACGGCGGTCTTGGCGCCCAATTCTTCCACAGCGAACTTGGCGGCCGCCTGGCCCTGGAAGGGGTCAATAAAGGCGGCACGGAAGGCGTAGAGTTTGCCCTGAGTTACCAGGGGATTGGTGGCTGCAGTCGCCATAGAGGGGATTTTAGCCTTTTCCAGGACTTCATTTTGGGCCATGGACATCGAACTGGAGTTGACGCCCACAACGCCAACCACTTTATCTACCTCGACTAGGCGTTGGGCAGCCAAGGCTGCTTCGCTCTTTTCGCTCTTATTGTCCACCAGCACCAGCTCGACAGGCTTGCCAAGCACGGTGGGCTTGGTATCATGCGCCAACTGGATGCCTTTCCAGGTCATATCGCCATAGGCGGCTCCCCAGCCCGTCATGGTTTCGTTCACCCCGATCTTGATCACGTCGGGGATCACGTCGGGGATCGCGGCGGCCGTGGGCTCTTCAACCTGCGGCTGCTCTGTGGTAGGCGTCTGCGCGCAGGCTGATAACAGCAATGATAAAGCCAGCAAGATGCTCAAAACATGAAACAGGGACATACTCTTCTTCATTCCTCTGGTCTCCTTTCAAATTATATTAAAAAAATGCCTCACTATTGCAACGGAGGAAATTTCCTACCCTAGTGAGGCTACTACAAGTATTATAAGGATTTTAATCACCCGAAATAGTAACGATTGTTAGCAATTAATTGACATTATGTCATCCATTCGGGGAGCAAGATTTGAGCCGAGGTCACCTGGACTGCAGGCTTGGGCAAGCATGGACAGGTTGGCAACGGGCTGGCAATGAATTATTCCGGGAATATGGGTATATTTTTGCCAGGCTAAGGACCCCCAGACAAGAGCAATAGGCTTGTTCTGGGAATGGGTGTGATTTGAGCGTTGCGTTAATAAAATTAGTAGTCTGCGAACCTACCGCTTCGGCCCTTGTAGGAGTTGTATAGCATTGACCTGATCCACAAATTGGTGATTGGATGACATATACTCATGCAAAGTCGAAACGCGCCCAGGCTTTAAGCTGCGGGGATGGATAGCGCCCTATTTACCTTTGTAAAAGACCTCCATCATATGTTTTGTGCCATGAATATCAACTTCCTGGTGGATCAGGATATCGGGAACGGAATACAGGTGCTTGTCGAATTCCACATGGAGTTGATATTAACCCAGGTTGTCTTGCGAGAAGCATACGGAGATCTGACTGGGATGAAAAATTTTGCCTTCTTTGAAACTAGGCTTATTACGGAGCTGGTTTGCCTTTTTACCCAATCAGCACGCAGACGTAACTCGCAGACAGGATTACACAGTGCTCAACGCCCTGTTCGGGATGGGAGCTTCTCTTCATAAATTCTCTACAACTTTTCTTAAAAGGCTTGACATATCCTGCATAACTGTGTATAAACCAGGACATTATGGAAAGCCCCGTGAACATCCCTGTTGCTTTTGAGGCCAAGGCTAAGCGCCAGCCCACATCTGGATCTTCGGCGATCGGATACGTGGGCAGTTATTGGTTAAACAGGTCAAGCTAAACACTGGCGGATTCCGCCCGGTCAAACCCTGTAACCCAACGCGCTCTCCGATACCGGAGAGCGCGTTTTACTTTAAATCTGTTCGAGGACAATTATGGTTGAAATTTTGGACAGCACCCTGCGCGAAGGCGAACAAACTCCGTACGTCAGTTTCACCTTAAAGGAAAAGTTGGAAATTGCTCGCCTGCTGGACCAGGTTGGCGTGGAGATGATCGAGGCCGGCGACCCGTGCGTATCACCCGGTATTGCTACTGCAGTTGAAAAGATCGCCGGGCTGGGATTAAAAGCTGAAATCGTGGCGCATTCCATGGCAACAAAAAAAGGGATCGACAAAGCCAAAGCCTGCGGCGCCAACCGGGTGGCGATTTTCTACGCCACGTCGAAAATCCACCTGGACGCCAAGCTTCATAAGACGCCAGATGAAGCCATCCAGATTATTCGCGAGCAGATTACCTACGCCCGCAGCCTGGGGCTCAAGGTTCGCTATACGCCTGAGGATGCCACCCGCACTGATTTTGACTTCCTTGTCAGGGTTTGCAATGTCGCCATTCAGGCTGGAGCTGACCGGATCAGCTTTGCCGACACATTGGGCATCATGCAGCCGCATGCCATGTACGAACAGGTTCGCGCGCTACGGGAAAACCTCCTGCCCTGCAAAATTGATTTGCATTGCCATAATGACTACGGGCTGGCGCTGGCTAATGCCATGGCGGGTATCCGCGCCGGGGCCGACTGCATTCATACTACTGTCAACGGCATGGGTGAACGCGCCGGCATCCCCGATCTGGCTGAAACCATTCTGGCATTAAACAACCTGGAAAGGGTCGAGCAGTATAACATCCTGCCCTTGATGCCCGTCTCCAATTACATCGAAAAAGTTTCAGGGTTTTTTCTGGCGCCCAACAAACCCATCACCGGGCAGAATGCCTTCACCCACAAAAGCGGGGTTCATACCGACGGGGTTTTGAAAGACTCGCGTACTTATGAACCTTTCGATCCCGCCCTTTTGGGACGCGAACGAAAAATCGTCATCGACAAATACACCGGCAAAAGCGCGGTGGCTGCCAGGCTGGATGAATATGGAATCGAGGTCAGCCCGGCAGAACTGGAAGTGATCGTCTCTCGCATCAAGAACCTCGACGAAAACAGCAAACAGCTTTTTGATACCGACATAATCGATATCGCCGAACAGGTAACCGGCCGCGTAATCGATGTCATCCCTCACGACATCCATGCACTGGTAATGGTGGAGACCGAATCACACGTGTATATCCCCTCTGTAGTGCGCCGGTTGCGCGGCTTCCACCAGGTCAACAACGTTTACGAGGTCACCGGCGATTATGACATCAGCGCTATCGTCAATGTCGATAACGTGATGGCGCTGAACAATCTGATCGATCAATTGCGCACAGTAGCAGGCGTGAAACGCACCGAGACGCGCGTGATTCTTAAAAAATATTTTGCAAATGGCAATGGAGGCAATAATGGGAACATTGGTTGAAGAGATTTTATCCCGCAAAGTCGGGCGCGAGGTGCAAGCCGGCGAAATCGTGCTTGTGGATGTTGATACCATCATGAGCCACGACAACACTACCCCGCTGGCGATCAAAGCCTTTCGGGAAATCGGGAAGCCGATATTCGATAAAAATAAAATCGTTATCCATTTTGATCATGCCTACCCGGCGCCAAACCTGCTGGCTGCCGAAGCCCAAAAAAAGGGACTGGATTTTATGAAAGAACAGGGTATCAGCCAGTTCTATCACCAGGGCGTTTGCCACCAGGTGATGATCGAAGAGGGTTTTATTATCCCCGGCGCAATTGTGATTGGAGCGGATTCGCATTCCAACACCTACGGCGCATTGGGCGCATTTGGCGCCGGGTTCGGCTCGACCGAAATCGGCGTGGCTTGGGTAACCGGCAAGTGCTGGTTCAGCGTTCCCCCAACCATCCGGATTGAGTTGAGCGGCACGACCCAGCCGGGTGTCTTTGCCAAGGATGTGATGATCTTCATTGCCGGTAAACTTGGCATGGACGGCGGGACCTACCGTTCCATCGAGTTTGGCGGCGATTATATCGACCGTCTGCCGGTGCACGAGCGCATCGTCCTTTCGAACATGTCCACTGAGATTGGCGCCAAATGCGGGCTGATCGCAGCGGATGCGACCACCCTGGCTTACCTGGCGGCTGAGACACGCGCGCAGGGAAGTTATGAACCGATCCACCCGGTAAACCCGCAGTATGAAAAAATCATTGCCATCGACGTTTCGACCATCGAGCCGCAGGTGGCCTGCCACCCGGATGTGGACAACGCCAAAGCTCTGCGAGAAGTCGAAGGTCTGGCGATCGATGAGGTCTATATCGGCACCTGCACGAACGCGCGTTATGAAGACCTTGAAATAGTGGCCGGCATCCTCCAGGGTAAAACCGTGCATCCGCACACCCGCGTGATCGTCACGCCTGCCTCGACGAAAATTTATAAAAAAGCCATGCAAAATGGCCTGATCGAAATCCTGATGGATGCCGGCTGCACCGTAACCGGCACCGGCTGCGGCGCCTGCATCGGCCGGCACGGCGGCGTGCTGGCTCCCGGCGAACGCGCTCTGACCACCATGAACCGCAACTTTATCGGCCGCATGGGCAGCCCGCTGTCAGAAATTTATCTTGCCAGCCCGGCTTCCGCTGCGGCTGCTGCTCTGACCGGCAAAATCACCGATCCCCGGCCTTACCTGGCCTGACCTGTAATTCATAACAAGGAGCTTGATATGGGAAAAGCCTGGACTTTTGGCGAAAACATGAATACCGATGAAATCATCCCCGGCCGGTTCAATATCACGATCGACCCGCTCGAACTTGCCAAAAACGTTTTCTGCGAGGTGAAACCCGACTATGCCGCCAGGGTCAAGCCGGGCGACGTGGTCGTAGGCGGACAAAACTTTGGCTGTGGTTCTTCGCGCGAGCATGCCCCGGTGGCAATCAAAGGCTCGCAGGCCAAATGCGTCATCGCCGCGTCCTACGCCCGCATTTTCTTCCGGAACGCCATCAATATCGGCCTGCCAATCCTGGAATGTTCGGCGGCTGCAGCGGATATCACTGAAGGCGACGAGATCGAGGTCGATCTTGTCACCGGAAAAATTCACAACCTGACCAATGGACATGTCTATCAGGCCCGCCCGCTGCCAGCCTTCGTCATAAAGATCGCGGAAGCCGGGGGCATCGTCAATTTCCTCAAAAACCATGATGTTCAAGAGTTGATGGCATAAAGGAGAAGAATGGGTTACCAGATTTGTTTGCTCATTGGCGACGGCATCGGGCCTGAGATGGTCGAGCGCGCCGAACAGGTATTGAAAGCCTTGCCGATCGACCTGGAATTTACCCGGGCTGAGATCGGCTTCTCGGCTTACCAGCGGCATGGCACCCCGCTGCCGCCTACCACACTGGAGGCCATTTGCGCATCGGATGCCGCTCTGCTTGGCGCTGTGACCACTCCTCCCAACATCCCCGGTTATTTTTCGCCGGTGGTGCGCATGCGCCAGGAGCTTGAACTTTACGCCAATCTCCGACCGATTCATTCCATCCGCCACCCGTCCTCCAGGCCAGGCATCGACATGGTGTTTGTCCGCGAAAACACCGAAGGGCTGTACGCTGGCATCGAGCGGGTCGAGGAGGATGGCAATCGGGCGATCACGGAGCGGGTCATCACCCGGCGCGGCTCGGAACGCATCCTTCGTAAGGCTTTCGAGCTTGCCGTACTGCAAGGACGAAAAAAGGTGCATGTCGTTCATAAAGCCAATGTCCTGCGCCAGACCTGCGGTCTTTTCCGTCAGGTAGCGCTTGAAGTAGCCGAAGAATATCCGACCATCCTCATGCAAGAACTGCTGGTGGATGCCTGCGCTATGGAACTGGTTCGCGCGCCGGAACAGTTCGAAGTGATTGTGACGACTAACTTGTTCGGCGACATCCTCTCGGATGAAGCCTGCATGTTCGTTGGCGGGTTGGGTGTGGCGGCTTCAGGGAATATCGGCTTGCAGGCGTCTGTGTTCGAGCCGGTTCATGGCAGCGCGCCAGCCCTGGCAGGCAAAGGGATCGCCAATCCGACTGCCACTTTCATGGCAGCCGCCATGCTTCTCGACCATATCGGCGAGCCCGCCCATGCCGCCCAACTGCGCAGCGCTGTTGATGCCTGCATCGCCTCCGGGCAGACCACACCGGATTTGGGCGGCAGCTTATCCACCCGGGATTTTACGCAAATCGTTATCCGGCAATTGCATACCCAACTGGATGCGGGTCTGGCGCACAGAATGAATGGGTTTGGAGGTAAAGAATGATCCATGTTGGTTTCTTATATACCCGACTGCGCGTCGAAGAAAAATACCTGCTGGATGAATTGGAAAAACACCAGGATGTCCATCTCGTCCGGATCAACGACGGCAACTGTTTTTTTGATATTTCCCATTTGGATGAGCCGGTGGATGTGCTCTTTGAGCGTTCCGTTTCCTATTCGCGCGGGCTGTATATTTCGAAAATATACGAAGCCAATGGCGTCATGGTGGTTAATTCCGCTCAGGTGGCCGAGCGCTGCGGCGACAAGTATGTCACCAGCCAGATTCTCGTCCGGGAGAATATCCCCACCCCACGGGTCTTGATGGCTTTTGATGAAGACTCCGCGCTCCAGGCCGTGGAAACGCTCGGTTATCCCTGTGTACTCAAACCGGTCATCGGCTCCTGGGGGCGCCTGCTGGCCAAGGTCGACGACCGCCAATCCGCTGAGGGGTTCATCGAACACAAAGCCGCTCTTGGCGTGAACCACCAGGTTTTTTACGTTCAGGAATACGTCAACAAACCTGGCCGGGATATCCGCGCGTTCGTGGTGGGTGAGGAACCCATTGCGGCCATTTACCGCACTTCCGAAAACTGGATCACCAACACCGCGCGCGGTGGGATTGCCTCGAACTGCCCGCTTACGCCTGAACTCAGTGAAATTTGCCGCCGCACCGCGCGAGCCATGGGCGGCGGTCTGCTGGCGATTGACGTTTTCGAAACCGAGAACGGTCTGACGGTCAACGAGGTGAACCACACCATGGAATTCCGTAACAGCATCACCACTACCGGGGTCAATATTCCAGCCTTAATGGTTGAATATGTGATCGCCCAGGCAAAAAGCCAGGCTTGACCGCCAATCATTCAGCGAAACCCAGGGAGTAGATATGTTGCCTGCCAAATGATGGCCAATTTAATAGGTTAACGGACGAATTTTAAATCCGGGTCGATTTGCTATTGACTAATCTCATATAGGTGGTAAAATTCGCCCCAATATGTTCACCACGAAGTCGTTCCCTCGTACCCGTCGTCCGTTACCCACTTCCCCTCTGAAGGTTGGGATATCTTGTTATTGACGACGGATAGAACGTACTGAAATACCAGTAAAAGTCAGCATAACAGCCCTCCTTCACAGGAGGGCTGTTTTTTTTGATCCATCCAGATTCGGAGGTTTAGTTAATGAAGGCACCTAAAAAACAGCAAGTCAAAAAAGTCGTCCTGGCCTACTCGGGCGGGCTCGACACATCGGTAATCGTCCCCTGGCTCAAGGAAAATTATGGTTGCGAAGTTGTGTGTTTCTGCGCCAATGTAGGTCAGAGCGATGAGAATTTAGGCGGATTGGAGCAAAAAGCGCTCAACAGCGGCGCCAGCCAATTGATTGTGCATGACCTGTGCGATGAGCTTGCCAGTGACTATATTTTTCCCATGCTGAAAGCCGGCGCTGTATATGAGCATAAGTACCTGCTCGGTACTTCAGTGGCGCGGCCTCTGATTGCCAAACACATGGTGGATGTGGCTCATGAGGTGGGTGCGGATGCCGTGGCGCACGGAGCGACCGGCAAGGGCAACGATCAGGTCCGGTTTGAACTGACCGTGATGGCTTTAGATCCCCGTCTGAAGATCATTGCCCCCTGGCGAGAATGGGAAATCTCCTCACGCGAGGATGCCATAGACTATGCCGCCAAACACAATGTGCCGGTGACGGCCACCGTAAAAGCCATCTACAGCCGCGATTCGAACCTCTGGCATCTTTCGCATGAAGGCGGCTTGCTCGAGGATCCATGGAACGAACCTGAAGAGAGCATGTTCCAGCTCAGCACCTCGCCTGAGAATGCGCCGGATGAACCCGTGTATGTGGAAATTGAGTTCGAGAGCGGGGATCCGGTAGCGGTTAATGGCGAAAAGTTGTCCCCTGCGAAGGTGATCGAGACCTTGAATGCCATCGGTGGCGCGCACGGAATTGGCCGTGCAGATCTGGTGGAAAACCGCCTGGTTGGAATGAAGTCGCACGGTGTATATGAGACCCCCGGTGGAACCATCTTGCTCTACGCCCACCAGGATCTAGAGTCGATGGTGCTGGACCGGGAAACCCTGCACTTCAAACAAGGGGTCGCCAACAAATATGCCGAACTGACTTACAACGGGTTGTGGTTTACCCCGCTGCGCGAGGCATTGGATGCTTTTGTGAACAGCACCCAGGGCCCTGTCACTGGCACAGTCCGGTTGAAGCTCTATAAAGGCAATATCATCAGCGCCGGCCGCAAGAGTCCCTTTAGCCTGTACCGCGAAGATTTCGCCACCTTCGGACAGGAAGATGTCTACGATCAGAGCCACGCGGAGGGTTTCATCCGCCTGTTTGGGCTGAGTATGAAAGTCCAGGCGCTCAACGGCTTGCCCGTAGCAGGACTGGATATGCCCAAACCAGACTATTCCAAGTTCAAGCGTGACTGATGCCAGGTTCAAAGGAGCGATGATGACCCTCTGGGGCGGACGTTTTTCAAGCAAATTCAATGAACAGGCCTGGGACTTCAATACATCCCTGCCATTCGATCAGCGCCTGGCGCTGCAGGATGTGCGCGGCAGCGTTGCCTGGGCAGGGGCGCTCCTGAAGGCGAAAGTGCTCTCACCGGACGAAAATGCGGTCATCACCAGCGGGCTGAATGCCATTGCTGATGAGTTCAGCAGCGGCGCCTTCCTTTTTGCCCAATCTGACGAGGATATTCACACGGCGGTCGAGCGGCGTTTGGGCGAACTGGCTGGCCCGGTTGCTGGAAAGCTGCACACCGGACGCAGCCGCAACGACCAGGTCGCTACGGACTTCCGCCTGTGGATGCTGGAAACCCTCCCGCTTTTGGATCAAGCCATCAAGGGTTTGCAAAAGGTATTGGTGACCGTGGCAGAACGCAACCAGAGCGTGTTGATGCCGGGTTACACTCACCTGCAACGCGCGCAGCCAATCACTCTCGCGCACTGGTTCATGAGTCATTTCTGGCCGCTGCAACGCGATCGGGACCGCCTGACCGACCTGCGTGACCGGGTGGCGGTCTTACCGCTGGGCTGCGGCGCGTTAGCCGGGACGGCTTTCGAGATCGACCGGGTTGCCCTGGCCGAAGCTCTGGGTTTTGACCTGCCCGCTCCCAATAGCCTGGATGCTGTTTCCGATCGCGATTTTGCCGCCGAATACCTGTTTTGCGCAGCAATGATGGGGCTGCACCTGAGCAGGCTTTCCGAAGCCGTCGTGTTGTTTACCACCGCCGAGTTTGGCTTCTTTGAGCTTGACGACGCCTACTCCACCGGCTCCAGCCTGATGCCGCAGAAGAAAAATCCGGACTTGTTTGAACTGGCGCGCGGCAAGGCCGGGACGCTCATTGGCATGTTGACCGGGCTAATGGCAGCGCTCAAAGGGCTGCCCTCCACCTATGACAAAGACTTGCAAGAGGACAAGGTTCCGGTCTTTCAAGCCACCGACAACCTGCTGGCGGTGCTGCCCATTCTGGGCCAGGCATTGGAGACTATGACCGTCCGATCGGAGCGCATGCGGGCAGCCATTGACTCCACCATGCTGGCGACGGACCTGGCAGATGATCTGGTTCGCAAAGGGGTTTCGTTCCGCGACGCTCACGCGGCAGTGGGGAAAGCCGTCCATCTGGCGGCCGAAAAAGGAGTCAGCCTGGAACAACTTTCCCTTGCAGAATGGAAAAGCGCGGGTCCGTTCGAGGCGGATTTGGCTCAGGCCTTCGACCCAATGGTTTCAATCGCCCGACGATCTGCTGTAGGTGGGACATCCCCAACAGCAGTTTTTCAACAAATTCAAAAAGCTAAATCAATTATCCAAGGAGATCAATCATGAATACCGTTTCTTGCCCAGAATGTGAAGCTGAAATTACACTGGACGCCAGTACCGAGGTTGGTGAAATCATCGTGTGTTCCGACTGCGGTGTAGATCTTGAGGTGACCGGGCTAGATCCGGCCGAGGTAAACCTTGCGCCTATGGAACAGGAAGATTGGGGTGAATAGCAAGCTGAGTAGCAGCCTTTTACTGTTCGTAAAATGACCGGGTAGGAGTTGAAAACGATGATGCCAAAAAGATTACGAATTGGGGTGATCTACTCGCGGGTGCGCGTCGAAGAGAAATGGATTTTCGGTGCTTTAGAAAAGCGTGGCCTGGATTACGATCGACTGGATGACCGCGGGATTTCCTTCGATCTGCAAAACCCAGCTGCATGGTGCGCTTTCGACGCCGTCCTGGAACGCAGCATCAGTTACAACAGCGGGTTATATGCACTGCGGATGTTGAATGCCTTCGGAATCACGACCGTGAACACTGCTAAAGTTGCAGAAATCTGCGGCGACAAATTAATGACCAGTGCCGCCCTGGCCCGAGCCGGTGTACCCCAACCCCACAGCGCGACTGCTTTCACCCCCGAGGCAGCGCTGGAGGCAATCGAGGCCTTTGGCTACCCGGTGGTTTTGAAACCTGTGGTCGGATCGTGGGGCCGGCTGCTGGCAAAAATAAACGACCGCGATGCTGCCGAGGCGTTGCTGGAACATAAAGCCATGCTTGGCTCGGTGCAGCATTCGGTTTTTTACATTCAGGAATACATTAAAAAACCCGGGCGGGATATTCGCGCCATTATGGTGGGGGACCGGGTGCTGACGGCCATTTACCGCAAGTCGGACCACTGGATCACCAACACTGCCCGCGGCGGTGAGGGTGAGATTTGCCCCATTACACCGGAGATCGAATCGTTGTGCTTGCGGGCGGCTCAGGCAGTGGGCAGCGGCGTGCTGGCTGTCGATCTGGTAGAGCATCCTGAAAAAGGGCTGCTGGTCAACGAGGTGAATCACACCATGGAATTTCACACCGCACAGCCCATTAGCGGCGTGAACATTGCGGATGAGATCGTGAATTACGTTCTGGAAGTGGCAAAAAAATAAAGACCATGAGTCTGAATCCTACGGAAAGTGAGCGTAAAAATGATTAGCGTTTCAATTGTGGGCGGTTCGGGTTACGGCGGTGGAGAATTGCTGCGTTTGCTGCTCGGTCACTCCCAGGTGGAGGTGAAGCAGGTAACCTCCCGTTCGCATCTGGGTGAGTATGTCTATCAGGTGCATCCCAACTTGCGCAAGCGCACGCAGCTTAAGTTTACCGACCCGGCCCAATTGGAACCGGTAGATGTGCTCTTTCTGGCGCTGCCTCATGGACAGGCGCAAAAAAAGATCGACGAGTATGCTGCCCTGGCTTCGCAGATCATCGACCTTTCGGCAGATTTCCGGCTGAAGGATGCTGCATTGTATGAAAAATGGTACGGCGTCTCACATGCGGCGCCTGCATGGCTGGGAAAATTTATATATGGACTGCCAGAACTGCACCGCTCGGAGATAATGGAGGGACGCTATATTTCTGGCGTGGGCTGTAACGCCACAGCCAGCAACCTGGCGCTGCTCCCGCTTGTCCAGGCCGGGTTAATCGACCTTTCTGCACCGGTCATCAGCGAGATCAAGGTCGGCTCCTCCGAATCGGGGGCAGAGGGCAATGCCGGATCGCTGCATGCAGAACGCGCCAACGTCATCCGCACATTTTCCGCTTTTGGGCACCGTCATACCGCGGAAGTCATTCAGGAAACCGGTATTCAGGATGTGTCGTTGACCATGACGGCCGTCGATCTGGTGCGCGGCGCACTGGCGACGGTGCATGCCAAAGTCAAGCCGGGAACCGCGAACAAGGATTTGTGGAAGGCCTACCGGGCAGCCGCGAATGAAAACCCTTTCATCCGGGTGGTGAAAGAACAACGCGGGATTTACCGGGTTCCCGAACCCAAAATCGTAGCCGGATCCAATTACGCGGATATCGGTTTCGAGCTGGATGAATCAAATGGACATGTTGTTTCGATCTGCGCCATCGACAATCTAATGAAGGGCGCTGCAGGAACCGCAGTGCAATGCTTGAACCTGATGAAGGGCTGGGACGAGATGACCGGCCTGGACTTCCCCGGCCTGCACCCGGCTTAACGGCGCAGATGAATCAGAATGGATCGATTGGAGAGCACAAATTTGGCGAAAACACTGGTGATCAAATTGGGAGGTACGGAGGGGGTAGATTTTTCAGCAATCTGCGCGGATGCAGTGGAACTGCTGTCGCAGGGTTACCGGCTGGTCCTGGTGCATGGCGGCTCTGCGGAAGCCACCTCCCTGGGAGAAGCGTTGGGTACTCCCCCGAGGTTTATCACCTCGCCTTCCGGGTACACCTCCCGCTATACCGACCGTTCCACCCTGGAAGTGTTTCTGATGGCCGTCAACGGCAAAGTCAATTCGCTTTTGACCGAGCAACTGCACGGTCTGGGCGTCTGCGCTTTTGGTTTGAGCGGTATGGATGGACGATTAATGGTAGCGGCGCGCAAAGAGGTGATTCAGAGCGTGGAAGCCGGAAAACGCCGACTTATTCGCGATGATTATACGGGCAAGATCGAGCAGGTCAACGCCGGATTGCTGGAGATGCTGCTCGGAGCAGGCTATTTGCCGGTCATTGCCCCGGTGGCAGTCAGTCCAAAGGGTGAAGCGCTCAACGTGGACGCTGACCGAGCTGCGGCCATGATTGCTTCAGCGCTGAAAGCGGATACCCTGATACTGCTCACGGCTGTTACCGGCCTGATGGAGAAATTTCCCGACGAGTCGACCGTGATAAAACATGTTTCCCCACTTCAACTACCGGCCGCTTTAGATATGGCGCAGGGACGCATGAAAAAGAAGGTTTTGGGCGCTGGTGAGGCGTTACAGGGCGGGGTCGGTCGGGTCATTATCGCCGATGGGCGAGTGCAACAACCGGTTACCCGCGCTCTGGGCGGATCCGGCACGTTGATTCAATAAATTTATCAGGTGATGGCCAGGCTGCTGAATCATTTCTTTTAGTTGGAGCGGCGGGGCATGCTTTATTGGGAGATGCGATGAATATCATTGAAATGGAAGCCAAATACACATCCGGGGTGTATGCCAAACAACCCATCGCCTTTGTGCGCGGGCAGGGGGCGACCCTCTGGGATGAGGAGGGAAACGAATACATTGACTGTTCTTCCGGGCACGGCGTGGCCAATCTGGGGCATGCTCACCCTAAAGTGGCTGCCGCAATCGCTGAACAGGCCGGTAAGTTGATCACGCTATTTGAAACCTTTCCCAATGATCAACGCGCGGCACTGATGGAAAAATTAACCAGTCTGACTCCTGGTCTGGAACGGGTCTTTTTCTGCAACTCCGGCACGGAATCTGTGGAAGCGGCGATAAAATTTGCGCGTTTATCCACCGGCCGGAGCGGGATCGTGGCGGCCATGCGCGGTTTTCACGGGCGCACGCTGGGTTCACTTTCTGCCACCTGGAACAAGAAGTACCGCGAACCCTTTTTGCCCCTGGTCCCGGATTTTCAACACGTGAGTTACAACAATATCGAAGCGCTGGATAAGGCGGTATCGGATGCCACCGCGGCGGTTATCCTTGAACCGGTACAAGGTGAAGGAGGGGTTTATCCGGCTGATCCTGCATACCTGGAAGCAGCCCGGCGCATTTGTTCGAGCCGCGGGGCATTGCTTATCATGGATGAAGTTCAAAGCGGGTTTGGGCGCACAGGCAGATTGTTCGCCTACCAGCGTTACGGCATCACCCCGGATTTGCTATGCTGCGCCAAGTCGCTGGCTGGCGGAGTGCCCATGGGCGCAGTGCTGATTGGCGAACAGGTAAAAAACCTCGTACCTGGCACTCATGGTTCGACCTTTGGCGGAAACCCGCTTGCCTGCGCGGCTGCACTGGCGGCGTTGAGCGTCATCGAGGAAGAGGATCTTGCCGCCCAGGCGGAGGAAAAGGGGGCCTATTTGATGCAAAAATTGAAGGCGATTCCCTGTTCGAATATTCGCGAGGTGCGCGGCCTGGGATTGATGATCGGCATCGAGATGAAACAAAAGGTTACGCCATACCTCAAAGCTTTGCAGGAAAAACACATCATTGCCTTGAACGCCGGCCTGACGGTCATCCGGCTGCTGCCCCCACTGGTAATCACCTACGAGCAGTTGGACCAGGTCGCAGCCAGCCTGACGGAAGTGCTCCTTAACGAAAACTTGGCTGCACAGCAATCCACCGCAGATTAATCGTTGAATCTTATGTTAAATTGCTTTCCCGGCAGGGATGGATGATGGATACTTTGATTGGACTGGTTTCCCAGTACAGCCCATCCGGACAGGAGCGGGCAGCGGTGGAATGGCTGGTTGCGCGGATGAAAGACCTCGGTTACCAACAGGCATTTACCGACGCGGCTGGAAATGCAGTCGGAGTGGTGGGCAGCGGACTGCGGCAAGTGGTGCTGTTAGGGCATATCGATACCGTCCCCGGGAAAATATCCGTGCGGGTGCGGGATGGCGTATTGTACGGGCGCGGCGCAGTGGATGCCAAGGGCCCGCTGGCGTGTTTTGTGGATGCGGTGGCGCGCCTGGGTGAAACGGACGGCTGGCAGTTCGTTGTGATCGGCGCGGTCGAGGAGGAACGAAATTCAGAAGGCGCGCGGTTTGTCGTGGACCAGTACCGGCCGGATTTCGCGATTATCGGTGAGCCAAACCGGTGGGATCGGGTTGCTCTGGGGTATAAAGGGACTGCCCTGGCAACGGTGACGGTTCGGCAAAAGCAGTCGCATAGCGCCAGCGCTGAGCAGACGGCCAGCGAAGCCGCGGTGAAAATATGGCTGGCGGTTCAGGCTTTTGCAGAGCAATTTAATGCGGTCAAATCCCGCGTTTTCGATAAGATTCTACCCACATTACGCGGATTGAAATCCGGACAGGATGGTTACGAGCAGTGGGCGCGCTTGACTCTGGGCGCACGCCTGCCAATAGATGTATCTCCGGAAGATTGGTATATCAAGCTGAATGATCTGGCTGATGGCGCTGAGGTTGCCCCAATAGGATATGCCATTCCTGCCTGGGTGTGTGAGAAGAACACTTTGCTGGTACGGTCTTTCTTGAGCGGGATACGGGCTCCAGGCGGAACCCCTTCGTTTGTCTATAAGACTGGAACGGCTGATTTGAATATCGTCGCACCGGCCTGGCAGTGCCCTGCCCTGGTATACGGGCCAGGCGATTCAGCTTTAGACCATACCCCGAACGAATCGATCGTTCTGGCGGAATATCAAAAAGCCGTGGGGGTTCTTGAAAGCGCGTTGCGGGACCTGGTCAAACGGCCGCCCCCTGGCGCCTGATCGTAATCCATGCAGAAAATAAATAAGACACCCGAGGGCAGGCAGGTCATGTGATTGTTTATTTCTAGTGTAAATTCCTGTCACGAATGAGAGGTAGCGGTTGCGATCAAGATGGCAGGCAAGGACTACCGGCCACCCGCAAGCTGAGGACAAAAGGATGGCTAATCAAGCAGATAAACAATCAATTCTCAGGGTCTGACCGTTTCACGGAGATTATTGTTAAATTGAGAGCATGAATCTTGTTGAGCACGCCGAGCAGCGCACTTTGATCCGCTAACATCCCGCTCAAGGTCGTCTTCCCATCGGCAGCGAAGTTAATCACCAGCCCGTTGAACCAATCAGACCATTGATCCGTAAGGTGTCCTTCAATCCGAATTTCATAGGCGTACGGATTGTTCATTGGGCATCCTATTTAAGCAGCAAAGGCCGGGTACTTTCAGCCCAGGCGCGAATGGCTTTCCAATTCCGGTGATCGCCTTCCTTCCACACGCCGAACAGAACCGCAATACGCATCGCAAGCACATTGAATGAGAAAGGCAGCCTGGAGAAATCCAGGGCACCGGCAAAATAACCCTCACTAACGGGATGCACCAGTTCGCGCACCGGGCTCATCCACCCCTTTACGCCTTCCAGGTATTGACCTGCATTGGCCATGGAGAGGGTGATACATACCATGAAAGAAGCAAATGGCTTTCTGGAGAGCTCAGACTGGTGATCGCGCATGAATTGCATAGCCTCCGGCAGCCATTGCTGCCCATGAATGGCGCTACCCGCCACGACCGCCTGGTAGGGCGCCAGATCGTTGACATTTTTCATCGGCAGCACATCCACCTGCGCGCCGCCCTCGGCCAGAGATTTACCGATCGCTTCGGCAACGCCGGCAGTGGAACCGGCCTGACTGGCATAGGTGACCAAAATTCTTTTTGACATATTTTCTTCTCCAAAGGTATATTCAGGGTAAGTGACAACTGGCTGGGGGGCATCTAAAACAGTTAGCCCTGAACCGACGAGTGCTGTGCCGCCCAGGACAATTCCAGCGGCTTTTATAAAGTCACGGCGTGAGATGGATTTTGCTTGCATCTTTACTCCTGGGGGATAATTGAAAACATTTGCCGGACGACCAAGTCCCATACCAGATCCCGCAAATTAATGATTAATCTTCCAGACATGGCAACGCCAGCCAAATAACGCGCCTTAGGCTTCGACGATTCCAGCGCTTGTTGGATCACTTTGGAAACCGCTTGTGGCCCGGGCTCTTGCCCACGCATTCTGTCCGATACTTGTTGGTACTTTCGGTAGAACGATCGATATGGGGATGCGGGGTTTGACACAATCTCGTCTCCATGAGCATGCACTGTTTGATCAAAATTAGTCTTGATCGCACCCGGCTCGACAAGAACGACCTGAATATCGAAAGGCGCTAACTCCAGTCGCAAAGCGTCGCTCAGGGCTTCCAGGGCAAATTTAGTTGACGAATACGAACCGTTTACCGGAGTGACCATCTTGCCGGCAATCGAGCTGATGTTGATGATCCGTCCGGCTTTCTGCTGACGCATATGGGGAACGACCGCCCGAATCATGCGCATGGCCCCAAATACATTGACTTCATACATCTGCCTGATTTGGTCATCGGTGAGTTCCTCGATAGCGCCAACCTGGGCATACCCGGCATTGTTCACCAGAACATCGATTCGGCCAAAACGCTTGAGGGTGGCAGCAACCGCGTTCTGAATGGATTCTGGATCCGTCACATCCAATGGGAGCTTTAGCGCGGTAACCAGACCATCCATGGTTTCCATATTTCTGGCCGTCGCAACAACGATATAACCTGACTGTGAAAGTCGTTGCGCCAGATCGCGCCCGATGCCCGTAGAACAGCCTGTTATCAAAACAACTTTATTCATTTCTCCTACTTTCATTCATTCCTTAAATTCTTGCTGCGCATAAAACTAGTCAAGGCAGCCCAAAGACAAAGCGCCAATCCTGATATGGTCGTTTATTTTGACGCTCGTTCAGGATTTTTTCCCAGCTTGATGAGGTCAAGGGCGATCAAGAGATACCAGAACCACAGGATCACAACCGAAAAAATTGAAACATAAACGCCGATTACCGGGATGTATAAACCAAAGGCAATCACATTGGACAGAATTCCCAGATATGCAGCGGCCTTGCTAAATGATCGATTGTGGAGCATCGCCACTGAAATGACGATAGCTGCTATGGAGCCTAAAATGTAACTGGTATGGAACGCCGAACCTGTCCAGTTAGTAATCATTGCCTGACCGGCTGCCAGTGTCATCGTTCGTATGGTTTCATTTACTGTGGAGAAATACTGGTTGCTCAAAGTGAGCATAGCAATTGCTGGATTTGACCCAATGAGAAGCACCGTCGTGACCAGGCCAAACATGAGTCCGATGAGTATCAAGGATTTACTGGTTTGTCTAAGGACAACATATAGCGCCAGAAAGATCAGCATTACAAGGACTTGATCAACCACCAACAACAAGTCCAGGTCGAGGAGCCCGATAAGCGGCCTTTCATTGAAAAGATTAAACCAACCCACCACCGTATCTGGAGGCGGATTAATCAGGTAAACAGCGATTTGGATTGGAAAAAAAACGAGCGAGAGCAGAGCTGCGAACCCACCCATTTTGTAAAGCGACTTCCAACTGGAATTGTCGTTTTCAGTTATGAACTTACCCATTTTTATTGCTTGCACTTGTTCTTCCATTTGACTACTCCTTAATTTTTTGTTACACGTAATATAAGCTGCTCTCAATCAGGTGTCACTGAACCAAAGTGGTGTTTTTTACAGCGGGTTAAAAGAAATAGCAGGTGTACCAAAGTACACCTGCCCGTTTGGGGAAAGATTAAATCACCAGGAATTATCGGTCGGTGGGCAGTAATTGGAGCTGCCGGGCGCGGGCAACAGCCTGGGTGCGGCTGTTGACGTTCAGTTTGCCGAAGATATTGCCGGTGTGTTTCTTCACTGCGCTAACGGTGATGACCAGCTTCCTGGCAATCGTCTGGTTCGAGTCGCCGCAAGCGATGAGCTGCAGGACTTCCACTTCACGATGGGTCAATGGCACCACCAAAGGAGCATCCAATTCCGCAACTTTTTTATCGACCGTAAAGTTCAACGCAATGGGTTTGCCGGTTTCTTTAATCGAGCGCAGGGATGCCGGGAAGGCAGCCAAAATCTTTTGAATATAATCCGGGTGGGTTGATCCTGAGGAATCGTGTTGAGACAGGGCTCTCAGACCTTCGTGGATGGGCCGCCCTTCTTCGACAAAAACGCTGATAAAACCTTCCGTTTCGGCCAGTTCCAGCGCTGCGGCTATATCCTTCAGTCTGCGGCCATCGTCCCCCATCGCCGCATGCATCTGACTGCGCAGCAATAGCGTTTCCAAGGCGATTGGAATATGGCGGCATTGGAGTTCTCCGGCAAGTATGATATCGGCCAGCTCGATCCCGCGTTTTAGATTCAACTGGTCCTGTTTTAACCTGGCCAGAGATAAAAGGATCCGTAATGCACTGTTATACAATAATCCAACCGGATTGGTGACAGCGGAACCAGGCGCAAGATCGGGAAAACTGAAGGCGTCCGCGAAGGTAAATCCTTCCGGTCGGAGGATGGCTTGAGCCGTTTCGGGGCGGTCAAATGCCAACTCCACGCGAACACGTTGGGAGATCAGCTCTTCTCGTATCATTGCCGGGGGAATCCGTTGAGCCAGTTCATGGGCTTTGGTTACTTCCTGGGCGGCGGCTTCCCAGTCATCTTCCATCTGTGCCATGCGGGAAAGCATCACGTGGTTGAAAATCTCCGGATCGCTATAGCCGCTATGCCCGCTGGAGGAAATCGATTGGCGCAAATACTTCTGGGCTTCGACGAGTTGGTGCCAGTAATAATTGATTTGTCCTATCTCTCCATACAGAGTCGCACCGAAGGGAGTTATTTTCCCGGAGTCCTCCATCCGTTTGATGCCCTCGGAAGCGATCTCAAATGCAAGGTGAAGCCGGCCTTGCATTAGTTCCATGCGTGCCTGTCCAGAAATCCCAAGCGTTTCGAAGGTAGAGTCGCCTATCGCTCTCGCATTCCGGACGATCATCTGGAACGTCTCGGCTGCATGGTTGTAATCCAGCATCTGTTCGTAGGTGGTCGCCAGATTCACATAGACGATGCTGCGCACAAGGAAATCTTCCTCAGGCAGAATCTGCAGCGCCTGGCTGGCTAAATCCCGACTTTCTTCCTGCTTTCCCTGCAGGCTCGACCATTTGGATTGCACAGCAAGCCATTCACCTTGAAGAGATGGCCCCAGGTCACTTGCGCCGGGGTCGGAAAAGATAGTTTTCAAACGTTCGAGGAATGGAGAGATTTGATTCACTGAACCGCGCAATAAATTCAGCCAGGCAAAAGCCAAATTAATTTTCGGGCTCTTCTCAACGCGTTCTTTCGGAATGGCCTTCAGCCACCTTTCGACCGTCCTCACATGCGCCTGAAGGATCATTGGCAGAGCGATTCTTTCGACTAATTTGACGACCCGGGCATAATCTTTCGCTGCCAGGGCGTGTTCGATTGCTTCCGGAATTAAGCCTGCCTGCCCATACCAATCCGCAGCTCGTTGGTGTAACGCCTCGATGGCCTCAGCCGGCAGGCTCCATTGGATGCGCGACTGGAGCAAATCAGCAAACATGTGATGATAACGAAACCATTTGCATTCGTCATCTACTGAGACGACGAAGAGATTCGCTCGATATAATGCCAACAGCATGGATTGACCATCCATACAACCTGTGACTGCTTCACATAACTCTGCATTCAGCGGTTCCAGCAGCGAGGTCTGCAGTAAGAACTCTTGCACTTCCCTGGGTTGGCGTTTAAGCACTTCCTCCACCAGGTATTCTGAAATGTAGACATTACTGCCGGTGAAAGCCTTGACGAACCCCGCAATGTCGCTGCGCCCTTTCATGGAGAGGGCGGCTAATTGCAAGCCGGCGGCCCATCCTTCCGTGCGCGCTTCCAGAGCGGACACGTCTGCTGCGGTCAAATCCAACCCCATCATGCGGTTGAGGAACGTTGCGGCTTCACTGGCAGTAAAGCGCAAGTCCTGGGCACGTAATTCGACCAACTGATTTCGAACGCGAAAGCGCGCCAGCGGCCAGGGTGGGTCGATTCGCGTGGACACCACGATCTGGAGCTTTTCAGGCAGATGTTCGAGGAGGAAAACCAATGCGGAATGGATGGCTTCGTTCTGAATGGTGTGGTAGTCATCCAAAATGAGGGTGAGGTTATGGTTAAGCCCGGCAAGATCATTGATCAGGATGGTTGCGACAGCATCATCTGGCGGCGGTTGCGGTGTTTGAAACAGCATTGATGCCGTTTCTCCCACCGCGCTGTGCACGGTTTGACAGGCTGCAATGAGATATGGCCAGAATTGGATCGGGTCATTATCCCTTTCATCCAGGGATAGCCAGGCGACCGTCCCCTTTTGCAGGTTTGCATATTCGCTCAACAGGGTCGTTTTGCCAAACCCTGCCGGGCAGGAAAGTAGGGCGAAACTACCTGGCTGTTGTAACCCGCCCTGTAATTTTTGGGTCAGGCGAGGTCGCACGACGCCGTCAGCCCGAGCCGGTGGAATATAGAGTTTGGTGGACAGCAGGGAAACAACCATTCTGAAATCGATTATACATCGCGTCAAATTTAGCCGGGGACGAGAGCGCATGGTTTTTCCCGAGAACCTGTTGTGAGGTCAGGTATGGTATCAATAATCAGGGGTTGCAACCCAATTATTGAGATACCCTATTGAAAATCTCATATATACCCTTATAATAAAATAGTTATTCAAAGCAACGCGCGATTGTTCATTAATTGACTGGTTTTGGTCTATGACGACATCGTAAGTTGTTTCTTTTTTTTAAAGCGGCGGTAATGACCTTCCCGCTTTATTTCGGCATATATTTTCATAGATAAGGAGAAATCCATGCGCACTCTAAAGTTTTGGTTGATGCTTATTGTCCTGGTGGTCGCGCTAACCAATACCCAACCTTCCTTCGCAGAAGGGTCGGGGCCGCGTTCAGCACCAATCTATGGCGCCGATTCACCGGATGCAATTTCAGGCGAATATATCGTTGTATTCAAAGCGGGAACCGCCGGTGAAGGCGTGGGTCGAACGATTGAACAGGCGCGCGGTAACGGGGCATCCGTCCATTTTGTCTATACCACAGCACTGACCGGTTTTGCTGCCTCTCTGCCTGAGCAGGCGCTCAACGGGCTGGTCCATAATCCAAACGTGGAATACATTGAAGTCGACCAGACCGTCACGATCGATACCACTCAATCGCCAGCGACCTGGGGCCTTGACCGGATCGATCAGCATTCACTGCCGCTCAACAATACCTATACTTATAACAGCACGGGCGCTGGCGTCAGTGCTTATATTATCGATACCGGCATCCAGGCGTCGCATAGCGAGTTCGGCGGAAGGGCCAGCGTCGCTTTTGACTCGGTCGGCGATGGACGGAACGGTGTTGACTGTAACGGTCATGGAACCCATGTGGCCGGGACAGTCGGCGGCGCAACCTACGGCGTGGCCAAGGACGTCTCGCTGTATGCAGTGCGCGTGTTGAATTGCAGCGGCTCCGGAACCATCTCGGGCGTCATCGCGGGCGTTGACTGGGTGGCTGGAAACCATGCTAACCCGGCTGTCGCGAATATGAGTCTGGGCGGCGGCGCTTCCACTGCGCTCGATACAGCGGTCAATAATTCGATCAATGCGGGCGTAACCTATGCAGTTGCTGCCGGAAACAGCAAACGCGACGCCTGTAAATTCTCCCCGGCGCGCGTCCCGGCCGCTTTGACCGTCGGTGCGACAACCAGCACCGATGCGCGCGCTTCCTACTCGAATTACGGTCCCTGCCTCGACTTGTTTGCACCGGGTTCAAGCATCACCTCTGCCTGGATCGGCGGCAATTCAGCCACCAATACGATTAGCGGAACATCGATGGCCACTCCGCATGTGGCAGGCGTTGCAGCCCTGTATTTGTCGGCCAATCCCACTGCTGCGCCTTCAACCGTTGCCGCTGCCATCAAGGGCGCAGCAACCCCTAACGTAGTCAGCAATGCCGGAAGAGGCTCCCTCAACCTGCTGCTTTACTCGCTGGTTCCGTAATCCGCAAACTAACCCATGTTTCTACAAATGTCCCCGGCGGCAATCCCTACCGGGGACATTTTGCGATTAGCAACAGAGAACGATCGAATCATACTTTCGCTAGACCTAAATCGAAAAATTATGACGAGTCTGGTTGCCTTATTCTTAATTGCGGATTGAAATTCCGGAATTTTATTGCATAATAGTGTGACAAGAAATTCCAGAATTGAAATTCCAATTGAAGAATGCGTTCAGTCGATTTCCCTCGGCGCCAGCGAATCGTATGTCGAAAGGTCGAAATTGGCTTTGTGATCTCTCAATTTGCCGCATGAAAAAGCGGTACGGTAGCGAACGCCTGTAGGACTGATGAGTTGCCAGGTGACTCTGGTTGCTCCAACCTTGTTATTGTTGGTGCATGGAATACGTTTATCTCAGGTTGGCCGTATCGGTCAGCAATGCCAGGAAGGACAAATCGCAGGATATGCGCGAACAAACTAAAGGCTATTTTGGCAATAATGTTGCACCGTTACCACGAATTGTTATCGATAGTCTGATTGCTTCATAAAAGGCCGCCACAATGTCTTTGTATAAGAAAACATGGGTTATTGCAGGATCATTGTTCATAATATATCTCGTGCTCTTTGTGATAATAGCCAGCGCATGGCTTCTCGAGCGTTATCGTTTGCTGGAAGAAGACATGATGCGTGAGAATGCTGGGCGGGCGTTCAATGCAATTTCGCAGGATATGACAAACCTTTCGGCCATTGCCGGTGATTGGGCTATCTGGGATGATACATACAACTTTATCGAAGACCGAAATGATGATTATATTCAATCTAATCTTGTAGATGGGACTTTTAGCGGATTGGGTCTCAACGCGATGATCTATGTTAATTCCTCTGGGACGATTGTATACGCGAAGGCGTTTGACTTAATCAACAATAAAGCCGTAGCTGTACCTTCAAGCCTTATCGAGCATTTAACAGGCGAAGGCCCTTTACTTGTGCATCCCAATTCAGACAGCGGTCATACCGGCATCCTTTTGCTGCCAGAAGGACCCATGCTGGTCGCTTTTCAACCCATACTGACAAGCGAAGAAGCAGGTCCCAGCCGTGGAACTTTGCTCATGGGGCGCCATCTGGATGAGGTTCAAATTCAACAACTGTCCGAAAGGACCGATTTAACCGTTGCGATGCTCCCATTCGATTCGGCTGAAAGTTCCGCGGTAATGGCGGAACTGGTGGCAACGCAACCTGGGGAGAATAACACCCTGGTTCGAACAATCAACAATAATTTAATCGCTGGTTACAGCATTCTTGAAGACATCTACGGGCAACCAGCTCTGATTTTGAAAATTAGCATGCAACGAGATGTCTATAATCAGGGTTTCAGGAGTATCTTGTTTTTTATTGGGAGCCATATAGCGATAGGCCTCTTGTTGATCATAGCTACTTTAATAATTCTGAACAAGTCAGTGATAAAAAAGTTTTCACTTCTTAGTGAAGATCTCAAAATGCTGATTAATCCCGGCGATCTCAGCAAAAGAGTTCGAGTGAGCGGGAATGACGAAGTAACCCGGATGGCATCCGATATTAACGCCATGCTCGAAGTATTGGAAGATAACAATAAAAGTCTGGCTGCAAGCGAAGAATGGAACCGGACATTAGTTGAAGCATTCCAGGATTCCCTTTTCATTATTGATCGGCAGGGATGTGTGGAATATGTGAATGATTATGGGGCCAATTTGTTTCGAATGAATGCGGAGGAAATGAAAGGCAAATCAATAACTGATTTGTTCCCGTCAGAGCTGGCGAAGAATCTAAAAGTGAATGTGCAGCATGTTTTTAATAAAGGGGAACCGGTATGGAAAACTTCCAGCATCCCATTTCCTTCTCAAATCATCTGGATGAGCACTGGCCTTTTTCCTATAAGAGCAACCGATGGCTCCATACAGTCAGTTCTGGGGATTTCACGCGATATCACTGAACAAAAAAGAATGAGCGAGGCGCTACAGGTTCGTGAAAAAAGATTTAGAAATATTTTTAAATATTCTCCGATTTCACTTTGGGAGGAAGATATCTCGCGCCTTGTTGCTAAAATTGATGAATTACAACTTTCCGGCGTGAACAATTTGAGGTCATATTTCGAAAACGCCCCCCAGTTGGTTTATGAATATATGGATCTGGCGGAAGTAATCGATTTCAACCAGGCGACTTTGGACTTATATCAGGTCAAATCGAAAGGTGAATTACTGGAGAATGTTAATAAAATATATTGCGAGGAGACGCTGCCATCTCTCATTGATGAAATGGTCGCTATCGCCGAAGGGAAGACCCATTTTTCTGGTGAAACGGTCAACCTGACGCTGCATGGTGAACGGACTGACATATTATTGAGTTCAGAAATCATACGCGATAAACAAGAGAACCAATACCGCAGGCTTGTTTCTGCCAGGGATATTACCAGGGAAAAGCAGAATACAAAGGCGTTGGCGCAGAAGAACAAGGAACTGGACCGTTCCAACGATCAATTGGAAGAGCTCAATAACATGGTTTCGCTGGTCAATGATATGAGCAACCTTTTCCAATTATGTGAAACCAGGCAGGAAATTTTCTCCGTTATCAGCAGTCATCTTTCGCTAATATTCAAAAACACCAGTGGCATCCTGTATGAACTCGATCCTTCCCTTAACAAGTTCAAAACCATAGCCAATTCGGGGAAAATGGCACAAGTAAACGAGCAGGAATTTGAATCGGATTCCTGCTGGGCATTGCGAAAGGGTCGAATACACAATTTCAACACAGAGGGCGATGGAATCGTATGTGAGCATTTGAATCCCTACGCGCCAACCTCCACTTTGTGCATTCCACTGGTATCCAATTGGGTAACTCGGGGATTATTCTCCCTGATCACCTCGGACGCTGCGGATGAACTGGAAGAAGCATTTTCTTCCGAGAACAGGAAGAAAATTGCTTTGATTATCGCTGAGACCATATCATTAGCATTGACGAACATGGATATGCGCGAAAAACTCTACGAACAGTCCGTGCGCGACCACTTGACTAATTTGTACAACCGGCGCTACATGGAAGAAACGCTTGACCGCGAAATCAGGCTGGCAGAACATAAGCACACATCGCTTGGCGTTATCATGATCGATATCGATCACTTTAAGAATTTCAATGACAATTTCGGACATGAAGCCGGCGATGAGGTCTTGAAAAATATCGGCAGGCTTATGCAATCTCAAGCTCGTGTGGGCGATATAGCCTGTCGTTACGGCGGCGAGGAGTTTGTTATCATCCTGCCCGATTCCACGTTAAGTGATTCCTGGCAAAGAATGGATGCATTACGAACCCAGATCGATCAGTTGAATCTTTCCTCCAATGGCAAAGAATTAAGCGGGATTTCGATTTCAGGGGGGCTTGTCGAATTCCCAACAAATGGGAAGACATCGAGTCAGTTGTTGCAGGCCGCCGATCAAGCGCTCTATCGCGCTAAAGCCGCCGGCCGCAATCGAATCGAAACCGCTGATCGTTCATTGCCCACTGAATAGGGGTAGTCATGTGCCCGTCACTTCGCTCGCTAACAGAGTGACCTGCGGGCAGGATGAAATGTTTTGTCATGTTGAGCGCAGCGAAACATCTTGCCGATTTGTTAAGAGACCCTTCACTTCGTTCACCCACAGGGTGCCCTGCGGGCAGGGTGACAGATTGTCGGGCAGGGTGACAACCCAAGGCCAAGGTGACAATTGTTTAATCAGGGTGCAGAAACACGCTCTTATGTCATGTTGAGCGAAGCGAAACATCTCGGAGCCAGTCGGGAGACCCTTCGCTTCGTTCACCCACAGGGTGCCCTGCGGGTAGGGTGACAGATTATCGGGCAGGGTGGCAACTGTCGGGCAGGGTGACAATTATTTAATCAGGGTGCAGAAACACGCTCTTATGTCATGTTGTGCGCAGCGAAACATCTCGACATTCGGCCGGGAGACCCTTCGCTGCGCTCAGGGTGACAGGTTGGGTCATGTTGCCCTGTGGGCAGGATGACAGATTGTTGGGCTGGATGAAATGTTTTGTCATGTTGAGCGCAGCGAAACATCTCTCCGATTTGCTGAGAGACCCTTCACTTCGTTCACTCACAGAGTGAACTTCCCCCGAAAAAATGGACAGCCAGTTAAGGAGAATCTATAATGGGAATGGAGGAAGGCATGAGCG
>MGMG01000093.1 GCA_001796355.1 Chloroflexi bacterium GWB2_54_36 | reverse complement strand
GGAAGCACTATTGCTCTGGCAAGTCATTCGATTGTTAAAGAACGATGGATTTTTCTGACTCGAATTTACAGAAAAAAGGTTGCGTAATCCACGCTTTATACTGGCGTTACGAATAATTTGCTGCGCCGCGTTATGGAACATAAAAAGAAAGAACTTCCTGGTTTCACCCAGAAATATAATATTACCCAGTTGGTATTTTATGAAGAAACGGATGATATAAACGCTGCCATTGCACGGGAAAAGCAGATAAAAGGCTGGCTGCGAAAAAAGAAAATCGACCTTATCGAGACAATGAATCCCAAGTGGGCTGATTTAAGTACAGAATGGTTTGATGATGATCTGGACTATTCCTAGTTATTTATCATGTTGCCCGCAGGGCAATTTGCGATTGAGCGAAGCGAAACATCTCGCCGATTTGTTAAGAGACCCTTCACTTCGTTCAGGGTGACAGATTGTCGGGTAGGGTGACAACATTTTCGGTCACTCCGCGGGAAGGACGAGAGTTCGACGGTTCGTTGTTTTCCGTTGACTAAGCTGAGGTTAATTGAACTTTCTACCCCATTTTCCAGATTCTTGATAATGGCGTTCCAACGATGAAGTTGTTAATAACACAATTGTCAAGAGCTATTTTACGGTTTAATTATATAATAGTCGAAAATCCCCGAATTTTTCTGGCGGCATACGAATATGGGTAGCTATCTATCGTTACCGGTTCATCGCTTAGAGGCATGGATATCGCTCATGTTTATTCTTTTACTGGAAAGAAGACCCCCAGGTTGCCGAACGACCTTGGCGGGATTTTGCATAATGTAGTGGAAGCAATATTCGATATCCCACTCTATTCTCCAGGTTGACCCCACTCCGAGTAGTAAGAAAAGGTATTTATCCATTGGGTAAAAAGCGCCAACGATCAATATCTCCTGTTTTATGGGCTAGTCTGGTTAGCATTACGCTACTAGCGTTATTAACCATCCTGTCTGGTCGGGCTAACGCTGCGGAGAGATCGGTTCGAGTTGGGGTGTATCAAAACAAGCCGAAAATTTTTCTCACGGATAACGGGGTTGCTGACGGCTTCTTCATCGACTTATTAGAAGAAATCGCTAAAAGAGAGAACTGGACGCTGATCTATGTGTCCTGTGAATGGGAAGCGTGCCTTACTGCGCTGGAGACCGGCGAGATCGACCTGATGCCGGATGTCGCATATTCACCCGAGCGCGATGAGAAATACGATTTTCATCACATTCCTGCTGCCGAGAGTTGGTCCAGGGCATACGCTGATCCGACCTCACAGATCAACCGGATCGATCAGTTGGACGGG
Organism: Chloroflexi bacterium GWB2_54_36; assembly: GCA_001796355.1. Lineage (GTDB taxonomy): Bacteria > Chloroflexota > Anaerolineae > Anaerolineales > Anaerolineaceae > Bellilinea. The sequence continues at coordinate 37,105 of MGMG01000093.1, read as the reverse complement.
CAGCGGGTGGCTGTCCTCAACGGGTCCATCCAACAAACCGCGCTGGTACAAACGATGCAAGAGCACGGATTTGCGGTGACGGTTGTTCCAGCAAAAACCCTTAAAGATGCTTTCGATCTGGTCACCAAAAAATCAGCGATCGCAGTCGTAACGAACCATTTCTACGGTGATTACTTTTACCGGGATTATGGACTGATTAGAACATCGATCATTTTTAATGCGTCAACGCTGTACTACGCGACCGCTCAGGGACAGAACCAGGAGCTCCTTGATGCCATAGATAAACACCTTGGTGTGTGGCGTGATGACCCAAAATCGATTTATTCTACAATATTGAACCGCTGGTTGAATCCTTCCAGCGCAAATCGCTGGCTGGTGACCATACTCTGGGTGATTGTTGTTATTTTAGTTTTATTTGGTCTGGCTGTGGTATGGGTGGTTATCCTGCGTAAACAGGTTCGCGACAGGACTAGCCATCTGGTCAAATCCAACCAGGCATTACGCGAGAGCGAGGAGCGCTATCGTTTAATCTCGGCAGTGGCTTCCGATTACATATTTTCAGAAAAAATAGATCTGGATGGCAAACTAACCTTAAACTGGGTCGCCGGCGCCTTTGAGTCGATTACCGGTTATACGTTCGAAGAATACAAAGCTCGCGGTGGCTGGCGCGCCAGTTTGCATCCCGACGACCTGGCCGCGGACGACCGGGACAAGGAAAAACTCCGCGCTAACCAGACTGTCCACAACGAAATTCGGACGATCACCCAAAGCGGTCAAACGGTCTGGGTCCAAATCTATGCCCACCCGGTCTGGGACGCGGAGCGCAACGAATTAATTGGCATCAACGGTGGCGTGAAAGACATCACCGAACACAGACGCGCTGAAGAATTAATCGCAGCCAGTGAGCAGCGCCTCTCGTTGATCCTGGACACGGTGGGTGATGTTATCTTTCTCTTATCGGTTGAACCAGAAGATTACTTTCGGTTCGTATCCATCAATCCAGCTTTTCAGGCTGTAACCGGCCTGAGCCGCGAGCAAGTGGTTGGCAAACGGATGGAAGAAGTCTTGCCGCCCGAATCGCATGCGCTGGCGAAAGAAAAATACAAACAGGCGGTTCAAGAGAAGAAAACGGTGAAATGGGAGGAAGTATCTGCCTATCCCACAGGCACGCTCTATGGTGAAGTGTCTGCCACACCATTTTACGACAACACAGGAACCTGTACCTACTTGGTCGGCTCGGTGCATGATATAACCGAAATCAGGCGCGCGGAAATAAAGATCCGCAAAATGAATGAGGAGCTCGAACAACGCGTGGCGGAACGTACAGCGGAATTGGAGAGCGCCAAAGTGCGCGCCGAGTCCGCTGACCGGTTGAAATCAGCTTTTCTGGCCACCATGTCGCATGAATTGCGCACCCCGCTCAATTCTATTATTGGCTTTACCGGCATGTTGCTGATGGGGTTGGTCGGGCCGCTGGAACCGGAGCAGGAAAAACAACTCAACATGGTACAGGACAGCGCCCATCACTTACTGGAACTGATTAACGATGTGTTGGACATTTCTAAAATCGAAGCTGGCGAGCTCGAATTGATTCGTGAACCGTTCGATATGCAAGAATCCCTGCGGAAAAGTATGGATAAGGTCGTCCCTTTGGCAAAGAAAAAGGGATTGGAGTTGGTGCCCTCGATAGCCCCTCAGGTTGGCAAAATGACCGGCGACCGGCGCCGCGTGGAGCAGATCCTGCTAAATTTACTCAGTAATGCGCTAAAATTTACGGATCAAGGAAGCATCCATGTCGATTGTTTTGTGAGGGATGGCATGGTCATCACATCCATCACGGATACGGGCATCGGCATCAGGCCCGAGCAAATAGAATCGCTCTTTCGGCCATTCCGACAGTTGGATTCAGGGACCACTCGCCAGCACGATGGCACCGGACTGGGCTTGTCCATCTGTAAGCGGCTGGTCGAAGCCATGGGCGGCGAGATTTGGATCGAAAGCGAATGGGGTAAAGGAAGCACCTTTAGTTTCTCGTTACCTGTAGAGGGGATGAAATCATGAAAACCACAATCCTTTTGATCGAGGACAATGAGCGAAACCGCTACCTGACGACCTTCCTGCTGGAAAAGCATGGTTACCAGGTCTTTATCGCGGAAGATGGGCGCAGCGGGATCGACCTGGTATACCAGATCAATCCGGCGCTTATCCTGCTGGATATTCAATTGCCAGAAATGGACGGATATGCCGTCGCCCTGGAATTGACGAAGGATAAACAATTTCAAATTCCCATCGTAGCCGTGACCTCTTATGCCATGGCCGGCGATCGGGAGCGGATTCTGGCGGCGGGTTGCATCGGATATATCGAAAAACCGATCAACCCGGAAACGTTTGTGATGGAAATAGAGCAATACCTGTTGCCACGCAAACCGCAAAGCGCTCAGGAGAATCAACATGACTAAAATTCTCATTGTTGACGACGAAGAAAAAAATCTTTATCTCCTGCAAATGCTTCTCTCAGCCAATGGCTACGAATTGGCGTCGGCTGCGAACGGGGCTGAGGCGTTGGACCTGGCGCTCCAGGCCAAACCGGATGTGATCATCAGCGACATCTTGATGCCGGTGATGGATGGTTTCAGTTTTTGCCGCGCCTGTAAGGAAGATGGGCGGTTGCGGGATATCCCTTTTATATTCTACACGGCCACCTACACCGAACCCCAGGATGAAGCCCTGGCCCTCAGTCTGGGCGCCGAGCGGTTCATCATCAAGCCAACCGAGCCGGCAGAATTTCTGGCTTTGCTGAAAGAGACCCTTGAGAAACACACAACCGGCGAGCTGGTCGCCAGCCACGGGGTAATCGACGACGCAGCGTATTATAAAGAGCACAGCGCAGCGCTCATCCGCAAGCTGGAAGATAAAGTAGCGGAGCTACAAGAGAAGAACCGAAGGGTGGAGGCTGATAACGAAGCGCGAAAAAAGGCGGAAGAGGAACTCCAGGAATCCAAAAACAGTTATGCCGCGCTGGTTGATAATGCGCCGGTCGGCGTTTACCACACCCAGGATGGAGTCTTTCTTTTTGTCAACCAGGAGCTGGCAAGTATGGCCAATTACGCTTCGCCAGCCGATTTGATTGGCCAGCAAAGCCTGCTGCTTTACCAGAATTCAAATGACCGCGTCCGCTTGCTCGAAGTCCTGGCGAAAGAGAAACAAGTCAAGAATTTCGAGACCAGGCTTTTGACACGCGATGGCAAGACCAAGGTTGTGTTGTTGAGCGCCACAGCCGAAGATGGCTCGCTTACCGGCATGGTCATCGACATCACGGACCGGAAACGTATAGAAGAGAAGCTGAGAGAAAGCGAAGAGCTATTTAAATATGCTTTCGAAAATGCCCCGATTGGCAAGGCATTGGTTGCTCTGGATGGCCGTTTTCTTAAGATAAACCGATCATTGGTTAATATTCTAGGTTATTCAGAAGAAGAACTATTAAAGAAAACCTATCAAGAAATCACACATCCTGATGATCAGGATATCCAACTTTCCTACACCCAGCAGTTGCTGGCGGGCGAGATTCAAAACTACCAAATCGAGAAACGCTACTTCCAAAAGAATGGCCAAATCATCAGCACCCAGGTAAACGTGTCACTCGTGAGAGACAAGAACGAGAAACCGCTGTACCTCGTCTCACAATATCAGGATATTACATTGAGCCAACGGATGGAAGAGGAATTGCGACATTCCAACGATTTGCTTAATATCACCGGTGAGATCGCCAAAATCGGCGGCTGGGAAATTCATCTTGATACGCAGACGCTCAGTTGGACCAAGGAAGTCTATCGCATTCATGAGGTGGATCCAGCCACCAAGCCGAATGTCGCCGAGGCGATCAATTTTTATGCGCCGGAGGATCGCCCGGTCATCACTGCCGCTGTACAGGATTGCATCGCCTCAGGCAAACCCTATGACCTTGAACTTCAGTTGATTACCGCCAAGGGCAAGCGTATTTGGGTGCGCGCCCAGGGGGCAGCCGAGCGCAGTGACGGAAAAATTACCCGTATTTACGGCGCTTTTCAGGACATCACGGAGCGAAAACTGGCAGAAAAGAAGTTGCGCGAATCCGAAGAACGTTATCGCCTGATTTCAACGGTGACCTCCGATTACATGTTTTCATCCCAGATTGGAGCGGATGGCAAGCTCTCCTTAAATTGGGTTGCGGGCGCCTTCGAGGAAATCGCGGGATATTCGTTTGAGGAATTTGTTGCCCGCGGTGGATGGCGCGCCACTTTGCATCCCGATGATCTGGCTATAGATGACCGGGATATGGAAAAGCTGCGCGCCAACCAATCCATCAACAGTGAACTTCGTACCATAACCAAGAGCGGTAAAACCGTTTGGGTACGAGTCTATGCCCACCCCGTTTTAGACGCAAAGAGTAACGAATTAGTTGGTATATACGGCGCAGTGCAAGACATCACCGCACGCAAGCAGGATGAAGAGCTGATCCAGCAACGAACTCAGGATCTGGAGCTGATCAACGCGATAAGCTCCGCCATCAACCAGGGCATGGAGATCAAGGACATCATTACATTTGTATCCAAAGAGCTACTGGATATTTTCCATTGTGATGTCGTGGTTGTTGCGCAGCCCGGCCCCGATCAAAACTTTCTGCTGGTCGAGCATGTTGAATTTACTTCAACCCTGTTCAAGAAAGTTGAAAAAATGATCGGTGGAAACAGGAAGTCTTTAAATGTGAAAATGCCTATAACCGGGGACGGCCAATTTGCGCGCATCCGTAAACAGGGCGAAATCGAAATGATCAACGATCCTGAAACCATCCGGGCCATGATGGTTGAATATGGTGAAAATGAAATCCAAAGGCGCTTGATTTCTCAAGCCTCTAAAATATTAGGGTTTCGTTGCGTCATCTCGGTTCCCCTGGTGGCCAATGAAAGAATATTTGGGTTACTCCAAATTGGTCACAATGCACCGCTTCCGGAATCTTCCATCAAGCGCATCCGGGTAATCGCGGCACAAATGACGGCTGCCTTTGCGCGCAAACATGCCGAACAGCAGATCAACCAGCGGCTGCAGAACATCGAAGCCCTGCATACCATCGATAACGCCATTGCCAATAGCATGGATCTTCAATTGACATTGCAAGTTGTCGCACAAGAGACGATCATGCAATGCGAGGTGGACGCGGCGGATATATTATTGTACAACCCAGTCAGCAACATGCTTGAAACTTCCGTCAATCAGGGTTTTCATACGCCCGCAATGCAAAAAGTATCCTTGCGGATTGGGCAGGGACTGGCAGGGCAGATTGCATCCAACTGGCAGCGAATTTTCGTCCCTGACCTGGCTGTTTATCGGGGTAAAGAAACGCGTGCTTCAACGTTCTCAGGCGAGGATTTTGTGTCTTACTGCGGCCTGCCGCTGTGGGCCAAGGGACAATTTATCGGGGTTTTGGAAGTTTTCAATCGCTCCCAGCTAAACCCTGGCCAGGATTGGTTCAACTTCCTCGAAACATTGGCCGGGCAGGCGGCGATTGCCATCGATAGCATTAATTCATTCAATGAAATTCAAATTTCCAATTCAAAGCTTATTCTGGCCTACGACGCCACCATCGAAGGCTGGTCTCGCGCGATGGACTTGCGCGATGAGGAAACGGAAGGACACACGCAGCGCGTGATGGAGCTAACCATTCAGCTTGCAAGAGCAGTGGGAATAGGAAACGAGCAAATCGTCCATATCCGGCGCGGCGCTTTGCTGCATGATATGGGCAAACTGGGCATTCCCGACCGAATTTTGCTCAAGCCGGGCAAACTCACCGAGGAAGAGTGGGGCATCATGCGTAAACACCCGGTTTATGCCTATGACATGCTCTCATCCATCGAGTATTTGCGCCCGGCGCTGGATATCCCCTATTGCCACCATGAGAAATGGGACGGCAGCGGTTACCCGCGCGGACTGAAAGGCGAAGAAATTCCGCTGGCCGCGCGGATATTTGCCGTGATCGACGTCTGGGACGCGCTTACCTCCGACCGGCCTTACCGAAAGGCCTGGACGCGCGAACAAGCTTTGGAATATATCCGCGAACAGACTGGAACGCATTTTGACCCGCAAATCGTCGAAGTTTTTTTGGCGAATTTAGCTTCGCGCTAATTTTTTGCCCATTATTGATGTTTATAAAGGTATGATGCGAATATTTAACTTTAAATCACTCTCGACGAAACTCTTTCTGGTCATCCTCATCGCCATATTGCCATTACTGGTGTGGTCGATTTATGCTGCCCACCACGAACGGGAGAGCAAAATCGAGGAAGCGAAAAATGAAGCGCTTCATCTGGCAGTCGTTGTAGCTGAAAGCCAAAAACAGATGGTCGCTGAAATGGCCAATCTGCTCGACTCTGCGGCAGCCGTGGATCAGGTTCTCGATGATCCGAAAACCTGCAATGCAGTCCTCGATAATATGCTTATTGGCAAAACCGAATACGTCAATCTTTTAATTGTCCGAACCAATGGAGAGATCTCTTGCAGCGCCCAAGACCCGGCGGTTTGGGCGCCAGACGCCGCGATGATCGACCGCGTGCTGGCTGCTGGGAGAATCTTTACGGTCACCAGTCAGGCGAATGAATCCGGTGAGATGGTCTTATTGACCCGGGTGCTGGACTCGCATGCCATCCCGATCGGGGTGGGTGCAGCCATCATGAAACCGCACTGGTTCAACGAGCAAGTTGCCGAATTACATGAAACGCCCGCCGGATCCGAGATCATGGTCGTGGATGGGGCGGGTAATGTGCTGTACCAATCCATCCAAGCCGAGCAAAGTTCGCAGCAGAACCTCAGCGGTACCCTATTAGCCGCACTCCAATCGGGGCAGACATCGATCCAGACAGTCGGTCTGGATGGGGTCGAACGTTTTTATGGGATCAAGAGTTTGCCTTTCGGACCGGATGGTACCCATGCTTACGTGTTGGTTGGATTGCCGACAGCCAGCGTGATCAAAGAAGCAAACAGGCAATTGCAGTTGACCTCAGTGATTATCGGTTTGATCCTGCTGGTAAGTTTCCTGGCATCAATTGCTTCTGAAAAGTGGCTGGTCATTCGCTGGTTGCAGCCGTTGATTGTTACAGCGCAAAGGTTGCAAACCGGCGATTTGTCGGCCAGAACATCCATTATCAATAAGGGGAGCGAACTGGGTTTTCTGGCGCAGACTATCGACAGCATGGCGGAGACATTGGAGTGTAAAACCGCTGAATTGCGAGAAGTAGGCGCGCGTTATTACAATCTTTTCAGCGGGGTGCCTGTAGGGTTATACCGGACGACACCCGAAGGTAAGTTGTTGGATGGCAACCCGGCCCTGCAGAACATGTTTGGGATTTCGGAAAGCGAACTCGGGGAAATGTTAAACGTGGCTACGTTTTTTGTCGATCTGGATGCGAGGCAACGCTGGGCAGACGCGATGGCGAGGCAAGGGGTGGTCAACGACTTCGAGTTCCTGTTACGCCGGCGAAACGGGGAAATCATAACTGTTCTGGATAACGCCAGAACCGTATATGATGAAGCAGGCGCGGTGGAATACTATGAGGGCAGCCTGTTGGACATCACCCAGCAGAAGCAATCCGAACTGGCTTTGCGTGAAAGCAATGAACGGCTGAATTCGGTGCTGAACAGCATCACGGAAGCCTATCTTGCCTTTGATAACCAGTATCGGATTCTGGAGGTCAACCCGGCTGCCACCCGACACTATTTCGGCGGCCGCCCGGCTGAAGACCTGATCGGGAAAGTCTTGTGGGAAGAATATCCCCAGACTGTCAAAACTGAGTTCTACCGCCAGTTTCGCAACGCAGTGAATGAGAAAAGGTCGATGCACTTTGATGCGCGTTCGTCCATCAATGGACGTTGGTGGGAAACCCACGCCTACCCCACCCGGGATCGATTGGAAGTATTTTTGCGGGACATTACCGAGCGCAAGCAGGCTGAAACAACACTCATTCATGCCCGTGATTATTACCTGTCCCTTTTTGATGAATTCCCGGCGTTGATCTGGCGATCCGGAGCGGACGGGAAATTAGATTATTTCAATCAGACCTGGCTCAAATTCACCGGCCGGACGATAGAGCAGGAAAAAGGTTACGGTTGGACTGAAGGAGTCCATAAAGAGGATTTGGAGCGATGCGTAACCACTTATCTGGAAGCTTTCAAAGCCCGCCAGCCCTTCCAAATGGAATACCGCTTACGCCGTTTTGATGGCGAATATCGCTGGCTCCAGGATTTAGGCTACCCCTATTATGGGTTGAGCGGTGATTTTGAAGGTTACATCGGGTCTTGCTACGATATCACCGAACAGAAACAAAACGAAGCGCATATCCGTGATCTGGCTTATCGTGACCCTTTGACCGGCCTTTATAATCGCAAAGCCTTTCGAGAGCGGCTTGAACAGGAATTGGATCGCGCAAAACGCTGCGATGGGAAGGTCGCAGTATTATTCATGGACCTGAATAACTTCAAAGAAATCAACGATCGTTACGGTCATGATGCGGGTGATCAGGCTTTGATCCTGATTGCTCAGACTTTACAGAATGAGTTAAGAGCTAACGACATGGTAGCTCGATTAGGCGGAGATGAATTTACAATTCTTCTGCCCGACCTGAAAAATTTAGACGTCCCTAAACGTGTAGCGAAACGGGTAGTAATGGATGTCAAGAAACCATTAATCATCGAAGGAAATACGGTCGAATTGAGTACCAGTATCGGCGTCAGTCTTTACCCGGAGGATGGAATCAGTGCGCGGGAATTATTGAATAAAGCGGATCAACGCATGTTCCACAATAAGCATAAAGAGAAAAAAAGCAGCCATGTAATCTCGGTTCCGGATAACGAAAAGCATCGATAAAGTTAGCAACCCCACCCATCCCGCCCCATTCTTGGGGCGGGTTTATTCCTAATTGCGTGTTTTTGCGCCATACAGCGCAAAAACACGCGAAATTCATTATTCGACGATCAGTTTTCCGCGCAGCATGCCCATCTGGCATTGGAACCCATATTCCCCCGCTTTTTCGGGCGTAAATTCAACCAGTACTTCCTCCCCTTCTGGTAATTTCGCGCTTTTGTTAAAATCTGGGAACAGGACTGTTTCCGAGCAACCAGCAGACTCCTGGCGGGTAAAGCGCATTCTTAGCGGTTGCCCCGCTTTAACCACGATAATATCCGGCGTGTAACCGCCTTTGACGGTGATGGCTACTTCCTGAACACCGCTGACTCCAGCGGAGACGCGCGTTTGGCCTTTGGGCGCCAACCAGAAGAACCAGGCTATGAACACGCTCAAAGCAATTCCTCCAAGCGTCACGGCAATTTGAATGGGGGTCATATCTTTTTATCCTTATCTATAATCAGTTCATGGATTTTTTCACGCAGCATCTCGACGGGGTTGGACAGCCCCTTTGTCTTATTTTGCGCTGAATTTGGGGTGAAAACTGCGCAGCCGATTGGCATTACTGACGACGGTCACCGACGAGAACGCCATCGCTGCGCCAGCCAGCAGCGGGCTGAGCAGCACGCCAAAGAAGGGGAACAGCGCGCCCATCGCAATGGGAACCCCTAAAACGTTATAGATAAACGCTCCTACCAGGTTTTGCTTGATATTGCGCATGGTCGCCCGGCTGACCTCGATGGCCGTTACGACACCCTTCAGGCTGCCTTTGATCAGGGTGATATCTGATGCTTCGATCGCGACATCCGTGCCGGTGCCAATCGCCAGGCCGACATCCGCCTGCGCCAGGGCAGGAGCGTCGTTGATGCCATCGCCGACCATGGCTACTTTCTTGCCTTCAGCCTGCAGTGAGTGGACATTGTGAGCTTTATCCTCCGGCAGTACTTCAGCCAGGACTCGATCCACGCCCACCTGCCGCGCGATAGCTTCCGCTGTACGGCGGTTATCGCCGGTGATCATCACTACTTCAATGCCCATCTTATGCAGGGCCGCGATGGCTTCTTTGGAGTCTTCCTTGACCGTGTCGGCTACCGCGATAATACCGGCTGCCTGGTTATCGACTGCGCAGAACATGGGGGTCTTGCCATCATTGGCCAGCATATCGGACTTCGATTCCAGATCGCCCAGATCGACATTCAAGCGTTGCATCATCTTTAGATTGCCGAGAGCCACCTGCCGACCATCCACCGTGGCAATCACGCCGTGTCCGGGGATCGCTTCAAAAGCTTCCGGCTTGCTTGGCGATAACCCTTTCGCTTTTGCCCCTTCTACGATGGCTTCAGCCAGGGGATGTTCGCTGACGGATTCAACCGCAGCGGCCAGTTTCAGCAGTTCTTCCCCGGTCACTGGTGACTGATCGGCAACCAGAAGATCCGTTAATTCCGGCTTCCCTTTTGTAATGGTACCAGTCTTATCCAGCACCACTGTTTTGATCGCCTGGGCAGTTTGCAACGCCTCCCCGGAACGAATCAGGATGCCGTTTTCTGCCCCTTTGCCGATTCCAACCATCAGGCTCATGGGGGTTGCCAGACCCAGCGCGCATGGGCAGGCAATAATCAGGACGGAAACCGCTGTTACCAGACCGTAAACGAGCTGTGGAGCGGGGCCAAAATCGAACCAAATCACGAAGGTAATGACTGCCAGGATCATCACCACCGGCACAAAGTAGCCGGAAATGGTGTCTGCCAGGCGGGCGATGGGGGCTTTACTGTTCTGCGCATCCTGGACCATTTTGACGATCTGCGCCAGGGCAGTATCCTTGCCGACTTTTGTGGCGCGGAATTTGAAAGCGCCGGTCTTGTTAAGTGTGGCGCCAATGACCTCGTCGCCTGTTTTCTTGGAAACGGGCAGGCTCTCGCCAGTTAACATCGATTCATCCACCGCCGAGCTGCCCTCCAGGATGACGCCATCCACCGGGATCTTCTCGCCGGGACGCACCTGAATGACGTCTGCGACCAGTACCTCTTCAACTGGGATGTCGATTTCCTGGCCGTTGCGGATAACGCGGGCCGTTTTGGCCTGCAAGCCCATTAATTTTTTGATGGCCTCGCTGGTTCGTCCTTTAGCCCGGATTTCCAGCGCCTGCCCCAGCACAACCAGAGCAATCACCACGGCGACTACATCATAGAAGGGCTCAGAGGTTCCTTCGGGAAAGATTCCAGGTATCGCGATGGCGACAGTAGAGTAAAGCCAGGCGGCGCCGGTGCCCAGAGCAATCAGTGTATTCATATTCGCTGAGCGGTGTTTTAACGCCGCCCAAGCGCCGGTGAAGAAGTGACCGCCAGAATAGATTAAAACCGGGATGGTTAAAATCGCTGCTCCAAACCAGGTGGCTCGCAGCGTCTCCATCGACCAATCCCGAATGATGGGAATAAATTGTGGGTAAGCCGTGAGCAGGACCGGAATGGAGATAATCGTCGCCAGCCAGAATTTGTTCATCAGGCTGCGGTATTCTTTATCATGAGCTGCTTCTTGTTGGTCGGCTGGCTGATCGCTTGAAGCCACCCTCGTTTTATAGCCCCAGCTTTCAATGGCTGAGTTTAATTGTGAGAGCGTAGTTTGCTCGGGAAGATACTCAATCGTTGCTTCCTGGGTTCCGACATTAACGTTTGCACTGAGAACACCAGGGATCGTGGCGAGGTCGTTTTCGATAAATTGCACGCAAGAAGCGCAATGAATGCCCTCGATGCCAATCCGTTTTTGAGCGCCGCCAACCTGATATCCCGATTTCTTGATGATGTTGACCAGATCCATTAGCCCGGTAACCTTCGGTTCAAATTGAATGACGGCAATACCTTCCGTAGGGTTGATTATCACCTTTTTAACGCCCGATTGATTTTCCAACGCTTTTTTGATCAACTCGGCGCCTGGCTGGCCATCTTTTTTCAAGCCAATCACAGGCAATTCAATCTCGCTTAATCTGAGGTTTGGGTTGAAGCCGGTGGTTGCTGAACCGGCGAAGTCCACCTTTTCTGGATTTTGCATAACGAATGAATGCGGGTTCCGATCAAACTGGTTTACGCAATTTTCAGAGCAGAAATAATACACATTTCCCATGTGCTCCCTGGAAGCAAACGCCGATTGGGGATCAATTTCCATCCCGCAAACAGGATCTTTTACCATAATTCGTCTCCTTTTTCCTGTCAAATTTACTTTACATTCTCTGAGCAATACAAAATAAAATATATCTCTGAATTATTTAATTGAATAGAGTATGAAGGACGGTAATGCCATGGGTACAATTAGAAAAGCTTAACAGGTAATTATGCCTACTCATTCACTCAGGATGGGTTTGAGATTACGAATAATCTCATCTATTCTTCAAAATAATCCTCTTATACCCTTTAATGGTTAGGCATAAGAGGATCGAATAAAATGCAAGGCTGCCTTACTGAATAATTAGGTCGATGTCCTGCTTGTATTCCAGTGCTTCATTCTTGATCTGGACGGTAATTTTCCATCGGCCTGCCATTGAAAAGTTAGTGGTTATGGCGTAAATCCCCTTCCCCTGGTCAGTCGCATTTCCCTGCATGGTCATTCCGCTCATTTCGGTGTGATCGGCCATTACGTTAACCTCTGCAGCGGCAACAGGTTGGCCCTGGTCATCGACAACATTAAAATATAGCAGCACATCCCCAACGACCGGTGGATCCGGTAAAACGTTCATGGTTATCGCGACGGTAGTCTGGGCTGGTGCAGCGCTCCCCGCGCCGGAACACGCAGTTAAAAGGAGGGTCAATCCGATCGATAGAGCGAACAGTGCTTTTAAAGGTTGCATGGTTAGTCATCTCCCTGGATGAATGGGTTATGAATTAGTCGGTGACATTGATCATCAACATCAAACCGCCAGGTTCGACGTTGTCGTTGGTAGTATGGTGGAGGATATGACAGTGCAGCATCCACTGACCGACCTCGGTGGCCACGAACTCTATGTCATAGCGCTCGCCGGGTGAGACCAGGACGGTGTCTTTTGTCAGTTGTGCTGCTTCAGGAACCGGATGGCCGTCGGTCGCTACTATTTTGAATGGCACTCCATGTAAATGAAAGGGGTGGACGAATTGGCCAATCGCCGCTATGCGGATCCTAACCAACTGCCCTTTTTTGACCTGAATGGTTTCAGTTTCCGGAAATGCTTTCCCATTGATCGTAAAGTAATTCGGTTCCATGCCGGCCATAGGCATGGCGGCATAAGTTTGTCCACCCTTGATCAGCATTTCCGAGACCATCAGGTTTACATCGACGTCCGGTTGGGGTGAAGCAGGTTCTTTTGGATCAATAATAAACGGCGCATATAGTCCGGCGGAAACCTGCAGGTCCCCTTCATAATGAGAGTGGTACATAAAAGTACCTGCCGGACTGGCGACAAACTCATAGATAAAAGTCTCGCCAGGTTGGACCGGTTTCTGAGTGACGTCCGGAATTCCATCCATGGCGTTGGGCACGGCAATCCCATGCCAATGAATGGTGGTGGGTTGGGGGAGTTCATTCTTGAAAACGATGCGAACTTTATCGCCCTCTGTAACCCGGATCATTGGGCCGGGAACTGTGCCGTTATAAGTCCAGGCTGTTGCCACAACATCTTGTAAGATAGGCCATTTAACAGCTTTAGCAGTTAGTTCGAACACTTTCGTATCGCCATCATTTTTAAAAGCTAACAACTGTCCGCCTTTTGCATCGGGAACGGTTTCAAGGTTTTCTCCATTAATGGGTTCCATCATATGGTTTCCTTCAACGCTGCTCATACTTCCAGGTGTAGCCGTGGCGCCCATCTCAGAACTGCTGCCGGCTTGGTCAGTGGGTGAAGCAGGGGTACTTTGACGGGGCGTACAGGCGGCTAACAAGAAAACAAACGCGGATAAAATACCAATTTTGAGTAATGTTTTCATCTATGCTCTCCAGTTAATAATCGGCTGTCTTGAACGACTTCAACAGTACAAAGGATAAGAAAATTCCCGCCAAAAACGAAGCGCTATTTGGCGGGAATTCCAATGGGTAATTATGCCTAATTAGGTCATAATTATAAACAATTATTAAAATGGGTCAATTTCTCTTTGTCCCTTTTACTTTCTTCTTCATGTAGGTAATTACGAGCGGCATAGAGACGATCAGGGTTAATAAACTGATCCACATCACCCCGCCGATTCTTGCTACCATTGGGTAGGTACCCATCAGACCGGTAACGGCGAAGAAGAGTAATGCCATTATGGCGGTTATTGCCAGGTAGACAATTGCACTTTTACGCGCAATTTCTTTATCGAGATTTTCAGTTTCCATGATATCTTCCTCTCTTCGGTTGATTCAGTTGCTGCTTGTGGTGGATGCGGAGAACTGATTGGCCGCAACCTTATCCCGGCCTGTTCTCTTTACTTTACGCTGCGTTGAGGGTGAAAATCCTTTCAGCAATAGTGTATTGAGCGTAACGGATACTGAGCTGATGGCCATGAAGGCTGATGCTACTTCCGGGCTGACGACCAGACGGAGGGCAGGATACAGGAAACCGGCTGCCAGAGGAATACCCAAAGTGTTATAGATGAACGCCCAGAAAAGGTTCTGTTTCACTTTGTTCATGGTGGCTCGCGCCACTTCAAGGGCAACGATCACGTCATTCAAATCCGACTTGATGAGAATGACATCTCCAGTTTCTTTAGCAACATCCGTTCCTGATCCGATGGCAATTCCGACCTCTGCTTGCGCCAGCGCTGGAGCGTCATTGACACCATCCCCAACCATCGCCACCCGTTTGCCCAGGGCCTGTAATTTTTTGACTTCTTCAGCCTTATCCTGGGGCAAAACTTCAGCCAAAACCTGGTCGATGCCGACCTGACGGGCGATTGCTTCGGCGGTGCGGCGGTTGTCGCCGGTAATCATTACGGTTTCCAGTTTCATTTGACGCAAGCGTCGAATGGCTTCAACCGATGTCTCTTTCAGGGTGTCCGCGACTGCGATCAGGCCAGCCGGCTGGCCATCCAGTGCCACAAACATGACCGTTTTTCCTTCGGTCTCCAGTTTTTCGGCCTGCGACATCAAGGCGCGGAAATCGATTGATCTTTCGCCCATCAACTTGCGGTTACCCACCAGAACAGCAACGCCCTCAATTTTTGCTTCAACCCCGTGGCCAGGGATGGAGTTGAACCATTCGGGTGCAGAAAGTTCTAAATCATTTGTATTCGCTCCGCGCACGATCGCTTCTCCGAGCGGATGCTCGCTATTTTGTTCGGCGATGGCTGTGAAGCGCAGGATTTTCATCTGCTGATTCTTGTCGGGGACATTATTTTCCAGACTGGTAATGATATCAGTTACTGAAGGTTCGCCTTTGGTTAAGGTACCGGTTTTGTCGAAAACAATCGTCTGGATCTTGCTGGCTTTTTCGATGGCTTCTGCGCCTTTGAAAAGCACGCCAAATTCAGCTGCTTTGCCAGTACCCGCCATCATTGCGCTCGGTGTTGCCAGGCCAACTGCGCAAGGGCAAGAAATGACCAGGACCGTCACTGAAAGCAGCAGCGAGAAGCCAAAGACGCCGATATCGCCTAATGCGAAAGGTGAGAGGATAAAACGGCTGCCTGCATCGAAAAACAGGTCGTAACCGATGAAGAACCAGAAGATAAACACCAGGACCGCCAGCAAGTGCACGCCAAGGATGAAATGGCCTGCGACCCAATCGGCTAATTTTTGAATCGGCGCTTTGCTGGCCTGCGCATCTTCTACAAGCTTGATGATCTGGGCTAACGCAGAATCCTTGCCGACTTTGGTGGCAACAAACTTGAAAGCTCCGGTCTTGTTGATGGTCCCGCCGATCACCGGATCGCCGGCCTTCTTTTCAACAGGCAGGCTTTCGCCAGTCAGCATCGATTCATCAACCGCGCTGTAGCCATCCTGGACCATCCCATCTACCGGGATCGACTCGCCAGGGCGAACTGCTATTAGATCTCCAGTTTCGACTTCATCAGCCGGGATAGAAATTTCATGGCCATTGCGGATGATGTTGGCGACCTTGGGTTGGAGCTTCATCAGCTTGCGGATGGCTTCAGAGGTTCGGCCGCGAGTTAAGGCTTCCAGCCAACGCCCCAGTACAATAAACGCGGTTAATAGAGCGGCGCTCTCAAAAAAAGTGGCGCCTTCACCGCCAAAACCGGCGTTAGGAAATAGTGTATTGATGACAGCAATGCCATATGAGGCGCCAATACCGGTAGCGTACAGCAGATTCATATCGGTCACGCCGTGCTTTAATCCGCGCCACGAATTGACAAAAAACTGACGGCCTGGTCCAAAAACGATCGGGGTTGTCAGCAGCCCAAGGACCCATTTGTAGGAGAGAAATTTTGGGACAATGCTCTGGAACGGGCCGAGCATGTCATAGAATGTACCGATCATCACCAGTACCCCGATTGTTCCTGCAATGATCAGGTTTCGACCCTGGCGGCGAATCTCATCCTCTCGGACTTTCCGCTCCCGGTCGAGGTTATCGACCGCAGTATCCTGCTCGACAGCTTCATAGCCCACGTCTCGGACTGCGCGTTTCATTTGGGAGGTCGTAACAACCTCAGGAATATACTGGACACGCGCTTTCTCAAGTCCCAGGTTGACAGTCGCACCGGTGACACCGGGTAATTCGTTCAGTGCTCTTTCGACGTGGTCGACACATGAGGCGCAAGTCATTCCAGAGACATGCAAATTCGTTTCCTGGGTGGGCACGGAGTACCCTGCATCTGAAATGGCATGCTGAAAATCTGTAATATTTACCTGGGTTGGATCAAAGTTCAGGCTGGCTTTGTTGGTGCCCAGGTTCACGACCACATCACTAACACCCGGCAGTTCCATCAAAGCTCTTTCCACGTGCGATACACAGGAAGCGCAGGTCATCCCTTGCACAGGAAACGAAATAGATCGTTGGTCTTCAAGTTTAGTCATACGAAAAAACTCCATTCGTGTTAGAAGTCGGCTGTTATGCCCAACAATTGGATAATCTTACTGAGCTCAGTCTGGGTCGTTTCACGATCTGATGAGCCGTGAATGACCCCGATGCTGGATTTCATCTGGTGTTTCACCAGATCGACCTTAATTGCGGTTAATGCCTTGTTCAGGGCATTAATTTCGTTAAGCAGGTTGGTGCAGGGCGCACTTTCCTGAATCAGACCTTGCAGCCTGTGAAGGCGGTTCGTTTCAAATTTCAAAAGGTCCAGAATTTCTTCCTTTTCAGGATCCACTGGACACCGATTCATGGTCGGAATGAAGGGAATAATTTGGCTGGAGCGTAGAAGTTATTTTTGTTCTCAATGCCGGTTTGATCTTCTGATCCGGGGTATCTACAATGGATATCTCTGTCCATTCCTGGTTGCCATGAACCATGAGACTGACCGGAATTGCATCCCTTTCATAAACCAATAGTATTGCCAGCTGACAGGCGCATTGGTCCGTACCGTGCTGTGGGCATGTGCATCCGCTATGATTGGCGCGGGCAACCTGCAAATCGAACGATTCCACAACCGTAAACCCCGACTGGGTAAGCCGGTCGACACTCTCTTCAATCACCTGATTGCAATTTCTATTAAATTGCATCAATGGTGAAGAACTCGAATTCATAACTACCTCCTAACCACAAACACAGTATAGGTTATGGATTTTTTTCCTTACAGCGCTTTTTACCGTAATTAATCACAAGCATTTTTGCTTACCCTGGAAATGTGCCGCGAAGTAAATATAATTTTGGCGCCCTTTAATTAAATTAGGCAAAAAAAGCCTTTTTCGCACAAAGGCTTTTATTTTCTCTGCATAGCATTAATTTGGCGCCAAAGGTGCATCTATGCGTTGAGTTGGATTTGGCATTCTTCCTTAATGGCAGCCACCAGAATGGCTTTTGTGGTCTTGTTTGTCTGGTTGGTCGTTAGGTCCATTTTGCAAAGTGTTGTTAGCTGATTGGTTTTTGTGAGAACCATGATTTCCATGCATGAAAAAATGACTTAGCATCATAAAGCCAAAGAGTCCATAATATAGAACCGTACCAACGGCGACTTTAAAAACAAGAATGGAAATTCCACCGATTAATACGCCTGCGGCCAAGACCCAAACAAATTTAGGAATACGAAATTGTGAATCAGGGGAAACGTTGTGGTCCAAAAAATTACTCCTTTTCGATAAGAATGAAAACCACCTAAATCAACCGAGCTAATTTCGGGTATGTCCTCGAAAATTGGAATTTATTCGAATGGGAATGCGAACAGGACGTCTATGCCTGTTTCTGTTTACAATGATCCAGGTGTATCCCAAATATACAAAAAGTCCTATCAAGGCGACTGTGAATGGATTCATAAGGGCCTTCTATCGGTTCCTTTCTTCACCTAAACGAACTGCGTACAGCAACTATAACCTTGTGGCAGGAAATCTTAAAGGGCTTTCTTACGTGTTAATGAATAAGTGCAATTGCTTAAGGCAGATATGAATCGAGAATGGTTAATCGCAAAGAATAGACCAGCGATTTAGGATTTCAGCGGGACCGAGTTTAAGCTAAACTAAATTCGTGATTAAGATGTTGGATTGAGGAAATCTTCCCTGAAAGAGCGTCTGGAGACTCTTCCGCAATGCTGCAGAATCCATCAATCTGTCCTCGATCGGCAGCAAGTAAGTTTGAGCAATTGCAAAGTCCAGGGCAATACCCAGATTCTTCGAATCATTTTGATTGAACAAACCAGTTCCATTTGTGGACCACGAGTTTGCGATGTAAATCATTGCTGATTGAATCATTGAATTCGGCAGAAATATTTTATGCTTTTGCAAGACATTAATTGTCTGAAATAATGGCAAAAAGGCCTGTTTCTGACTTCTGAGAAGCGCATAAAGTCTTTGATAAGCACTCTGTACGTTTCGAAGGCAAGATTTCAAAAAATTTTTTTCTACGTTAATGTTGTCAGGTTGTCCGGATGGTAGATCTGATGGATTGTTCCCATCTGGCAGCCAATGAATTAAGGATGTTTTCGAAACCAAATCCTCGCCCATCCATTTAAATTGATTATTATCCATTGTGCCTATCAAGAACATATTACTTGGAAAAGGCATAGGTGTAGAAAGATGAATCGATGAAACTCGCATAACCTGGTCGTGCTTAAGCTGAAATGCTACCTCTGAGAAAAATTCATTTAGCTCAGCTGGACTTATTCTTGTTAGGAATCCCAAATATATCCGTTCAGAATTATCTGGCTGGCCGGCTTCATTGATGAGTTCGATTACTTTGCTTGAGTTCCAGCGAGTTTGAGCTTCGGTGAATTGTGTAATATTGGTGGTTTGATCGGCCCACCAGGTGTGGCCGACCATCGTCTGGAAACGGAAAGGATCATCTCCGATTAATAAATTGGCTATATTTTGCACTGCCGCGATTTTACCGGTGTTTTTTGGCCCCACGACCAAGGTTAACGGTTTTGATTTCAACCCCACGAATAGATTAGTAACCGCCAGGGGCGTTGCCAAAGATTCGGACTGGGAGGTTACCTGGGCGCTCATCGTTAATCAAACAGTTGCCAAAATTGCCAACCCCATGACGACAACACCTGACCCTAGGGCTAAACGTACCCATTCTTTATGGTGAAGGTTCCAATGTGCCAGCCGTCCAAGAGTGGGTTTTGCGGCTGCCAGAGCAAGAATAACGACCAACGGCAGGATAAAAACCACGTTGTAAAGCAATAGATAGCCGTAACCTAACAAGGCCGTTGGTTGCAGCGCCAGGAGACTTAACACTCCCAGATATACTGCCCCACTGCAAGGAACCGTGCAGAGGCCAATGAGGAAACCGCCAAGAACGAGCGCAGGAACGGTGGCTTTCTGGGCTGCTTGCCTGGCTAGAGCGCCGACCTTACCTGGCGCCTGTAGTCGCGGTCCCCAATCTGGCAGGAAGTAATCCTTGACCATCCATAAGCCTATCAAAATGGCCACCAGCGCGCCAATCCGAGCCGGCGCATGCTGGCGTGCGAATAAATCCGCGACCTTTAGCAACCCTACGCCAAGCGCAAGATAAGTCAAAAAAACTGCGCCAATGTAGATACTGCCCAAACCAACAAGCCGCGCCCGAGTCGCGTTGATGTTTTGTTCGCCTGCTTTGAGGGTAGCCAGTAAGGCGGTGATGAAAAGGAGGAGAACTGTAAACGCACATGGGTTAATCCCATCTACCGCTCCGGCAACCAATACTGCAGGGAGTGTAATTTTTGGGATGTAAGATTGCATGGCCATATCTGGCGCATTGGGGTGCCACAGGCCTGCCAACCCCAAAGCCGCCAGGGCAATCACGCCTAATGTAAGGATTGTGATGGTGCGCCGGATGACACTGGTGGTCATAGGTTACCCCTCTACGATCAATTTGCCATTCATGGTGGGGTTGGCGCGACCGCCGCAGCAGATATCACAGTAGAAGGTATATTCACCCGGCTCAGTTGGTGTGAAGGTGGCCATGGCGGTGCCTTTAGGCTGGGCGATTATATCGACATCCAATTCCTCCACAGCCCATTGGTGCTGGCCGCCGCCGTCGGTATGCCCTGAAGTGTCCAGGCTGCGCAGACGGATTGTTACCGGTTCTCCGACTTTGACACGAATTTCTTTTTTATCAAAACCAGCCATATCGGCGGAAACGTCAATGACATTTTCTGCCATCGGTAAAGCTGGTTTATAGAACGCCTTGAACAGTAAAAAGCCCGCCAATCCTAATACAGTTATGACGACACCCGTGAAAATGATCTTGTTCTTCTGTTGTTGGCGTTGGCGCACTAATTTTCGATTCATCCGGTCTTTGCGAGTAGTAATCTCGGGCATGATTTAATCCTTTTTTATCAAATCTGAGAATTAACCTGCAGGTGATAAAAAACATCTGATGCAGAAATGAGTCCCATTTGCTGCTAATACGAAAAATATTGCAAGAGAGATGGCGCCTGACCTGGTTGGGTTGGGGTCGCAATTCCTGCCGGCAGCTCGAGTATATCGGAAGCGCGTCCTTGCATATAGCGTGATGTAGCTTGGTTAGCTATAGGCTATTTTGCTTAATAATTAGCGACTGAGTGACGGTGATGTTCCTTTTGCCAAACGCCGGCCGAAAAATCCGATTAATAACCCTAAAATCAAACTAAGCCCGGAAACTGTGAAGACTGCATCCACCCAAAATTTCTGTGGAAATAGCCGGATAAGCGTATCGGAAAAGTTGAATGTCCAGGTTCCATCCAAAAAAAACAACTTATGGAATATGAGAAACCAGGTATCCCACCCGATAAAGGCCAGGAACCCTATAAGGGCTATAAAAATTGCGGTACCGAATCCCCCAATCTTTAGTGCGGAAGCAAAAGCCTGCCAATTTCGCCGCCAGGTCAATGACAAAATAGCAACCAGGCCAATGATCGCAGAAATCACCTTCCAGAATGTCCAAAAGAATTGATAGACATCTTGAACATCCTCCATATGACTCAACTCGCGCAGATTGTAAAGCGCCTGGTCTTCATTATTCTGATTTTCAAGAGCTGAAATTGGGAGATTTTCTCGTAAATAACGAACATTTTCAGAAGCGAAGCTTATCCGTTGTTCTTTACTAAACCCAAAAGGATCTTCTGGAAAATCTACCTTGTTGTACTCAATCCTCAAATACTCGCTTGTCACAAGCATGCGAACTGAACCAATCAGGAACCAGAATGGAATCACGAGAATGATGAGAATTTTGGCGGTCAGGTCGAAAGTTTTTTGCATGGGGCGACTGATCCTGTGGGAATGAAATTTACATATTACAGAGTGTATGGTTCATTTCAAATTTCTACCAGCGCCAGAATACGGTATTTGGAGCAGGGCATTTTTGCTTACTTATGGGTTCATATAATCACCAGATGGTTCAAACGGGCCTGTGAGACATTGTTATCATGGGAATCGTAAATGTGACCATCCACCGAGGGGAATAAAAATTGAGACAATCGTAAGTTAAAAAAAGCTGCCCGATTTCATCGAAATCGGGCAGCTTTTTTGCCATTTAGTTTTATTGCTGAATGTCTTTCAACATTAATTGATACTGCTCCTGATTGATTTCTCCTCTGGCATAGCGCTGTTCGAGAATTTGGCGCGCAGAGAGGGGTTCAGTTTTGGAGCTTCCACGGTCAGACTGGTTCGGTTGGAACAGCCCTCGCACTACTAACACGGCCAGGCCAATCAGAATAATCCAGAAGAAGAACATTCCGCCGAACATACCAAATCCCATCATTTCGCACCTTCCTTAGCGGCCTAAATCTGAAAGGATTTGTTGATATTCTTCCCGGCTGATTTCGCCCTTTGCATAGCGTGCTTGCGCAATATCCCTGGCTGATTGACCAGTTGAGGATTGGGGGCCGAGGCGAGTGGGGTTTGCACTCATTTGGCGAACAGCCCATACAATCAGCAAGACCAGGCCAATTAACAAAGCAATTGAGATGATCGAGCCCAGGATCATTCCGATCCAACCCATATTACCGTATCCAAAATTACCCATCATAATGTTTTTCTCCTTCCGGATCTTCATCCGTCTTTCATCAAGTTTGATTTGTGTTTACTTCCTTATGATAACGTGAAAGGATAAAGTTCCTTTGAAGCCAATGTAAAGTTTTGATAAAGATATTTGCGGGAATTTAGATCGTTTTATGACCCTAATGGCAGCGTGAAGTGAAAGGCACTGCCTTTGCCTTCGCCTTGGCTTTCGGCCCAGATCCTCCCACGGTGCGCTTTAACTAACGCCTGGGCAATTGTTAATCCGATTCCACTTCCCCCGCTTGTTCTTGACCTTGATTTGTCAGTTCGATAAAAACGCTTATAAATATAAGGCAGTTGATCCGGGGCAATTCCGATACCGGTATCCGTTACGGTAATAACAGCCTCGTTTTGATTCCGCGTTGAATGGATATAGACGCTTCCCCCGGGTTGGGTATATTGCAAAGCATTGCCTATCAGGTTCGTTAGCACCTGGAGGATGCGATCTGGATCGGCAGCTAATTCCGGCAGATTGTCATCCAGTTTCATTTGAAGATGAATACCTTTCTCTTCGAACTGGCGACCCAGGTGACTTGCAACCGTTTCAATGAGGTTGTTAATCGAAACAGGCTTGAGATCAAGTGAGAATGCACCCGCCTCGACCCGGCTGAGTTCTTGAAGGTCGTTGACCAGTCGCTGCAGGCGATCCGCTTCGGCAAAAACCTGTTGGTAGGTCTCAGGCGTAGCAGACATGACACCGTCCATAAGCCCTTCCATATAACCTTTGATAGCCGTTAGCGGTGTTCGTAGTTCATGTGAGACATCACCGAGCAGTTGGCGGCGCATGAACTCGGTTTTTTCAAGTTTGTCTGCCATCTGGTTAAAACTTAGCGCCAGTTGATCCAACTCATCCAACTGGTTTGAATGCACAATACCGGGAACGGTAATCCGTTCCGCGTATTCACCTTCTGCAATGCGATGGCTGGCCACCATCATTTTTTGCACAGGTCCTACGACCTGGCGGCTGATCAAAAAACTGGCTAATACCGCAACAATCAGTGCAGCACCAGCAGCCAGCGCAAGCGCTTCCGAAACGGAGGCCTGATAATTAGCAAACAATTCCACTTCCAACTCTTGAGCATTGCCCGCACCGGTCGCAGGGGCAGGCGCCAAAGTCATATTTCCCCCTGACATCATTGTACTCATCCCAGACAAGTGTCTATCATAAGCAGCAGGAATGGACAAACTGGTTGCCGTGGCCAACACAATAATCCCCACTAGAACCACGACCACATAGGAAAGAAATACTCTACCGGCCAAGTGCGTACGAAAATAACTCAGCATGCGTTCACCTATTTGTCTTCAAACCGATAACCCACTCCACGGATTGTTTCAACGAATTGGTCATTACCCAATTTTTGCCGGATGTGCCCAATGTGCACATCCACTACCCGTGAATCGCCGTAATAATTGTACCCCCAGACTATTTCGATCAATTTCTCTCGACTCAATACTATGCCATTGTGTTGAGCCAGGGCCAGTAACAAATCGAACTCCACTGCAGTAAGATCAATCAGACGATCATCTACCCAGACCCGGCGAGCCGCCGGATCGATGCGTAAATGGGTGAAAGCCAGAACCGAAGTTATTCCTGGGGTTTGGCTATTCCCTTGAATGCGCCGTAGGGCTGCTTTGATCCGGGCGATTAACTCACGAGGGCTGAATGGCTTAGTCAGGTAATCATCCGCTCCAACGGAAAGACCGACGATTTTGTCCGTTTCTTCGGTTCTGGCAGTTAGCATGATTACATACACATTCGACTCTCGTCGCAAATTGGCCAGTAATTCGATCCCATCCATGCCAGGTAACATCACATCCAGTATGATGATATCTGGCTTAAATGTACGGGCTAAAGATAAACCACCACGGCCATCAGCCGCCGTTTGATAATCATATCCTTCAACTTTTAGATATGCAGCTACTACACTTTGGATGGAGGGTTCATCATCAATTACGAGAATTTTAGCTGGTGCCATAGCGCATCCCTTTCGAACGTGTTTTATACATTATCTTCTTTACATTTTACATACAAACTTAGCCCTGCAGTCAAATAGGATATCGTTCATATAATGGCCATCGATTTGTTCCGGTTGCGCGCCAGCCTTCGACTTTGATGGAATCGCAATCGAGAAGTCGTTGGGTACTCTTTACCCGGTTATAAGGGCTATTGGATTTAACAGGTTCAGTCGATGTCGCGACCAGCATTTTCACGGGTCGTAAAAAGCGCCTTTTTACGCTAAAAGATTCCTGAATGATGCGCTAGAATGAAAATGAACATCCTGGATGAAATGAAAGAACCGAATCATGTCATTAGCTCGCCGCAATCTCCTTAAAGACAAGACCCGCATGGCTCTTTGTGTGGGCGGCGTAGCGCTGGCCGTGATGCTTATCCTGGTGCTCAACGGATTCCTGGCCGGGATGTACAGCCAAATTACTTCCTACCTGGACAACTCACCCGGTTCAGTCGTTGTGGCGCAAGAAGATGTGGTTAACCTGCTTGGGGCAACTTCCCTGCTGCCTGTAGGAATGATCCAAAAAGTAGAGGATGTTGGGGGAGTGAGGGAAGCGTACCCAATTCTTTCGCAATTCGTTATTCTGGATTTGCATGGAAAAAAGCAACCCGCTTACATGGTCGGGTACGTACCGGGACAGAGCAGTGGGCCCTGGGAACTATTAGCAGGACGTCGGCCAGAGACCGAACAGGAAATGGTCTTTGACCGTGTTCTTGCCAGCCGTCATGGGCTGGAAATTGGCGATACGGTGGAAGTGCTTGGAAAGGATTTCTCCATTGTTGGCCTTTCCAACGGAACTACCTCCTGGATGACCAGCTTCTTCTTTGTTCGTAAATCTGCCGCAGAGGACTTGCTGCTGATGCCAGGGGCGACGAGCTTCATTCTGCTCACCAAAACCGATGATGAGGATCTTGATGATTTCCTGCGGCAATTAAATTACCTGGATGGAATAAACGCTTTGACCAAGAAAGAAATGGCTGCCAATGACCTCAAGCTGTTCGCCAAGGTCTTTTCCGCTCCTCTCAAGCTGATGGTTGGAATAGCCTTTCTGGTAGGGACGATGATTGTCGGCCTGGTGATTTACACGATTACCGTGGAGCGTCAGCGTGAGTACGGAGTTTTAAAGGCAATCGGCGCATCGAATAGCGTTCTCTATAAGGTTGTCCTTACCCAGGCCCTGGCCGCCGCGTCGTTGGGGACAATTACGGGAGTCCTGATGGCGTATGGCGTGAGCCAATGGATCATGGGCGTCAGACCGCAGTTCCTCATCGTCTTCGACCCGTCTGATGTTGGCCTGGCGCTATTGGCAGGGCTGGGAATGGCTCTGGTAGCAGCGTTCTTTCCGGCGCGGGTGGTGGCCGGATTGGCGCCGGCAGAGGTGTTTCGGAAATGATCCGCTTTGCCTTGCGAAACATGTTCCAGAACAAAATTCGCCTGACGATTTCCGTTGGCGGAGTTGCGCTCGCGTTGCTGTTAATCCTCTCGCTCGACGCGATTTTCACTGGGGTTGAACAGCGGTTAACGGTCTATATCAATAATAGCGGTGCAGATATCTTTGTCGCCCAATCTGGAGTGCGCAACATGCACATGGCTTCTTCTTCCCTGCCAGTCACCACCATAAGGGATGTGGAAGCTGTGCCGGGTGTTGCAGCGGTCACGCCAATACTTTACCTTTCCAATATGCTTGTGACGGGCGACGAGCGTAACCTGGCATACATCATTGGTTTGCCCGAGGAGGCTGAGTTGGGTGTCCCATGGAGGATATCGTCCGGCAGCAGCTTTCCTGGGAAAGATGAAGCGATCATCGACCGAAATGTTGCCGAGGAGTCCGGCGTCAATTTGGGCGACAAAGTTAAAATTCTGGGGAAGGATTTCGAGGTCACCGGGCTTTCAGAAGAAACCTCCAGCCTGGTGAATTCGATTGCCTTTATCTCAATAGATGATTTCGCGATGCTGCGCGGTGGTACTGATACGATCAGCTTCTTGCTGGTAAAGGTGAAGGAAGGTGAATCTCCGCAATTTGTGGCTGAACGTATAGAAGCCCAAGTCAAAGATGTCACTGCTCAAACTTCCGCGGTTTTTGCAGCAACAGAGCGCCAGGTCGTCAAAGATATGAGCACCGATGTGATCACAATCATGAATTTAATCGGCTTCCTGATCGGGCTGGCGGTGATGGGTCTGACCGTTTATACCGCAACGTTGAGCAGAAAGAGAGAATACGGCGTTCTTAAAGCATTAGGCGCCCGCAACGGTCAACTCTATCGGGCTGTTCTGTCACAGGCGCTGCTCAGCGTCGCCTTTGGTTTTGTGATCGCTTTGGCAATCACTTTACTTCTTTCAGCAGTCATCCCACTCCTTGGTCTGAGCATGGTGCTGGAAGTCAGTGCGGCCTCACTGGTCAAAGTGGGCAGTTTCTCGGTGGTAATCGCTGGGATTGCGGCAATTCTACCGATCCGCCAGATTGCCGGGCTGGACCCGGCCATGGTATTCAGAGGCAGGTAATATATGGCACCTTCAACATTAGAAATCTCTCATGTCACCAAGCGCTATGGTTCTGGCGCAACAGAAGTCGTTGCAGTGAAGGATGTATCCCTGTCCGTTGCCCCCGGAGAAATCGTGCTCATTATGGGTCCGTCGGGATCGGGGAAGACTACTTTGCTCTCTATGCTTGGGGCGCTGCTCAAACCGACCGAGGGTGATATCCACCTCAATGGGTATGTTATAAGCGCTTTGAAGGAAGACCGGCTGCCGGATATCCGCCTGCGACATTTTGGTTTCATCTTTCAGGATTTCAACTTACTCTCCGCCCTG
Source organism: Chloroflexi bacterium GWB2_54_36 (assembly GCA_001796355.1). GTDB lineage: Bacteria > Chloroflexota > Anaerolineae > Anaerolineales > Anaerolineaceae > Bellilinea. The sequence continues at coordinate 9,784 of MGMG01000093.1, read as the reverse complement.
ACAGCATTGGAGAATGTGGCGCTGGTAGCAGAACTCGCCGGAGTTAAGAGCAGCGTCGCGCAAAAGAAAGCGTCATTATTGTTAACCGATCTGGGCCTTGGGGAGCGTTTGAACTTCCTGCCCGAGAAACTTTCGGGTGGCGAGAAGCAGCGGGTGGCGATAGCCAGGGCGCTGGTCAACTCGCCGACGCTTGTCCTGGCCGATGAACCCACAGCCAACCTGGATTCGAAGATTGGTCACGAGATTATGCACTTGCTAAGGGCCATCGCCAAAGAGCAAGGCCGCAGCGTGGTGATCGTCTCCCACGATCAGCGCATCAAAGACATAGCCGATCGCGTACTATGGCTGGAAGACGGGCAGTTTAAGAATATCGACTAGTTGACAAACGGTCCGATCCTTGATGAGTGTTTAAGCCTATTGTCTGAAACCGGGGTTATGTGTTAAGGTTGGTAAAATCAGTGGAGAACTCTTTCCATTCATCATCAATTACTTGAGGTATGACATGCCCAAAAAAGACAGCTTTGAAACCCTGGCGATCCATGCCGGGCAGGCACCAGACCCTGCCACAGGCGCAGTGATCACTCCGATTTATCAAACCTCAACGTATGCCCAGGAGCAAGTAGGGGTGACTAAAGGCTACGATTACAGCCGCACCATCAATCCCACCCGTTCTGCTCTGGAGGCTTGCCTGGCAGCTCTGGAAGGGCAGGGTATAGACGGGCCTACTTATGGATTGGCTTTTGCGTCTGGCATGGCTGCTATCGACACTCTGCTCAAGTTGGTCAAGCCCGGCGAACATGTTGTTGCGTCCAATGACGTTTATGGCGGCACCTACCGCCTTTTCGAACGCGTCCTGGCTGATTACGGGTTGAAATTTTCCTACGTGGATGTCAGCAATCCGCAGCAAGTGGAAGCTGCGCTGCTTCCAGAGACCCGGCTGGTCTGGATCGAAACCCCCACCAATCCGCTGCTTAAAATTTCAGACATTGCTGAGACAGCCGCGCGGATCAAAAATAAAAATTCCCAGATAAAGCTGGCAGTCGATAACACCTTTGCGTCCCCTTATTTACAGCAGCCCCTGGCGCTGGGAGCTGATTTTGTGGTGCACTCGACCACCAAATATCTTGGCGGACATTCCGATGTGGTCGGCGGCGCAATTGTGACACAGGATGCTACCGCTTATGAAAAATTGAAATTTCTGCAAAACGCGGTGGGGGCGGTACCCGGCCCGATGGATGTCTGGTTGACCCTGCGCGGCATTAAAACACTGGCGTTGCGTATGGAGCGGCATTCCGCCAATGCCATGCGCATAGCCGAATATTTGAGCCATCATTCGGTTGTAGCGGAGGTTATCTACCCGGGTCTGCCGGAGCACCCTGGCCATCAGGTCGCGAAACGGCAGATGCGATTATTTGGCGGGATGGTGTCGCTGGTCTTAAAAAATGGCGCTGCAGCCGCGAATCGCATGGTCGCTTCCACCCGCATCTTTACCCTGGCCGAAAGTCTGGGCGGCGTCGAGTCCTTGATCGAAGTTCCGGCTGCAATGACACATGCCTCAGTCTCCGGCAGTCCGCTAGAAGTTCCGGGCGGGTTGGTACGATTATCGGTCGGCATCGAGCACGTGGACGACCTGCTCGACGACCTTGAGCAAGCGTTGAAAGTTTAACCCCATTCTTTAGCCGGAAATAGCTACCCAAAACCGATGCCCACATGCCAGATGTTGTGGGTGTCGGTTTTTTAATTGTTCCGATCGCCGTTATCGGGCTGTTTTTTCTGTCAGGTAATCAATCAGATCGATTTTCGTCAGAACATTGACCGGCCGGCCGTCTGCTACGATTACGGCGACCTTGCCACGGTCAAAAACGGATAACAGCAGCTCGATGCTGGAACCCGGCTCGACGGTCACCACGCTGGGGTTGATGATCCCTGAAATGGTTTCTTCTGGATCGTGTATATGTCCGGCATGAAGCAGGTGGTCCAATAAATCCACCTCGCTCACAATACCAATCAACCTGCCTGTGTCGTCAACCACCGGCAGTTGAGAGATTTCGTAGGCCTTCATTTTCTCAACCACTGCGGTGATGCGTTCACCGGAGGTGGCTGTGATCACCGGACCTTTGTTACGGAAATCGATCAGGGCGGCTACGGTATCTTCTGACCGGCTGGCGGGCAGATAACCGTTCTCGCGCATCCAGTTGTCATCGAATAATTTTGAAAGGTAACGGTTGCCTGTGTCGGGGAGGATGACGACGGCAATTTGATCCGGCTTTAAACTGCGCACAATTTTCGATTTCAGCAGCCCGGCGACCGCCGAACCCGAGGATCCGCCAGCGAAAATGCCTTCTTCCCGTACCAGACGGCGCGCCATGAGAAATGATTCGCGGTCATCCACCTGCACAACTTCATCGATGAGCGACATATCCAGCGTGCTGGGGAGAAAATCTTCTCCAATCCCTTCGATTTTATAAGTCTTCGGATGCGGGTCATCAGGTATGTGGCCTAGTTTCCAGGTTTCATAAAGCAGGGAGCCCTGGATATCCACCCCGACCACTTTCAAGTTGGGGTTTTGTTCTTTCAAGTAGCGCGCAGTTCCAGTGATGGTTCCACCTGTGCCCATGCCAGCAATCAAGACATCGATCTTGCCCGCAGTCTGGCGCCATAGCTCGGGGCCAGTGGAACGGTAATGGGCTTCGGGGTTGGCTGGGTTATGATACTGGTTGGCGAGGAGGCTGTTTGGCGTTTCGTTGACAATTCTGGCGGCTACACTGTAATAGCTGCGTGGATCATCCGGGGCGACCGCGGTAGGAGTAATAATGACCCGCGCACCAAAGGCGCGCAAAAAGCGCACCTTTTCTTCACTCATTTTGTCTGGCATCACGAAGACGGTTTTATAGCCTTTTACGGCAGCCACTAACGCCAGTCCAGCCCCGGTATTTCCAGAAGTGGCTTCGACGATTGTTCCGCCTGGTTTTATCCGGCCTTCCTGCTCGGCATTTTCGATGATGGAGAGTCCGATGCGGTCTTTGCTCGAACCGCCCGGATTGAAATACTCCACCTTGGCGAGGACATGGGCGGCGACCGCATCGAAGGCAACCTGATTGAGCTTTACCAGAGGAGTCTGGCCAATCGTCTCCAGAATATTCTTATAATAAAGTGGCTGCACTTCGGAAACCAATGGTTTACGAGTTAAATGTTTGGTTACCATTTGAATAATCCTTAATAATGGTCTTACAAATAGAAAAACGGCCAACTTAAATATAAAAGCGTCAAACAGGAACGCCCTAACACGAACGTGTTTCTTGCGGGGTGACTGTCTGCCGCCTGTGGCAGTTGGCCGTTCAGAATAAAGTCGGTTGTGTTTTATGCGAGGCGGTAGTTACAGTTCCCGCCTATGACAGATGCAATGGTCCATGAGATACCTCTAATGTCAATTTCAAAAGTTAGATCAACTGACGAAGATTAGAAACCATTGAAATTGCACGGTTTTGTGCTTATTATCCAGATTCAATCCTTGTGCGAAGTATATCATAGATTAATGACTGCATATACCGCCGAATTACTTGTTATTAAAAAGGTAATTATGCCTGTAATCGATAGTGAAAAATGGGGCGCCGCCTTTTGCTGTACCTATAGTGAAAAATGCTTGCTCTACACCCCGCATAAATGCGCTTACCCCCGGTCGTTTGACCTTGATAAGATTGTGTAGAAACTCTTAGTTAGAGGCTAGTTCGATTGGAGGTTGCGATGCTCAAAAAACTCCATTTTGACATTGGCGATATGACACTCGCTCTGACGATTTGGTTATGCTCGCTTCCCATTATTGGTTTCGTCGCAATTCCACTCTTTGGCCTGCGCAGCGCAGCAACTATCGCTCTGGCAGCATTTTTTGTAATGATGGCCATTTGTTGGGGCATTTGCGGCACACAGGCATTAAAACGTTACCTGCACAAGTAGCCGTCCCACGCCTTTAAGCAGTAGTTTAATTCGTTCAAAATACTTGGAATTCGAGGAATAATTGATATGACAGCCAAAACCAGGAACAAAGCCGTTGTTGCTGCCAAAGAAAAGAAGGAAACCCCCATCGTGGTGTATTTCATGGCTGTAGCCGGGGCAATTGTCGGCTATCTTGTCCTTGGCAAGATCATATTGGGCGCACAGCCGCACCCCTATCACTGGATTTCGGGGGTACTCGGCGGAGTTCTGGGTTATTTCCTGGGATGGCTCTGGTTTCGCTTTAAAGGCGACATCTTATAGTATTGTGAAAACCACCAAGTCTATCAGGGCGAATTCCTGAGTTCTCAATGAATCCTTCGATGAAACCAGATCGAAGGGTACTATCTTAGACCTTTTCCCTATCCTAATCATTTTCATTCGGTCATTCTGGCCGATTGAATAGTGCTGATTTAACTTTTCGCAACCCAATTTAGATTTGTCAGCGTCTTGATCGTTTCAGGGATTGCATTCGCAGACAGATGATGCGTTGGCTTCATCTGCGCGCACGTCAGCCTGGCAAATCCTGCTCGCAAGAGAATAGAGCCTGCATCCGGCGGCATTAGCCAGCACAGGATGAAATTACATTATGCTCGTTTGTTTGCCCGGCCGCTCAAATAACCCAGGTAAGCTGGAACTAAAGGCAGTACGCAAGGCGAGAAAAAGGAAATCAGGCCAGCGGCAACTGCAAAAATATACGATGGAGTCACCGCACCGCCTAATGGCAGGTCAAAGTACCAGCCGTTTTTCTGCGCCCATATGGAGATCAAAGTCATTTTTCCAAAGAGTAAAAGCAGCCCGAGTGCAATTAAAAACACGCCATTGACGATTTGAAAGACGCGAGCATAACGTCGGAAGCGTCCGATAAATTCGACGGCTCGATCCAGGCCCACGCCAAGCAGGAGGAACGGAATTCCCATGCCAAGTGCATAGCCGCTGGTCAACAGCATTGCCTGTCCGGCACCCTCCTGGCTGAAACCGAGCGTCAAAATGGCTCCCAGCGTGGTCCCAATACAAGGCGTCCAACCTGCCGCAAAAACCACCCCCATCAAAGCTGAAGATGCCCAACCGCCGCTTTTTCCAGCGCCGGGCATATTGGGGCGGGTGTCGGAGTAGAACATCCATGGCATCCGGAATAAGCCAAGATTGGAAAGGCCAAAAAGGATGATGACCACCCCGCCGACCCTTGCGAGGGTGATTTTAATCGTCGCAAAAACCTGACCAAACAGGGTGGCAGCTCCACCCCAGCCGACGATAAACACCAGCGAAAACCCTGCCACAAACAAACAGGCATGGAAAAAGGTGGACCAGCGTTTCGAAATTTGAGTTTTAGGAAGAGTTGGATTGAATTCGGCCATGGAAGATTATTTTGGTGTAGGAGATGGACTAACCATTTGATCATAACCGGGTTCGGGTGGACATTGACCCGTAAGATTACCTAACCTGGTATAGGCACAATGGCCTGCCATACTTGGAAGCTTCCAAAACGCCCGGCCAGAATACCCCCAATCGAGCAGGATGGTTTGCCGGATTTCATGACCGGTATTGGCGCCGGACGGCCGAAGATAATAAATCCACCAGGATGGTCAGAAGAATCAATGCAATCAAGGTTGATGTTATTGCTGCGTAATCGAAATTACTCAATTGCTCGGAAAGTAAGCGGCCCAGACCGCCAGCTCCGACAATTCCGATCACTACGGTTTCTCTTATACAATTTTCCCAGCGATAGAAAATGTAGGAAATAAATCCGGGGAAAACATCAGGCAAGGCGCCGTACATAAAAGTTTGACCAGGGCTGGCGCCAAGCGATTGCAACGCAACAAGCGGTCGTTCGTCCATGTTATCAACCGTTTCAACCATCAGCCGCCCTGTAATTCCCCAGTTATGCAGCGCCAGGGCAACCGCGCCGGGCAAAATGCCCGGGAAAACAACAAACAAGATCATCAATACCCAGATCGGCGTAGGCACAGCCCGCGCGATGAGGAAAAACATGCGCACCAGGTAAGCTAAGATGGCTGCAGGACGGAGGCCGGGTTGACGGGTAGCAGTAATCTGCCCAAGGTTCCGTAATCGACCTGAACTTACGAAGGCGGCTGCCATTGCCAATGGCCCAACGGCAGCCATGGCGAGGATGGAAATGGCCAGAGTCTGGCCGGAAAGGCGCAATAAATATAGCAGCCCGCCATCCGGCAATTGTGGTGGGAATGAATCGCGTAAAATACCTTCGAGCAACTGCGCGGTGCGGGGCGCCAGTATGCTGGAAAAATCAGGTTTCAGATAAACCAGCGCGAATCCTGTCAGCAGCAAAATCGAGATCATCGACCCTTTGAGAAAAGCTGAGGATCGGGTTGAACCAGTGCTCGGAATGCCGGCAGTGTGGTTTACACCAGTTTGAATCTCGATGCGGGTTGATCCGCCCAGAGCTTGCCGCAACTGTGAGCTCCAAACATCGGTCAATCCGGAAAGGAGCAGGAGCGCAATGAGCATGGGGAGGAATTCCTGGTAACGCAAACTCTGAAGGCTCAGCAGAATCTGGTAACCCAACCCGCCGGCCCCGATGATCCCCAAAATCGTGGCAGAGCGAATGGAGCACTCGAAACGATAAAAAGAGTAGGAAATCAGGTTAGGGAGCGCTGAAGGAAAAAGTGCGTAGAAAAAAGCCTGCAATGGGGGTGCGCCAGCATTCAACATGGCCAGAAACGGCTGACGCGGTTGCTCATCCAATATCTCTGAAAAAACCTTGGCACAGATTGCGCCAAAAGGAACCGCAATCGCAAAGATGGCTGTCAGCGGAACCAGACCAAAAATGTTGACGAAAATCAGACCCCAGACGATCTCGTGCAAGGAGCGCGGAACAGCCAGCAACGTACGGGCAGCCAGCCATGGGCTGCGGCGATAAAACCGGAGGGCGATTGATCCCGGTCGCGCCGCCTCTTGATTGAACCCATGCGCCTGCCACCACACTTCGGAAGACAGGATACCCCCAACCATCCCGATCACCAGGCTGAAAAAGGTTCCGAGCACCGCGTAGGAAAGGGTGATGAGCGTTGAGTCCAGTGTCAGCCGCAGGAAGGCAGATGAAAAATTTGGGTGGAACAGGCCGTCTAACAGCCGCACTACTAAAGCCCAGCCGCCCGGGTTGATCAACGCTCCGCTGAACAGATTAGCTTGCACAGCAGCCCAAATCACGCTGGCAGCTACGCCAACCCAGATCAGTTGGCGGGGCGGCAACCTTAGCCGAAGCGGTGGACGACTGGCTGAAAGTGTTGCGTTTCTCATGTCAGCCTGTAAAGCGCCTGGATCATGGCCGGCGTAACTTCACGCGGGACAGCATCAAATAGCAGCCTGCCGGCGCGCAGCCCGATGATGCGGTCGAAATGACTAAAAGCAAATTCGATTGCATGCAAGCTGACGATCAGCGTTTTTCCCTTACCGCTCAGATCGCGCAGCAGGTTCATCATCTCACGGCTGCGCTCGGGGTCTATGCTGGCAATCGGTTCATCCGCCAGGATTACATCCGGGTTTTGAACCAGTACCCTGGCGATTGCCACCCGCTGCTGTTGCCCTCCCGAAAGTGTCGCCGTCCGTTCATACAATTTTTCGGGTATGCCCACCTGCGCCAGGGTTTCAGCAGCAATTTGGGTTTCCAGCGGCCAGATCAGCGATACCATTGCTTTTAACAACGACCAACTGCCCAACCGACCGGCATTGATGTTGTGTATGACGGCAAGATTGTTTACCAGATGGAATTGCTGGTATAAGGTGCCGATTTGGCGCTGGATAGGGCGCCTCTGGCGTGCCGAAAGACGCGCCAGCGACCGGCCAAAAACCTCAACGTCCCCCTGGGTTGGCGCCAGGGAACCGTTCAACAGGCGGATCAGAGTGCTTTTTCCAGCTCCGCTCGGCCCGACCAGGGCGACTTTTTCACCCCGGCCAATTTCAAGGTTCAGGCCGGTAATCGCCTCAATGGACTCGAAATGGCAGGACACATTGCGCAGCCGAAAAACGGCAGGGTTAGGCGCACTTGAATCTCCGGGAAGCTTTTCTTGAATTGTGATCATTGCCTAGCGAATTTTTCCCAGTTCACGCGCGATTTCTTCAATCTCGGCGTAATTGCTGTCCTGCGTTTCGATGAATTTGCCGGCGCCAAAAAGATCCAATATTTCTTTTTGCTGTGGATCACTGGCATCCAAAGTTAGAAAAGCCTCCTTAAGTTTAGGCAAGAAATCGTCGCCGTAGCGTGCAGCTACATCCCCGCGGATGACCCAGTGATAGTCATAATAGGCCGGGGTGGTCCATAAAACGATAACCCTGGTCAAGTCCACTTCATTGTTCTGCGTGCGGGTTTTCCAAACTTGTTCATTGAGCACGCCTGCCTGGTAAGTACCGGCCTCGACCAGTTGGATGGTTTTATCGTGCGACCCGGAAAAACCAGCTTCGCCCTGAAAGTCCTCCAGACTGACTCCCGCCTCCTTCAAAAAGTATTGCGGCATCAACCGGCCTGAGGTGGAAGATTCAGAGCCGAAGGTGAAGGTACGTCCTTTTAACTGCGCCAGCCCGCTGGTATCTTCAAAGGGCGTCAAACCACTGTTGACATTAGCAATGAACACACTGTGAAATTCCGCGTCGATATCGCGTTGCAAAATAGCCTGCGCGCCGGGTACCTGCAGGCGCGCCTGCACGCCAGTCAAACCGCCAAACCAGACCATATCCAAATCCCCAACTTTTAAGGCCGTGACGGACGCGGTGTAATCGGTAACGGGTTTATATTCAACCGGTACGCCTAATTTTTCGCTTAAATAAGTTGCGATTGAGCCGTACAACCGGTTCAACTTCTCGGGATCCTGATCCGGGATGGCAGAAATAACAAAAGGCCTCACCTCTTCAGCTTCCGGCGCGCTGGCTGGCTGGCTCTGCGTGGGTGCCTGCGGCGTGCAGGCCGCGAGCACCCATCCAGCCAAAATCAGGCTGATAACGATCCATTTGTTGTTTAGAAAAACTTTGTTGTACAGGAATTTAATGGACATGCGGTAGATCCTCCAAATCTTGAAATTTAAAAATATGCGACCGCCAGCAAATGCTGACGGTCGGCAGGAGGATCTATCTGAAAAAGATATATCTACAGCCTACGAACCCGCGCTTGCTGGTTCTTTATGGAAGACGAAGCCGCCTTCCTGGCAAAAGGCTCAGGTATATCTGTAGGTCATTTTTTTGTCCCTCCGCATGATCCTATTGCGAAATTATATATCATTATTTATACAAGTGGTAGGAGGTGGGCTATGATTCTGGGTTTTCGGTCAGAGCTGTTTTTGCCTGAGCCATCAGGGATTCACGCCTGGAGCGGTATTCCTTTTCGTCCAACCCACCTTGCTCGTACTGCTCATCGAGCCGGGCAATTTGCGCCAGGAGGGCATCAAAGCCGGGCGAATCTTCCTCCTCAGAACTTTCGCCAGCTTCCTCTTCTTCATCCACGCTGTCCGCCGAGCGTTTGGTGGAGCGGACCCAGCCATAAACTCCACCGGCAGTCAGGGCGATACCGAGAATTCCCAACCCTACGGTAATGGGTAGTTTGTTCGGAGTGGAGGAGGTTTCAGCCGGTACGACGGTTCCGTTGGTCGGGATATTCGGTTCGCCGGTGAAGGTCAGCACCAGGCTCGTGCCTGCCGGGATGGCTTCCAGCGGGTATAAATCGTAAATCTGGCCGTCCTGTCCTTCAACTTTTTCGGGTTCGCCCAGCCCTTCAGCGGATATGGTCATACCAGAGGTATGTGGTAGGACAAAATTGACGCTCTGG
>MGMG01000092.1 GCA_001796355.1 Chloroflexi bacterium GWB2_54_36 | reverse complement strand
ATGATCTCGGTATTATCGGTGCCGCCCTGCGGAATAGCTTCATAGGCAGCAGCACCGGCAAAGCCGGTTGGCGAATTTACGTAACGCATCTGCACAATAGCGACAACATTGGCAGAGCCGGCATTAACGAGACAGGAACCGCCCCAGCCAGCGTTCGGGAACAAAGTGGTATCCGTCACAGGATTAAAGGAATAGGATGCAGTATTGCTCAATGAGGCTGGAATTGGAACCGTCAACGTGGTAGGACCGGGGTTATTTGGATTCTTGGTGCACTGCAGGGTGATTCCACCCGCAGCAATTGTACCGCCGCTCAAATTTTGCACCGTAACGACCGTGCTGAGGCCATTGGACAGACGGATGAAAAATATTGGAACTACCCATTTGGGGCCCAGTGATTCGATTGGAAATGCGTTAAACGTCTGCATTGCATCTGGACCGGTAAAGAAGTTGGATATGACTGTAATATTCCCGCCGGTGCTGGTGACTACCGCGGAACCTAACCAATTGGCTGGCAGGTTGGTTTCCTCTGAAAGGTCATAATAGAAGGATACACGTGCAGCTAAATTAGTAATGGATTTAGTATAGGCTGTGGTTGCATTTCCGTTAATCAGGGCAACCGAGACATTCACTGCGGCGCTACTTACATTTTGGATGATAATCTGGGTATTCGCCAGACCAGAAGCCGTACTGCGGTTACCCGCAGCCAGCGGCACATAATATTTACTGCTGCCAGCATTTACCCCAGAATAAGCGCCCTGGGTTGGAACTTGACCACGCGCCTGGATTTGAGAAATCGCGCCCAGTTGCTGAGATGATGTAACCACGGCTGATCCCCGTCCGCCGGTCATCGTGGTATCAAAATACTGGCGAATTTGAATCTGCCCGTAGTTTTTGGGGACTGTGAAGGATTCGTTCGTATCCAGAGCATCCCAAACAGAACCGTTATCCTTTAGATATTGAACCGTAACGGTTGCGTCTACGTCTTTCATATTAATCAATGTGAAATTTGTGCTGAGTGATTTGGTCGTGGATGCGGCAGTTGCACCCCCGATCGTTAAACTCAAAATAACCATCATGCTAATGATAGTTATTCCCAGGCGTGCAATGGATGATTTTTTCATTATTAACGGGCTCCTTTACAAAATTAAATTCTAGGGTAATTGTACGCTCTAAAAGCGCTGCCCTCAATAACTCTTTGGTACTATTTCTTCGGAGTTGTGAGAACTGTGGATGATTTGCTTAATTTAGAATTGGGAAGCACACGCCATCGGTTGATTATCAAGGCAACCAATGCCCAAATCAACTCCCCAAATGCCAATACCAGTCTGAATGTGATGGAAATGACCGAAGCTGCTCCGGCAGGCTGTTTCAATTTCTCCTGAATTAACTTGCTCAAAAAAGTTTCCCGCAAACCCAAACCAGCCGGAACAAACAAAACGATAAAACCAATGAACCAGGCGAGATTATAACTGCTGGTCGCTGTCCAGTATTCCGTTATGGACCATGCCAAGGGTTGTCCGGTTGGCAAAAAGCTCCAGATGACCATTTGAAAAGATAATCCTTGTAATCCCCAGAAGATGATCATCAACATGGTTATGACCAGCCAGCGTGACAGTGAAAAGGACCGCACAGCCGCTTCTGCTTCTTTGCCAAAGGCGATTAGAAAAACAGGTTTCGCGGCCAGCCATTGAGTGATTAACCAAACAACCCAGGCCAAAAACAAGGGCGCGATGAGGATCGCAAATTTCAACCATAAAGTTGAAATATAGCCCGAGGCAATCCAGGTCAGATTGGCTATCAAAATAAAAACCATTTCCAAAACAGAGCCAAGATTGGTTACCCCGAAGGGAATTGCGAAAGATTTATTCAGCCACTCCCCGCGCGTTATGTAACCCCATACCGTGCCAGGGATGTATCTGGGAATAAATGAGAGGACATACCCTTGCAGGACATCCCTCCATTCCAGGCGCGCCTGTAAACCGGTCATCAACATTTGCCAGGCCATCATTTGCATTCTTGTGACCAAAATGGCTAAAAGAAATGCTGGAACGATCCAGTATGGCTGCCCGAAAATAATTTTTTGCTGCAGTATCGACCGTACGCCCTGGAATATTTGGTAAAAAAAGAAGCTGGCGCCCAACGCCATTCCAAGCCAATACAACCATTTTCGCCAGACACGCAGCCTGGAGGCCTCTATTTTTTGCAGGAAAGGCCAATTAACGCCCGTCAACGACTGGTTACCTGCTGGTAGATGGTCAATATTTTGGAAGCGATCTGGTCCCAATTGTAAACATCCTCGGCCCGCTTTCGCGCATTCCGGCTAAATTGGCCCCAGGACGGATTTTCCATAAAAAATTTGAGCGCTTCACCTAAGCTTAGTGGGTCACGCGGAGGAACCAGCCTGCCGACATCCGGTGTGATGACATCGGGTATTCCCCCGACAGCGCTACCCACGCAGGGTGTGCCACAGGCCAGCGCTTCCAGCAAAACGACGCCCAGCCCCTCCTCGACCGATGGCAAAACAAAAACGCGGGCTTTCTGCATCCATTCGCTTACCTGCTCCTGGGTCTGCCAGCCAAGAAATTTTACGGCAAACGAAATCTCCAGGGAAGATGTCGTCGTTTCCAGTTTATTCCGCATGGGGCCATCTCCAATGACGATTAACTGCGCGTCAGGAGTAGTTTTTAATACCTCTTTAAAGGCTTGCAATAAATAAATGAGCCCTTTGCGTTCGATCAAGGACGCCACGTATAAAATAATCGGTTGGCGTATTTCATCTCCCACCCGAAATTTAGCAATATCCACCCCATTGGGGATGATTTCAACTTTTTCAGGCGAGACCCCGAGAGCCAGAACCTCGTCAGCCAGCGAACGACTAAGCGCCAGGACGCGATGGATTTTTTTTAGCGTGACTTGCGTGATCCGGCGAACAAGAGGAATTTTTGTTGCCTGGAACATGTCACTGCCTTGTACGGTCGCAACGATCGGACGCCGATGGCGCCATGCACCCAGCCAGGCAGCTGTCGCCGACAGAGACCAATTTGCATGGACTACGTCGCTTTTCAGCGCCATCCTGGTAGCCTGAATAGTATGTACCACAAGAAAGGGAACGATTGCCAAGCGGGACCAGGGATTCTTTTTCCAGATGATTGGCAGCCCTCCTCCTTCACGTTGTAATATTTCCCATTTATCAGGTAGATAGCGGGGACGATAAATTTTTATGCCGTCCCAGGTTTCGCGGGTTTTTGCCCCCGGCGAATGCATGGCCAACACACTGACATCAGCACCGGCGCGTTGAATAGCCCGGGCAGCCTCAAGGATAAATGTCCCGCGCTGATCACCCAAATGACTGGGAAAGGCAGTAGTGATGATGCTTACTTTCAAATCAGCCCTTTAATTTCTGTTCAATGTATGGTGGTATTGGTAAGGTTGATGGCCTGGCAAGTCATTAAAATGAGCGTCGGCTCAGGATCGGTTATTGGCTGCTGGTGGAGAGGTTATTGAGGCGAGGTCCTGGTTATTTCATCAGGTCTGCGGAGTGATACAGCGGATCAGTGTATCGCAGCATCGAATTATCCGGTGTAACTTGATTATAATCATTTTCGCATATTACACTTTTTGATATCGTCGATGCGCATCTTCCTCAAAAATTATTGGACGACTTCGAAAATATATATGGGTTTATCTTCGTACACTACTTTAAAATGGGACGAACCCAATAAATCGCCAGCTTTAATTTGCCCGCCGCGTTCTCCGATATAAATGTATCCAATATTTTCTTCTACCAACAACTCCAATCCTTCATCAGATGCCAATTGAGAATTCAATTGTTCCATCTGGCGAAGTTTATTGGCATAATCCGGGCTAGTAACCCTTTCATTAGTAAAAGTCATGGGCGGGACAACCGTTTGTCGATTTGTCAAAAGCGGGAGCCAATACCCGCCGTCGCTGCCAACCATTAATATGTCCGAGAAGGGGAAGCGTTCCAGGTTTACCATAAATTTTTCATCGGCAGGCAACTGTTCAGTGATGTACGCGAATGCTTTTAAATCTGAAGGACTTAGATAACCATCCAGGGTTACGGGATAGGCGAAAGTCGCCCAAATTCCGTTCATTGCCAGAAGGAAAAGGAGTAAAGGCGCCAATCCAAACCTAACAGCTTTTGGAAGATTGATTTTATCCAGCGAATTTACGACGGCTTGCAGAGCCCAGGCAATAACAATCGCGGCAGGCACAAATAATGAAATCACCACGCTTACCGTATCGAGAAGCATCAGGTAACGTGAGGGGATAAGCGAAATCACACTCCATAATGTCATAGCGATCACAATTTTGGAACGCGTGAGCCAGCCTGCCAGAAGCGAGGCTCCTAGCAAAATTAAACCTACGAGATTGAGCGGATAATCTAAAATTCCCTGCCCCAACCGCTGCAAAGAAAAATAGGTTTCGGCTGGCGGAGCAGTTATGACCGGATAACCTGTTTGATACGCCTTCCATATATGAAAAAGCCAGGGTGCCAGCCCTGCTGCGGCTACTCCTATCAGCAGCATGCCCCTGGTTATGACTTTTTTCCAAACGTGTTTAAACTCATTTCCGAGAATGCTTACCAGGGTCATTACAATCGCAGCAACGGCTGTCAGTGTCACGATTCGATAATGTGTCAACCCGATTCCGGCTGCGAGTACCCCAAGCTCCAAAATTCCGGCTTTAGTAAACCCATTCTTTATCCAAAGCCAGAATATAGCCAGAAATATGGTCATCAAGGTCAGGCCGGTAAGCTGGGTATACCTTCCCCATAAAAGCATGAAGGCAGGAAAAACAAAAAAACTTGCCGTTAAGATAGTGGCGGTAAAACCGGCAATTTTCGTTCCGATCATTTTTTCTGCGGCCGTCCCCACAGCCGCGCTGCACAGGATGACCAGGATGTAGCCATACACCAGGAGCAGCAACCGCGCTGGAATAGCGCTTACCCACCCCAAAAAGGCGGCAGAAGCGTGAAAACCAAAATGATAGGTAAAGGTAATCACCGGTGAGTCTGCCCCATAATTTTGCGGCAGCATTCCCTGGTCCATGATCATCTGGGTAAAAAGCGTATGGTGATAGCTATCGCTTCCCAGACCGGCAACTTCTTGACGAACAATCCATAACCGTGAAATAAGTGCAAGGATTAAAAAACCCCACAGCAACAAGGCGTAGACTGTGATTCTGGTCATTTTGAGTGATTTGACCGGTATGCTCCAGCCCTTGCTTTTCCAAATGCCGACACCCCAGCATATGGCGAACAATACAACAGCCAGGATAGCTGGGATCCTGATTCTGAGCAACAAGGTCACGCTCAGAAATATGGCCCATAAGGCAGTTGAAAACCCAAATGAAACGATCAGCTTTGCTGAAAAATCGAGTTTTTTTCGAAAGGATGAAAAAGATAGTAGTAAAAAGCCTGGTCCTGCAAATAAAATTAATCCGGCCGCAAGCCGGACCCATGAAAGAATGGAGATTTGTTCAAGGGTCATCTGAATGATTACACACCTATTCCCCGTCTCCCCGCACGCGCCACAACACCTCTTCCATTAACCGCCTGTTCTTCCCCACCAGGTCTGCCAGCAGACCTATCAACCAGGTTTGGAAGCCGACGATCAGCAGCACCGCCGCCAGGACCAGCGATTGGATATGTCCACCGCCAATCCCCTGGAAGTAGAAGACCAGAAAGCGAATCACCAGCGCCAATCCTAACAGGGAGAAGATCGTTCCGACCGTGGAAAACACCCGCAGCGGGCGGTACATGGTATACGAACGAATGATGGTGGCGGAGGAGTGTTTGAGGTATTGCCCCATGTCGGTCATCAGGCGCGAGGGACGTTTTGGCGGATTGGTACGCACGGGCACCGAAATCACCCGGGTGCTGCGGTTGCCTGCCTGAATGATGGTTTCGAGCGTGTAGGAGTAATCCGATAGTACGATGGTGTGCAAGGCTACGTCGCGCGTCATAGCGCGGAAGCCGCTGGTTGCGTCCGGCACATCCAGCCCGGCAGCGCGCGAGACCACCCGGCTGCCGATCACCTGCAGGCGGCGCTTGAGCGGCGAGAAAGTCTGCAATGTGGCTACCCCGCGATCGCCAATGACCATTTCAGCCTCGCCGCGCAGCAGCGGTTGCACCAGCAGCGGGATGTCGGCGGCATTGTATTGGTTGTCGGCATCGGTGTTGACGATTAAATCCGCCCCCAACCTCAGGCAGGCTTCCAACCCGGCAGCGAATGCAGTTGCCAGGCCGGAATGGTGCGGCAGGCGCAATACGTGGTCCACCCCGCAGACACGCGCGGTTTCCGCTGTCGCGTCGCTGCTGCCGTCGTCAACTACAAGAAATTCGACTTCATCCACCCCGTCGATCTGGCGCGGCAACTGTGCCACCGTCTCAGGGAGGGATTCAGTCTCGTTATAGCACGGAATTTGAATGATGAGCTTCATGCAGGGGATAGGTCACCGGTGGTGGTATCGTTCCAACTCAAGTATATCACAGGGCAGGCACACCCATCCCGCCCAGGGTGGCGGCGCACCGGTAAAATCGCTTATACTCGCGCTATGCAACATAATGGAGTCACCATCCTGCGCTTTGAACCGGATCGACTGGAGTTGACCGCTGACTGGGTTTTACAGGCGCAAGGTGCTGACCCGGTTGTACTGCGCGCCCGCCGCCCGCAGGTGGTCGAGATTGCTGAACGAGCGCTGGCCGATGGCCTGACGCTGCTCGAACCCCGTGCCCTGGTGCGCATACTGGATGTGGAAAGCCTTACCCATCAGCAGTTGAAACTGCCAGGGAAAAACTCCCTAACCGGTGCTGCCATCGGTCAGCACCTGGCGGGAGCGCAGCAAGTAGCGGTAGTGGTGTACACCAGCGGAATGGCATTGGAAACCCGCATCCAGCAGGCGATGGGTGACGATGCCCCCTACGCCTTCGCGCTGGACGGGGTCGGCAACGCTGCCCATGACGCCCTGTCGCTGCAGGTGTACCGCCACGTTAGCCGCCTGGCCGAAGAACGCGGCTGGCAGACCTCGATCTTCCTCAACCCGGGTATGATCGGTTGGAGTGTGGCACAAGGTCAGCCGCAGCTTTTCGCATTGGTCGATGCTGCAGCTATCGGGGTGAGCGTCAATGAAAATCTGGCCATGCACCCGCGCAAAACCACATCGGGAGTTATTGGACTGGGTCCCGGCATGACCCCCGCCGAAGGCCCGCCCTGCGAGTACTGCGCGCTCAATGAAACCTGCCGTTTCAAAGGCCGCCATGTACACCCGGGAGTTGGATAAATATCTCATCGCGGCAGGTCTGTTATGGCGGACATGGGTTAAAATTAACCAGGTGTAGAAACAAACCCAATCTTAACGGCGGGGAGAGCGAAATGCGGCCATCCTGGGATTCTTATTTTATGAAAATTGCGGAAGATGTAGCACTGCGCAGCACCTGCGACCGCGCCATGGTTGGAGCCGTACTGGTGCGCGAGAAACACATCATCGCAACCGGTTACAATGGTTCGCCGGCCGGATTGGAGCACTGTGACGACATTGGGCACCTGATGGTGGACGGGCATTGCGTCCGTACGGTGCACGCCGAGGTCAATGCCATTATCCAGGCAGCGGTCTTCGGCCAGGCCACCAAGGATGCTGTCTGTTACGTGACCCATTTTCCCTGCCTCAACTGCACCAAAATGCTGATCAATGCGCGTATTTCGCGGTTGGTGTATGCCAATTCCTACCGGGTTGACCCAACCGCGTTGGAATTTTTAACCCGCGCCGGGGTGGAGCTGGTTAGCATCGAAGATATGCCCCATCAACTGCCGATCGACATCACCCCGGGAACCTGACGGTATTTCTGCACTTGTGAATGAATTAAAATCCATAGTCTGAAAAGGTGTGCCGTGGCGATTATGCTGGTTGACCAACTCCGCTTTGCCCGCAGCGAATTTGTGCGCTGCTTGGAAGGGCTTTCCGCCGAAGATGCCCTGTTGCGGATTGGGCCGTTGAATTCGCTCAGCTGGCGGGTCGGTCACCTGGCCAGCCATGAATATGCCCTGTGGGTGCTGGTGGCCCAGGGTAAAAATCCTTACCCGGACCTGTATAAATTGGTGGGTACCGGCAAACCGGCCAGCACGCCGCCGCTGGTCGAGATGTGGCAGGCCTGGCGCGACATCACCCGGGAAGCCGACGTATTTCTCGATACCCTCACGCCTTCCATGCTGACGACGCACCTGGAGTGGAAAGGCAAGCCGCATGCAGAAAGTATTGGCACCATGCTGCTGCATGTCATTTATCATTACTTTTTCCACATCGGCGAGGCTCACGCCAACCGCCAGGTGCTGGGACATACCGACCTGCCGGAATTTATTGGCGAAATGCTCGGAAATTTTGAGTATCGCCCGGATTAAGCAACGCCCTATGCCGCCCATTCCTGTTTGGACCGATGAAATCCGGGTCCATCCCTACGAAACCGACTTGAATAACGAATGGAAAGCGGCAGCCGTTTTCCAGGCGTTTCAAGACGCAGCCAACGCGCACGCTGCCAACCTCGGCTACGATTATCACTCCATGCTCGCCGCTGATCATATCTGGGTGCTCTCGCGGCTGAAAGTCTATTTTTATCGTTTTCCAACCATGGGCGACCGGTTGACCATCCGCACCTGGCCGAAGGACATCCGGCAGAAAATATTCTTCACCCGCGATTTTCAAATTGCCGCGCCAGACGGCCAATTGATCGCCGCTGCCACTTCCGCCTGGCTGCTGATCGACCCTAAGACCCGGCGTATGCAACTTCCCGGATCGCTGACAGGTATCTTGCCAAACAACGCTGGGCTGAATGCGCTGGACGAGGATTTAATGAAACTCGCCCCGGAAAACGGACTGGAGGAAAAGTTCACCACCCGGGCCAACTACAGCGTTGTGGATGTGCTCGGGCATGTCAACAACGCCCGCTACATCGACTGGGTGATGGACTGCTTCCCGTTTGAACGGTTCAAGACCCACCGGTTGGCCTGGCTGCAAATCAACTATAACAATGAAGTGCGTGCCGGTGAAACGGTGCGGATCAGCGCTGGCGCCAGAAATGGCGACGCATCCCGCTGGCTGGTGGTGGGTGAAAAACCCGAGAGTGGCGAGCGCGCCTTCGAAGTGGAACTGGCCTGGGCGGAACGCGCCTGATGCCTCTCCTTGGCTAGGGAGAGGGTGGTGAGGGTCGAGCTAAGACCAGACGATGCATTTCAAAATTATTTTCCACATTCAAAATTAAGATATTTTTTATATAATTAGACAATGTTGTTTGAGCATTCTAAGGGAGATCGTTAACTGATTTCCGGGATTCATTTTTTGCCAGATCGGAGAGCAGGAATGACCGATAATATCGCAGAATTGGTGCGCAAGGCCCGCATAGCACAGGAACAGATTGAATTCTGGACGCAGGAGCGGGTGGATGAAATGGTCGCGGCGGTTGGCTGGCAGCTTTTCCAGAGGCCGCATGCCGAAGCGTGCGCGGAATCAGCAGTACGCGAGACCGGTATGGGCGTGTACGCCGACAAGGTGCTCAAACACCAGAAAAAAACGCTTGGCACGCTTCGCGACCTGCACGGACTGAAAACAACTGGTGTCATCGAGGAAGACCCGGCGCGCGGACTGCTCAAACTCGCCAAGCCGACCGGTGTGATTGGCGTTCTCTCACCGGTGACCAACGCCTCATCCACCCTGGCGGTCAACGGGCTGCCCATCCTCAAAACGCGCAATGCGGTTATTTTTGCGCCGCATCCCAAAGCCAAGGCTACGGCTGACCTGACCTGCAATTTCATGCGCGCCGGTTTGGCGCAAGTAGGCGCCCCGCTCGACCTGGTACAAAACCTCACCGACCCCACCGTTGAACTAACCCAGGAATTAATGAAACACGTTGACCTGGTGGTCGCGACCGGCGGCAGCGCGATGGTCAAAGTGGCGTATTCCAGCGGGACCCCAGCCTACGGCGTTGGCGCGGGCAATTCAGTGGTGGTGGTTGATGAGACCGCTGACCTGGCGGACGCTGCCAACAAAATACGCCTGGGAAAAATATTCGACAATGCCACCTCCTGTTCATCCGAAAATTCGGTGGTCATGCAGTATTCGATCTACGACGCGATGGTCGAGCGCTTTGCGGAATATGGCGGGTACCTGTGCAGCGCGGACGAGAAGCTGCGTTTGCGCCAGGTGATGTGGCCGGATGGGGAGCACCTCAGCCGGGAGGTGGTAGGTCAGCCTGCGCTCAAAATCGCCGGATTGGCTGGAATCCAGGCTCCGGCCGGCACCGCCTTTCTCATGGTGCAGGGCGAGGCAGTGGGGGCGGCTGATTTGTTCTCCGGGGAAAAGCTTTCGCCCGTGTTGACTCTCTGGCGTTACGAAAAATTCGAAGAAGCCATCGGTCTGGTGCGCGACATTACGCGCTACAGCGGTTATGGCCACTCGTGCGGCATTCACACCACCAACCCGGCTCATGTGCTTGAATTAGCCACCCGAGCGCGGGTCAGCCGTATGCTGGTGCGGCAAACGCAGGTGTATGGCAACTCTGGCAACTATGATAATGGGATGCCGTTTGCGCTCACCCTGGGCTGTGGTACCTGGGGCGGCAACATCACCTCGGAGAATGTGCACTGGAAACACTTTATCAATACCACCTGGGTGTCCATGCCCATCCCGCCAGTGGTGCCGGATGAAAATGTCATCTTTGGCGCGCACTGGCAGAAGTTTGGCCAGTAGTGGCGGGCGCGCGGAATGGATACGTCCTTTGTAGCCCCTTGTAGGGAGCGCGCCACGCTCTGTGCTGGAATCCTGCCCTGGATTCCGCTTTACACTTTGTGCTGACACGTAATTCATGGTTGATTGACTTCACTAAAAAAGCTATTTACATTCAAACCGGCTGGGTGCAAGGCACTTAAAAAGTGCCTTGCACCTGCTTTTGACCTCGAAAGAACAGGTGCATCGCTCCTTTATCAGTGGTCAATTGGCCTGTTTGTTATCCCAGGAGCAACGCACCCGGGAGTTTTCGCCTGCCGAGGATTCATATCCTGGAACCCTGCGCTGACACACCCTATCTGAACACCGCTCGGAACTTATACCCGTAAATACGACTCGGTCCGCGCGTTAGATGTGAGAGTGTCGATCTAACGGTTTGCGTTCGCGAAGCATGGCGCTGGGGCGGACGAGGTTCCCCCATCCGAGCGGAAAAAGGCTGAGGCGTAGAAAACTGCCTGAGATTTGCGCAGAATCCCCAGCGTCAGGTGCACGCTTTGTTGGGCGGGTGAATGTTTCTGGTAAAAACCTTGCGCGACCGCACAGTGCGCACGAGCGAAATATAGATTTGTCGCTGGCGCGCTCACGGCTACTGAATAAGCCCGATGATGTTACCGTCGGGGTCTCTTACACGTGCGATTCGTCCTCAGCTCGCTGCTTTCTTCACGAGCGCGCTGATCCTTGCCTCATCGGCGGCAGTCAACGCCTTCAGCGCGAAAGCGGTCGGCCACATGGCGCCCTCGTCGAGGTTCGCTGTGTCACTGAAGCCTAACGTCGCGTACCTCGCGTTGAACTTCGACGCGCTTTGGAAGAAGCAGACGACCTTGCCGTCCTTGTTGGCATACGCGGGCATCCCATACCAGGTTTTCGGCGAGAGAGCTGGCGCGCTGGCTTGGATGATCGCATGGAGCCGCTTGGCCATGGCGCGATCCGGTTCCGGCATCTCGGCGATCTTCGCGAGCACGGCGCTTTCCCCGTCCGCCTTGTCCTTGCCCGCGCGCGCGGCCGCCTTCAGCTCCTGGGCGCGCTCCTTCATCGCGGCTCGTTCCTCATCCGTGAATCCCTCGGACTTTTGCGTGTCCTTCTTTTGGCTCATAAAGACCTCCTAATGGTGACTGATTTTTTTTTGAAGTCAGGCACTCTATCTTAGGACATTTATTTCGGAAATTCAAGACGGAAATTGTCCGAATAATCCGTCGTATGCCTTCTGCAGGTCGGCGACGATGATCTTTTGCATCTTGAGTATGGCGTCTGTTGCGCGTTTGGATTTTTCAGGGTCAGGGTCATCCACTAACTCGCCCAACGGTTTGCGAAATGCTCGACGCGAAGCGTGCCGCACGCGCGAAGCGCAGTCACCGCCGTCCAGTGCGCACTGTGTCAGGCGGCAGGGCTTATGCGCCCATCCCACGAATTGATTTTGCCATCCGTAATTTTCTTATCGAATTACTGATCATTTAATCCCTTTCCATTGAGAATTCGCTGTATGCAATTTTCAACCCTTGATTCTCGGGTTTTGGATTGTTTGGGTGCAGAAAAATAAAGAATGTATGCTCGTTGCCGTCCTGACGTCAATGCACCAAAAGCAGTTTTCAAGGCAGGGATTTCAGCTAATTTATTTTGAAATTCTTTCGGAATGCTGAATTCTGGCGTCTTTTTAAAATTCACTTTCAAACCGGCTTTTTCTACTTCAATGGCTTCATAAATATAGGCTTTCAAGATGGGCTCCAGCTCAACTATTTCTCGAACATGGGTGAACCGGATCTGGCGCGCCGCCTGCGTATTCTCCGTTTGTTGGATTAGAATACCATTGGCATCCTTTAATAAGGCGCCTTTGAAAAACAAAATCGCACAGTATTCTTTAAATACATGTATTAAAACGATGTTGTTTTTCTGAAACGTGTAACAAGGTACACCCCACTTCAATTCCTCGGTTAGCTGACAGTCAAGAATGATCGTTCTCAATTTCTCTAATTCTTCATGCCACTTTTTGTCTTCACTAAAATAAAACTCTACCTTAGGATTCATTCTATTCATTTATAGATCCTCCGAACTAAAGTGAGCTTATATCCGCTTGCGATTTCTTTTACTTTCATGGCTTTGGTAATAATTCTGCCGCCGAAACCAGAATCAGGAGGCTCTTGAATTTTTAGATTTTTGTTAAAAACTTTTTTACTGATAACCATAATTTTTTAGTTTACCTATTATTAGGTTCCCAAATCTCAGGCATAATGCAGTCCCAGGGAAGTTTGTATTCATCAGTGGGATCATAGATATGTGTTTGAAGGTTGACAACTAATACCTCTGGATGCGACAAGGCTTTCCATCCATGCATTACCATAGGAGGAATTTTAAGGAGCCCGGGTTTAAGAGTACCCAAAAATACAACATTTACATCACCAAAAGATGAACAATTTTCTCGAAGGTCAACAAGCGTAACCTGTAATTTTCCTCGAGTTACCGTAAATTGATCAGTATGAATTTCATGGTAATGCCAACACTTAACTACCCCAAAATCTGTTGCACTCTGATAAACATGCTCAATTGGCGCGAAGCCAGCTTCTAGCCAGGAACGACTCCAAAGTTCGGTTACCTCTCCCCTTCCGTCTAAATTTACCTGTAAGTCCTTTGTCAATACCCCTTCGATAGTTGGGGTAGTACGTAAGGGTTTCACTTTAAAGTTTATCGAATTAAGCCAATCTATAGTTATTTCTGATGCTCTCATATTTACAATGCCTCGATGTTTTTGTGAAAATTTTTGTTGTGATGAATAATTTTACACTACCTGCATTCATGATTTGATAACTCAAGTTTGATTCAATGATAACCCTATGACATGCCTCAATTTTTATGCCCAACGGTGAACGTTACCTGGTGGCGGGCGGGCTGGGATTCGCTCCAAGAGCAGGATTCTGTTCGGGCGTAGATAAAGCCAAAAAAATGCCGCAGAATCCCGCCAATCGGGTGCACGCTTTGTTGGACGCGCGATGTTATGCAAGACTCACCGGTCAGAATGAATACCTTATCGTTTTCACGGGTGCTTAGAGTTTTGTCGCTTTTCACGCATTGCTCTTGCTACTTTTGCTGAGTCTTTGTCTTCACGCTTGTTCAATTCCCGAACGATATTTTCATGGTCTTCATCGTTTCTGTTCTGGCTCAATTTATAGCCTGCGTCTATGCGGGTGACATCTATTGCAAAACCAACAGTGCCTTTCATTTCTTTTTCTACAAAATCTTGAGGAAGGCTTTCAAGGCTATATGGAGTATTCACTTCGTGGTTATGAACCAGACGGCTAAATAAGGCAAACAAATCGTCCCCTTGTAAAAGACGTACAGTTCCATATACATGAATCATCATGTAATTCCAGGTCGGTACATTTACATGGTTATACCAGCGTGGCGAAATATATGTATGTGCGCCTTGAAAAATCAGGAGTATTTCCTGCTTGCCAAAAGTCTTCCATTGTGGGTTTGCCCGTGAAATGTGTGCATAGATTGTAATTTTGCCATTTTCATCTTCTGCTACTTCAATGGGAGCATGCGTCGCAATGGGTCTTTCGCCGTCAAACGACACAATTGCCGGAAAGTTATTGTGTTTGAGAAATGCCAAAATTTCTTCACGGTCTTCTTCACGGTACAATGGAGGAATATACAATGCAACTCTCCATTTCTTATTGATCAGATGATTTATTGAACCACGACAAGCACTCGTGACCTGCTGACTTTGGCCGAGCATCACTCGAACACTACGGTCTCCTGGCCAACCTCTACTTCCCCATACTTGAGGCCCCCGGTACGCTCGTAAACGTGCAGAACCGCGCCTGTTGTATTGAGCTGAGTCTCGACAAGCCTGAAACTGCGCGGGATGGCGCCGTCGCCAAACAGGCGCTTGCCGGTACCCAGGACAACAGGAAACTGCCAGATACGCAGAGCATCCACGAGATCGTGCCTAAGTAGCGTCTGTATAAGATTGCTGCTGCCGTGGACCTGAATCTCGCCTCCTTCCATCGCCTTTAGCTTCGCCACTTCTTGGGCAATGTCCCCCTTGAGCAGGGTTGAATTGTTCCAGCCAACAGCACCGAGTGTGCTCGATGCGACGAACTTTGGGCGGGTGTTGAGGGCTACGGCAATCTCGTCCGCCGGATCGGTAGACTTGGGCCATGAGCCTGCGAAAATTTCATAGGTCTTACGTCCCAGGAGAAAGGCGCCGGCTCGCGTTGTCCATTCGGTCATGATTTGAACAAATTTTTCGTCGAAGTACGGGACCAGCCAGCCGCCATGCCGGAAGCCGTTGTCCCGGTCTTCGTCCGGACCTCCCGGCGCCTGCATGACTCCGTCCAAAGTGGTGAAAGCACCCACGACCAGTTGTCTCATTCTATTATTTTCCAGAAAGAGTCCTTGCGGGTGATTTTGCCGTGATCGAACTCCAACAGGTCAACGCCCCGAACTTCCAAATGTTGGCCTGAAAGAGAAGTGCCGGTAAGTGTCCATTCAGAGATTCCGAAATTGTCACAGACCCAATGCTGGTCGTCTCCATAATGCACATCCGGAATTCCCTCAAATCGCTTTGCCAGACCCGCCCGAACCTCTTCCTTCCCGACGTACCGATCGCCACGAGGCCTTGCACCTCTCGGCATGTAGAAGACGCAATCCTCTGCAAAATAATCCATAATGGAATCCAGATCATGGCGATTGAACGCTTCCAGGAATCCCTTCAATAATTCATAGGACACAGTATCGGACATTAGCAGTCTCCTTGGTTGATACCTGATCGAGAAAGCTTGATCTACCGTACCACAAATTATACAATTTCTTGATACACTCCAATATTGTCGTAAACTAAAAAAGCATTCGCCATTTCCGGAGAGTGCTTTTTGAATTCCTTTTATTCAAAACTATAATCGCGGCCTAAACTTACAAGCATCGCGAGTGCTGTGCATACCCGTACATCCGACTCGATCCGCAGCGGGGAGGTAAAGATTATTGTCTAGCGGCTTACGCATCCACGGCGCCGAAGTCGTCCGCTGCATGCGCGTGTTGACCCGCTTCGCAAATACACATACTAAGTGCAACACGGCCAAGCACCGCCGACGGCCTTATAGATCAGGAAAGGCGATTAGGGAGGGCATAGCCTTCAGATGGCTACCTTCTCGGTTCATACCGCATCGCCACCGCCCCCGAGCCAAACTCCAGCCGGCTGACGAGCTTCAAGTCAATAGGCTTCGATAGCCCCGCGAACAACGTCGGCCCGTGGCCCGCCAGCCTGGGATGCACCACGAATTCGTACTCATCGATCAATCCCAGCTCCGCCAACGCCAGCGGTAGCTTTACGCCTCCCACGAACAGTCCCTTGCCTGACTCCCGCTTCAACTGCTGAACGGCCTTCCCCAGATCCCCGCGCACGAGCTCCGCGTTCCAATCGACCCCGTTTAGGGTGCTCGACACGACGTATTTCTTTGCCGCGTCGATCGTCCGGGCGAAGGGTTCCATCCAAGGTTCCATCCAATCGGGCCTCACTCCCGTCCGCGCCGGCAGCCGCCACGCTGCCTCCATCAGTTCGTAAGTCACCCGGCCAAAGAGGAGGGCATCGACCTGGGCGATGTTCTCGGCTGCGTGACGATGCAAGTCTTCGTCCACGATTCCTTCACGATGATCGCAGCATCCGTCCAATGTGACGTTTATGGAATACCGAAGGGGTCGCATAAAATCCTCCTGAAGCGGGCTAGGGGGTGAGCGTTAGTGGCAAATGGGTGGGCGTTGATTCTGTTTGCGAGCAGGAAAAACTCGAAGCCAGAAACTGCTTGAAAACGTGCAGACTCCCACCAGTCGGGTGCACGCTGTGTTAGCACGCTTTTGTTATGCATACGGATTAAACCCAAAGGTATTCTCGACAACTCCATTAAGCGCCTTGTAAATAGATTGACCTATCGCGCTTTCAATTTCTTTCTGAATTTCTAAAAACGCCTTCCAACGTGGAACGCTAAACTCATTTACTCCATGTCTTAATGCCACGTCCATTAACCGTTTTTCAATCAAACAATAACCTGTGGGAAGAGCGATAGCGTCACAAAGTTGAATGAGTCTATCATACTCATCGAACTCGATTTTTGAAAGATATTCATCTAAAAAATCTAATTCTTGTTTCGTGCAATCCCATTTGCCCGCAACAGAATTTAAATGTTTCACAGGAAATACATGTGTTATGCAAATTCTGGCAGCAGTATCAAAACCTTTTTCCATGAGGAAATAATAACCATCAAGAGTATGGCGCATATCTGCAACGCCAGCCCGCCGCCCAATATCATGGAGATAACCCAAAATGAAAGCAGTTTGCGAGTCAAGTTTTGGGTGTTGTTCCGCAATTGCTTCTGCTGCTTTTCCGACAAAAAAAGAATGTTGAACCCAAGGACCCGGATGTAATTCTTGTGCTTCGTTTAATAATACTTCGGCTTGTTCGAGAGATGGAATATTCATGTGTAATTGTTTTTGCTAGACTCTATGTCAAAAGGAGCGTGCCAACGGCTTGCGTTACCCGCGCGAGGGGGCGGGTTGGGATTCTGTTTGGGAGCAGAAAAAACTCGCAGTCACCGCCGTCCAGTGCACGCTTTGTTGGCCGCTTATTGCTCGCCAAACTAACCTTCCAATATTTCTTTGATCTTTTCCGCGAGCAAATCACCGGCCTTGAAACCAACGATTTGCTCGTTTTCCTTACCTGTTTGTCTGTTAAACTCAACTTGCTGACATTTTAATGCCCAAGGGCGCATTGCAAAGAGAATAAAAAAGCATTTGGTTGAAACCAGTTTATTGTCATACGCCAATTCACGCCCATGCAAGATACCATGCCTATAAGGAAAACTCAACATGATACTGTGAGTTTTCGCTCTGGGCTTACTCGCTGTTTTTGATAAACTGCGCAAACCAGATTCGTGAGCGGCTATGCTATCTTTAATTATCAAAGGGATCTTTTTGTCAAAAAAAGATTCTTTGCTCGTGTCGAAGGATAACCCATCAATTTGAGCCAGTACAACAGGAACGCTTGCATGATACCTTCCCTGGTTGTGATCAATAAAGGCTAATTCTAGTAATCGTGATCTGTCTTCACTCCAAACCCAAATTGCATGCATTCTACGGCTATGAAGTGAAAAATATGCTTCGTCGAAACATGCGCAAATAAATTTTTCGGCTCTTTCTAGTCCATTTTCTTTGAACAACTTAATAGCATGCTCCATTAGGGGAACAGACATATCTTCGGTGGCAATCCAACCATATTCAGAAAATATATCATTGAATCTATCCGCAATCGTAGCAACCCCTATTGCTTTTTCGCGTAATTCTTTGATATTAGAGTCCAATCCGAAATTAAACACTCGCAAAATGCTTTCAATTTGTTCAAGAGAATTTGCGTTAGTTATAAGCGATTGAAAATCAGGATTATCAGAGATTTTTGTCATATCTTGAACTTGAAACGAGATGCTAACGGTTCGCGTCACTGGCGACGGGGCGGACGTGGATTTTGTTTTCTTGAAAAACTCTTACTTTACTTTTCCTTTAGAAACCCCACCCAATTCATTATATACACTGCCCCAATTCCCTGCAACAAAAAAGCGCCCTCCAATTCAGGAGAGCGCTTAATGAGTCGTTTTTGGTTTAGTCAGCCGTGATGGCTCTGGCAACCGCCGGCCTGAACTTATACCCGTACACGATGATTCCGCGCTGATTGCCGTCGTCGCGAATCTTGCGCGTGACCATTTCCACCGGCATACCGATTTTTACGTCCTGACCGTCCAGGTCGGTCAACTGGGCGGTGACCACCGGGCCTTCGTCCAACTGTACCAGCGCCACAGTGTAAGGGGCGTTATGCTCGAAGCCGGCCGGCGCGTCACTGACGGTGGTAAAGGAGAAAATCTTGCCGTGACCGCTGAAGGTGAATGTGGTGCGGGCGTCGTTGCCGCAGTGCGGGCAGACGTCGCGCGGGGGGAAGATTTTGCTCTCACAATGCGGGCAAACTTCACCGACCAGTGCATACCGTTGTTGTTTTAATCGCCAGTGGCGTGGAATTTCCATGAAAAGACTCCTAAGGGTTTAGATCACGCTAAAGTTTATCGGTAAGCGGCTATCATTTCCTATCAGATTGGTCAGAAAAGGCTGTCAAAGTCTATCGATCCGTGCCGCGGCGCTGCAGCACATGGGCATAAGCCGAGGAAGCCGGACCGCCCAGCGAGAGAGTGAGCGCCAGGCGCGCATCCGGCACCTGATTGGCACCGGCCTGGCCGCGCAACTGCTGGGCTGCTTCGACGATCTGGTACACGCCGGCAGCGCCCAACGGGTTACCACGCCCTTTGCTGCCACCCATGGTCAGCACGGGCAGTCGCGCATTGAGGGCCAGATCGCCGTTCTGCGCCATGCGCCAGCCCTGCCCGCGTCCGGCGAACCCGGCAGCTTCCAGCTCCAGCACGGCGTAGATCGAGAAGGCGTCGTCCAGCTCGAACAGGTTCACCTCACCCGGCAGGGTACCGGCCATTTCACAGGCGCGTTGCACCGCGTAACGGGCCGCGTCGAAGGCCAGCGGGTCGGGGCGGTCGTGGATGGCCAGCGTATCGATCACCCCGCCGGCTCCGCGCACGGTCACCAGCGGGTGCGGTAGGTGGGCGGCGATTTCCGGCGTGGTCAAAATGACGGCGGCCGCGCCGTCGGCGTAAGAGGCGAGGTCGAACAGGTTGATCGGCTCCGACAGGATATCGGCTTTCTCGTAAGCTTCCTGGCGGATGGCCTTGCGGTACATGGCGTTGGGGTTGTTGACGGCATTGGCGTGCGCCAGCACCGGGATTGCGCCAAACACGCTGCGCGGTGCGCCTGAGTCGTGCAGGTAGCGCTGCATCAACAACCCGGCCTGGCCCGCCAGCGTCAGCCCGACCGCGGCTTCATAATCGGCGTCCATCGACATGGCGATGGCGGCTTCCTGCTCCGAGCCAAGCGCGTCGGTGAATTTCTCCGCGCCGACCACCAGGGCGATATCCACCAACCCGGAAGCGACGGCCATGAATCCCATCTGGAAGGCGGCTCCGCCCGAGGCGCTGGCGGCTTCTACGGTGAAGGATTCGATGCCGTCCAGCCCGGCGTTATCGGCCAGCACAGCGCCAAGGTTGCCCTGGTGCGAGGTCACCGACGAAAGGAAATTGCCGACGTACAAGGCCTGCGGCAGCAGGTTGCCGGCATCCAGCCGGGCCGCCTTGATGGCCTTGTAGGCCAGACTGCGCAGCGAAATATCCCATAATTCCCCGACCGGGGTCTGCCCGATTCCAGCAATGACGACTTCGCGCATCCGTCCTCCCTACTCCGCCAGCTTGCCGCGCAGGCGGACGTACATGCCGTAATCCACTTCGGTGCGGCGGGCGATGTACTCCTGGGTGGAGACGGCCAGACCCTGGCGTTCGCTGACCGCGGCGGTAGTTTCCAGCAGGAAGGCGTCCGAGCCAGCGCCGGAGCCGTACGAGACCATCAGAATGCGTTGGCCGGGTTTGGCAATGTCGAGGATGGCGGTCAGGCCGATCATGGCGGCGCCGGCGTAGGTATTGCCGATCACCGGTGAGAGCAGGCCGGTCTTGATTTGTTCGGGGGTGAAGCCTAATTGGGCGGCGACCCGCTGCGGAAATTTGGCGTTGGGCTGGTGGAAGACGGCGTAGTCGAAGTCGGCGGGTTTCAGCCCGGCTTCTTCCATCAAAGTGTTACCCGCTTCGGTGATGTGTTTGAAATAGGCCGGTTCGCCGGTGAAGCGCTGGCCGTGCTCGGGGTAGCGCTGGTGGGCGCGCCGCCAGAAGTCCGGCGTGTCGGTGACGTAGGAATAAGTTGCCAGAATGGTCGCCAGCGATTCGGCAGCCGGCCCCAGGATGAAGGCCGCACCGCCGGCCGCGGCGGTGTACTCCAGCGCATCCGCCGGGCGGCCCTGGGCGGTGTCCATGCCGATGGCCAGCGCGTAGCGCCCCATACCGGCGCCGACCATGGCCATGGCAGCCACCATCGCCTCGGTACCGGCCTTGCAGGCGAATTCCCAGTCGCCGGCCTGGATCGATACCGGCGCGCCAATGGCCTCAGCCACAATGGTCGAGCTGGGTTTGACCGCGTAGGGGTGCGACTCCGAGCCGACCCACACCGCGCGCAGTTCCTGCGGGTCGATGCGTGCGCGTTTGAGCGCGTTGCGCGAGGCTTCGATCGACATGGTGATCACATCCTCATCGACTCCCGGCACCGATTTCTCTTTGATGGGACCGGCTTCTTTGCCGCCCTTCCAGATGCGCGAGACTTCGGCGGCGGGCAGGCGGTAACGCGGGACGTATGCGCCGTAGCCAATGATGCCTACCGGGCGGTCAGGTTTGTGCAGCAGGGGAGTGTGTTCATGATTTTCCATAATTACCTCGAAAAGAAAGATTCACCATGGAGAAGAGCTTTTGGAAGAAAAGATCAAGATCAAAGATCTGAACCACGGAGACACGGAGAGCACGGAGAAGAGCTTTTGGAAGAGAAGATCAAAATCTTTCACCACGGAGGACACGGAGAAGAACATTTTTAGGAGAAGATCAAAGTCAAAGGGTTGAACCACGGAGATACGGAGGGCACAGAGAAGAGCATAAAGGTGTAAAAATATGCCAAAGAAAAGATGGATCGACAGGCATTGGTTAATTTGCCAATCTTTCGATGCCCTTGATAAGTTGCCGGACATTGAAATTGATCAACAAGCCCACTTTGTGGCCGGTTAATTTAAGGTAGGTTATGAGCTGTGCTCTATGGATAGGAAGAACAGCCTCGACTGCCTTAAGCTCTACAATAACTTGATTGTCAATCAAGAAATCTATTCGATAACCGCCATCAACGTGAACGCCTTTATATTCAACCGGCAGGTTTTTCTCCTTTTCAAAAGGTACTTTCCTTAAGGTTAATTCTCTGGCTAAACACTCTTGATAGGCAGATTCAAGCAGACCTGGCCCCAGGGTTCGATGCACTTCTATCGCTGCTCCGTTGATTTTTTCAGTCAAGTCCTCAAGGTAAAGCATCTACAAATCTCCGAATTTGGTTTTTCTTTCACCCAAAAGAGGTTTTTCCCGTAGTTGATCTTTCTTTTGCTCTATAAAGGGTTTTCTCCGTGAACTCCGTGTCTCCGTGGTTAATTTTTCTTTTCCAATTGCAGCAATATCTCCTGAGCGCGTTCGACGCGGATGTTTTGCTCTTGCACCATCTGGTCGGCTACCTGGTCGATCTGGTCGCCAATGGCGCCGGCGGCGATCGCGATTTGCCGGGCATGCAGCGCCATGTGCCCGCGTTGGATCCCTTCGGTTGCCAGGGCGCGCAGGGCTGCCAGGTTTTGCGCCAGCCCAACCGAGACAATGATCTCCGCCAGGTCAGCGGCGGTGGTGACGCCCATCAGTTTCAATGCAGCCTGCGCGCCGGGGTGTACCCGGGTGGCGCCGCCAATGATTCCGACTGCCAGCGGCATTTCCAACCTCCCGGTCAGGTTACCGGCTGCGTCCTTGCCCCAGGTGGAAAGACTGGTGTAGCGTCCGCTGCGAGCCGCATAGGCATGCGCCCCGGCTTCGATGGCGCGCCAGTCGTTGCCGGTTGCCAGGACTACCGCATCCACGCCATTCATGATGCCCTTGTTGTGGGTGGCCGCGCGGTAGGGATCGGCCGCGGCAAACGCCCAGGCTTCGATGATGCCGTCGCGCACCTCTTCAGCGGAAAACTGACCGAAGGCCAGTTGGTCGAGTTGAATGGTGACTGCAGCCCGCGCCAGGCGGCGATCGGCCAGGTTGGAGAGGATGCGCAGGTGCACTCGGCCGCCGGAAATAGACTCGACGCGCGGTGAAAGGCGTTCGAGCGCGGTGTTGACCGCATTGGCACCCATGGCGTCGCGTACATCGTAAATCAGATGCAGCACCAGGAATGGGCCTATGGGCGACTCTTCGATCAGGCGTACTTCCAGGTCACGCGGGCCGCCGCCGCGGCTGATCAATACCGGATCGAATTGGGCTGCTTCCTGCAGCAGTTCAGTCTTGTGGTTTAGCAGCCGCTGGCGGGCAGCCGGCAGGTCTGCGATATCCAGAATCTGAATTTGCCCGATCATCTCCGGCGCGTCCGTGGAGGTGGTAAAGCCGCCGGCGGCTCGCGCCAGCTTGGCCATGTACGAAGCGCCCGCCACAACCGAAGGCTCTTCGATTACCATCGGCACCAGCACTTCGCGCCCGTTGACGATAAAATGCTGGGCAATGCCAACCGGCAACGCATACAGCCCGGCTACATTTTCGATCATGTGGTCGGCCTGCTCAAGCGTCAGGCCAGCACCCTGGGTGAAGGCGTCCAGCGCGCTGCGGTCAAGACCGGTGTGCTGCGCGATCCAATCCTGGCGCTGCCGGGGTGTAAGTTGATGAAATTTTGGCGGCTGGGGTGCAGTCATTTGGCGGCAAATACTCACAGAGTGATAGGCTTGCGCGGTCGCTGGACCGGCAATTATCGTATGTTAGCCTGAAAGATCACTCAAAACCTATCAGGTTGATCTTCTGCAAGTACGCCTGACCAGAAAACGTTCTATAGCGTCAGGCTCTCACCGGGTTTCAATAAATGGACTTTGGCGCTGGTTTCTTGTTCCACAAGGCGCGCCCAGGCGGGTGCGTCCTGCTGGATCACATCGAAGGTGTTGTAGTGCATCGGGATGACGTGGGCCGGCTGCAGTAATTTGACCGCCCGCAGCGCATCCACCGGCCCCATCGTGAAATTATCACCAATGGGCAGCACAGCCAGGTCGATGCCTTCCTCGCCGATCAGGCGCATGTCACCGAACAGGCCGGTGTCGCCCGCCATGTAGATTTTTTGACCGTCCAGGGTGGTCAGCAGCAGGCCGACTGGGTTGCCGCCGTTGCTGCCGTCGGGCAGCATCGAACCGTGCAGTGCCAGGGTCAATTTGAGGTAGCCGAACGGGTGGTGGTAGCCGCCGCCAATGTGCTGTGCATGGGTTTTGAGCCCTTTAGCGGACATCCACTTGCTGATCTCGGCGTTGCTGATCACTGTTGCTCCGGTGCGTCTGGCGATCTCGACCGTGTCGCCAACATGATCGCCATGTCCGTGGGTTACCAGGATAAAGTCTGCGGCTACTTTGTTGGGAGTGATAGTCGCTGCCGGGTTGTCCTTCAGGTAAGGGTCAACCAGCACATGAAAGCCGCCCGTTTCGAGTGCCAGTACCGCATGGCCGTACCAGGTGATTGTAAAACTCATCGGAAGGTTCCTCCTCTGGGCCGGATATTAGCGTAGGAATTTTATACAATGATGATACGCGAATCTCAGCGTTGGGGCAATTGCAAATATTGGACGGCTAGCAGCCTCCAACGTTCTCTTTGGTGAAATACCCCTGTCATTCTGAGCCGAAGGCGAAGAATCTCTATCCTTCCTGTATTCAAAGTTGAGAGCTTTCAGTACTCTGGGTGGCTGTCTCAAAAGAATAAATTTGTCATTTATTCCACCGTATATGCGGGATAGGGTGGAACCCATCCCCTTGTACAGGTAGGGGCGGGTTTCCACGCCCGCCCGCTTTTGGGACAGCCCCTGTAGCGAAATATCTCAATGGCTGTCCCTGAGACCCAACATCGTCAGATTGGGTCTAAAAGTTGGGTTTCGGGGCAATTCTATTGACCTAAAAACCAGCAGTCATAGCCCCTCAACCCAACCTACGCTATTCGTTTGGCTAATTTGTCGTGTTACCCAGGTAAAGTATTTTGTCATGCTGTCCGCACTCACAGAGAACCCCTTGGGTGGGACACTCTGCGAGTGAACGAAGTGAAGCATCTCTGAGCCGGATGGAAGACCCTTTGCTGCGTACATTCGCAGAGTACCCTTCAGGCAGTGCGACAAGATGTGTCATGTTGCCCACAGGGCACTCTGTGAGTGAGCGTAGCGAAACATCTCGGCGCCTAACCGAGAGACCCTTCACTGCGTTCAGGGTGACAAACAGGCGAGGGCTGGAGACTGAGACAAAAAGGAGAAGCGCCGGGGATTCAACCGGCGCTTCTCCATAAGAATATCAATGGCGAGGGGGCTAGTATTGCACAACCCGGGGCAGCGCCTTGGCCTGTGCGACCCAGTTGGTGACCATCTTCAAGGTTGGCATCTGGCGCACCAGCTTTTTTGCGGCATTGGCTTCGGCCATTTTCTCGACCAGGTTGGCGGGAATGCGCTTGGCCAATTCGACCACGGTATCCACGCCGGCTTCTTCGAGCAGGTCGGAATATTCTTCGCCGACACCCTTGATGCGGAACAGGTCGGCATGGTTAACCCATTCGAGGATCAATTTGTCGCTGATTTTAGAGGCTTCAGCCAGCTCTTTGCGGCCTTTGGGGGTCGAGCCGGCTTTCAACAGTCCTTCAACTGAGGCGATGTTGGCTTTTTTTAAATCAGCCTGGTATTTAGGCCCAATCCCTTCGATTTTGCTTAATGCAGTCATTTTTCCCTCTCTGTTGAATATGAAAAATTGAAGTGGATATGATGGATTTTTGTCAGGTTTACTTTTTGCCGGTGAGGTTGGCTAAGCCTTTGGCCAGGGCTTCTTTACCACCGCCCTTCCCCAGGACCAGATCGATTTGGCCAGCAACTGGCGCCGGTAATTTCTTCTTGAGAAAATCGATCACAGTCGCGACTGCTTTGCGGGCAACTTCTTCGGACAAGCCCGTCTTTTTGACGACCAGTGCAACCAGTTCATCCATAAAAAGACCTCTTCGTAGAAGGATTTGTTGCCTTG
>MGMG01000091.1 GCA_001796355.1 Chloroflexi bacterium GWB2_54_36 | reverse complement strand
CCCCTACTGGCGGGGAGAGGATTTTGTAGGTATTAGCAACCTTCTTCGAAAAGTTGTAGGGAACGGCCAAGACCGTTCCCTACTCTGCCCTGTCGTTATCCGAGTTGGTGAACTGCCGCGCATAGAGTTGGGCATACAACGCTCCGTGGTCGAGCAGCTCGGCATGCGTGCCCTGTTCGACAATTTCTCCATGATCCAGCACGTAAATCCAGTTGGCGTTGCGGACGGTGCTCAAGCGGTGAGCGATGACGATAGCTGTGCGTCCGTGCAGTAAGCGTTCCAACGCCTGCTGAATCGCTGCTTCGGTGACGGTATCGATGTTGGCGGTGGCTTCATCCAGAATCAGAATGCGTGGTTTCGCCAGGATGGCGCGGGCAATGCTGATCAATTGGCGCTGCCCAACGGATAAATTCACGCCGCCTTCCTGTACGCGCGTCTGGTAACCGGCCGGGTAGGCGCTAATAAAGTCATGGGCATTGGCTTGCCGGGCAGCCTCTTCAACCGCCGCATGGGTGGCATTTGGGCTGTGGTAGCGAATGTTCTCCTCTAGGGTGCGGGGGAACAGGAACGGTTCCTGCGACACTACGCACACTTGCCGTCGCAACGATGCCTGGGTCATGGTGCGGATGTCGCTATCATCGATGCGGATGGCGCCGGACTGGATGTCATAGAACCGCGTGAGCAGGTTGGCAATTGAGGTTTTTCCGGCGCCGGTCGGTCCGACCAGTGCCACTGTGCTGCCGGCCTGGATGGTGAAACTGACGTCATCGATCACCAACGGAGCATCCGGCTTGTAGCGGAAAACCACATGGTCGAATTCGACTTTGCCGCTGATCGGCGGCATTTCTCTGGCTTCCGGCAGATCGGCGATCTCCACCGGCGTATCCAGCAGCTTGACCACCTGCTCACCACCTGCCATGGCTGACTGAAAAGTGGTAAACAGGCGGCTTACTTCCAAAATTGGCTGGAAGAAGCGGGTCACATACGATAGGAACGCCACCATCACTCCCAACGTCACCGCCTCTGCAAGGACGAAGCGCCCGCCGAACCACAACACAATCGCGGTCGCCACCATCCCAAGAAATTCGATGGTCGGCAGGAAAATAAAAGACAGTGACATGGCGTTGATGTATGCCTTGCGGTTTTCGCGGTTGACCCGCTCGAAGCGCTCCTGCGAGGCTTTCTCCTGCGCAAAAGCCTGAATGGCGCGCATTCCACTGATGTCCTCTGCCAGGTCGCCAACCACGGCCGCAATTTTGGAGCGCGTCTCGCGGAAGGATGCCCGGGCATAGCGCGAGAAGACCCAGGTCGCCAGAAGGATAAGCGGCAAAACGGTGAAGGTGATCAGCGCCAGTCTTGGGCTCATTGTCAACATGATGATGATAATGCCCACCAGCACAATCAAGTCGCCGACCAATGTGATCACTCCCTGCGAAAGAAGCTCGTTGATCTCGGCAACGTCGTTCATCACCCGCGAGACCGTCACGCCAACGATGTGGTTGTCGTGGTAGCCCAACTGCAGCCGCTGCAATTTACGAAATAGGTCGCTGCGGATCTTTGCCAGCACTTTTTGCCCCACCCATGAAAGCAGATAGCGCTGACCGGCGCTCACAAAGAACAGGGCAATAAATGATACGGTGATGATCGCCGCGATGCCCCACAACCCACTGGCATCCCTGGGGGTGATGTACTGATCGATGGCAACCTTGGTCAGGTACGGCGTCAACAGAGTCAATCCGGATTCGCCCAGTGTCAGCACCAGAGCGATCATCATTTTCCAGGTGTGCGGGCGCAAATATGCCAGCAGGCGGCGGATCACATGTGGGTTGAATTTGCCGGTATTTTCCCGGTTGGCGCTGCCGTAGCGGTCCAGCGCATCCCGTGGACCCATCCCAGGTGATACATTTCCAATCGAGAAGCTCATGACAGCGCTTCCTTACGCACCAATTGGCGGTTGTAAATTTCGCTGTACAGGCGCGATGATACGAACAGCGTCTCATGAGTGCCGCTGGCGCTGATGCGCCCTTTTTCCATGACCAGGATCAAATCGGCATTACGCACGGTGCTCAGTCGGTGGGCGATCACGAATGTGGTGCGCCCGCGAATGAGATTCTGAAATGCCAGCTGAATCAGATGTTCAGTTTCAGCATCCACCGACGCCGTGGCATCGTCCAAGATCAAGATTTTAGGATCCAGCAGCAGTGCGCGGGCAATCGCCAGCCGCTGCCGCTGACCGCCGGATAGGGTGACTCCGCGTTCCCCAATGCGGGAGCCATACCCCTGCGGGCTGCGGATGATAAATTCATGCGCCTGGGCAGCTTGCGCCGCGCTGACAATATCAGCTTCGGTCGCCGTCTCGCTGCCGAAGGCAATATTTTCACGGAACGAGCCAGCGAATAAGGTAGCATCCTGCATGACAATGCCGATTTGGCTGCGCAGCGAATGCAGGGTGACTTTGCGAATGTCGCTGCCGTCGATCAGGATGCGCCCTTCAGTCGGATCGTAAAATCTTGGAATCAGGCTGATGATGGTGGACTTGCCCGAGCCGGTCGAGCCTAAAAGAGCCACGGTTTGGCCGGCCATGACGGTGAAATCAACGCCGTTAAGAACTTTTTTGGCACCGTAGCTGAAAGAAACGGATTCAAACACCACTCCGCCCTTTATCTCAGTCATAGGAACGGCGCCTGGTTCGTCGCGCACTTCGGACACGGTATCCAGGGTGTCAAAGATACGTTCCGCTGCTGACCCGGCAATGGCTACCGCCGGGATGATCATTCCCAGACGCCGGACGGGCTCGATCAGCTGTCCCAGATAGGTGATAAAAGCAATAATCTCGCCGATCGTCAGCTGGCCATTAATGACCTGGGAGCCGCCATAAAGGATGATGGCGACCGTGCCCATGTTGGCGATCAGGAACAAAAGGGGCAGGTTGACCGCCTGTAGCTGCGCCGACCGGGCGGACAGTTCGAACCAACGGTCGTTTTCGCAGTCAAAGCGCTCGATCTCGGCATCTTCCTGCACATAGGCCTTGACCTCACGCATGCCGCGCAGGTTTTGTTCAATGGCGGTCGTCAACCCCGCCAGTTGCTTTTGCAACAACAACGAAAGGGGACGGAAGCGGGAACCAAAATGCAGCGCGCGGTACACCAGCACCGGCATGGTTACCAGTACCAGCAAGCCCAACTTCCAATCCATGACCAGCATGACGACTGCAGTAACAATCAGCAACAGCGCGCCATCCAGGATGCGGATGGTTGCGCGCCCGGTCAGAAAGCGGATGCGTTCGACATCCTGGACGGCGCGGGAAAGCAGCTCTCCGGTCTCGGATTGATCGTGGAAGGAAAACGATAGCTGGGTTAGCTTTTTTTGGATGGCATTGCGCAGGTCAAAGGCCACATTTTGCGAAGCGACCTCGCTCAAAGTTCCTTCGAAATAGTTCAACACCCCTTTGACCAGGGTCAGGCCGAGCAGCGCCAACACCGACCAGGTTAAAACCTTCGGCTGGTTACCTTCCACCCCCGTATCGATAATCCAGCGAATAAACTGCGGGATCAAAGTGTTTAATCCCAAAATAACCAGCAGTGAGGCATACGCCCCCACGGTCTGCTTCCAGTATGGACGCAGATAGCCGTAAACCCGCCAAAGCAATTGGAAAAGCGGAACAGAGGTCGGTTGAATTTTTGGAAGGGGGATCGCTGTCTTTTCCACAGTCATTTGTTGCCTGAATGCCTGATGGCATTATCTCACAATAAGGTTGGTGGAAAAACACAACAATCAGGGATAAAGGTCATACGGATAGGGTTGGTTCAGGATAAATAGATAGCTGAGTATGTCAACCAGACCCGGCCCTCTTTGGAGTGTGATCTCCATTCATCTATAAGGTGTTTCCAGAGCGCCGGGTAATCACTGGTTAGCCGCGCCCTTTTGGCTTCAATTTGGGCTTGCCGAACTTCAGCTTGTACCATGGTTGTAATGCAGCCGGATAAAGGTTTCTACTTCATCCAGTGGACGGTCGAAGGGTCCGGGTCTTTCCACCTTGAGGCTGGTCGCTGCGGCTGCCCACTTTCCGGCATCTACCGGCGGCATACTCAGGCGCATGGAAACATAGGAACCGAGGCAGGTATCTCCCCGCCCACTGCGGCCTGCCATGGATCGCGAGTGGAATTGATAGTGGTGAAACTTGCCCTCAGCATGAATCAAGACCCCTTCGCTGTGGGTCAGGACGATCTCCTTCGCGCCCAGGTCAGCGTAGAATTTTGCCGCTTTTTCGATGTCCGTTTCTCCGGTCAGAAATTGGGCCTCGACCGCGTCCGATTTCAGGATGTCCAAATCCCTCAGCACCCGCCCCATATCCTCCCAGGGCTCATACACCAGCGCTTCTCCGCGCAGCACCCGCACAAACCCCTGAACATCCGCTGCCAGAATTAACCCATTTCGTTTCTGCATTTCCTCAAAAAACTCCGGCTCGACCTCTCCGCGGATGCTTGGGCTGACGGTGATGGCTTTGGCTTCCAATCCGTCCAGGTGTTCAGCCCGGATCGTCCCACCGGTTGCTTTGACGTACAAATTGCGCTTATCCACATCATGGGTCTTATATTCAAGCGTCAGCAGCGTCGATGCCGGCGAATAAAAAGGGTAACAGTCGATGCCGTTCGCGCGGATCGCCTTGACCACATGCTCATCCTCCCGCGCCAGGCGGGTTACCACCGCAGCTTTAATCCCAAGCCGCGCACCTGCATGGGCGGCATAATTCATTCCGCCGCCATCTACATAGCGCGTACCATCCGGGGTGATGATGGTGTCCTTGGTGTAGTTTCCGGCAAAGATTACGTCATAGTGCTTCGAAGTTGTTGGCATGGATCTCTTCCTAGAATATTTGGATAACCGCCTGGATAGTGGTATTTACCCCCAGTATAAACCTGCTGCCCTTAATTCAGTAGTAGAGATGGTTACCAACCATGCTGAGTTGACTTTTTTCTCGATCCTGTGTAAACTATGAACAGTATTATGCACACGTGTGCAAACGAGGCTCTCTTTCCCATGACCACGACAATTAAAGATATTGCCAAACGCACCGGGGTGTCGCACTCCACTGTTTCCCGCGCCTTGCGCGGCGATCCGCTGATCTCGTTTGCGACCGCCAAACGCATCCAGCAGGCTGCCGCTGAAATGGCCTATCTACCCAGCGCCGCAGCTCGCAGCCTGAAAACGAACCGTTCCCAGGTGCTGGGGGTGATCGTCAGCAGCATCGATGATCCGTTTTTTAGCGAAATTGTGTTCGGCATCGAGGAAGCCGCCCAGGAATCTGGTTACCGTCTGTTTATTGCCGCCTCACAGCACGATCCGGCGCGGGAACAAAAAATTGTCCAGGCGATGATGGAACACCGCACCGATGGTGTGATTATTTGCTCCTCGTCATTCTCCCCCGACCAGGGCCGCCAGTTATTGGAATACGGTTTCCCGATCGTGGTGGTCAACCACCAGGGCGCCGAAAATTTTCATTACTCGATCTTCCATGATGACGTGGACGGCAGCCGCCAGATCACCCGCCACCTGATCGATCTTGGTCACCGTAAAATCGCTTACCTGGGCAATTCGCTCTCAGGCCGCACTACCCTGGATCGGTTAACGGGTTTCAAGGCCGAAATGCAATCCGCTGGCCTGCCCGTACCAGCGGAATACATCCATCATGTGGCTGGCAACAGCCCGCAATTCGGCATGGACGACTCGAATTACCTCCTCAACCTGAAGCAGCCTCCCACCGCAATTGTGTGTTTCAACGACATGCTGGCGATTGGGGTGCTGAAAGGCTGCCGGCGGGCCGGGTTGAACGTCCCTGACGACATATCCATCACCGGCTTCGATAACATTATCTTTTCCGCCTACACCCATCCCCCCCTGACCACATTCGACCAGCCCAAGCAATCTATTGGGACTGAAGCTGCGAGGTTACTGCTCGACCTGCTACATTCCAGCCCGGACGGTAAAGTTTTTCAACCCAAAGAAATCATCCTCAAAGGCAGGCTGTTGGTGCGCAATTCCACCGCCGCCTCGCCCAAAGAACACTAAAGTTCTTACCCGCAAATTAATTCCCACCAAGGAGAAGCAATATGGACACGATGAAAGCACTGGTTATGAAAGATGTCGGCCGGATTGAATTTGAGCAGCGGCCAATTCCGCATGCCAAGGACCCCGATGATGTGGTCATC
>MGMG01000090.1 GCA_001796355.1 Chloroflexi bacterium GWB2_54_36 | reverse complement strand
AGTTGCCCAAATCGAATGGGCCGGCGGTCGCAATGCTACCACCTTCGGACCGACGATCGACTTTCGCGCCTTCCTGTCTGGCCGCGGAGTCGCCACCAACTACGTCTCACCGACCGATAGCGCTGCCTTTGTAGCCGCTTTCGGGTTGCAGTTTGACCACCCGGCCGGGTTTGCCGGTCAGACTGCCTTTCCAGGTGCATCACCAGCGGCCGCAGCGGGTTGGGTAAATGTTCCCACCAGCTACAGCCCGGCCATGGAAATGCGCCTGCGAGTAATTGATTTCGGGGTCGATAAATATGGGCTGGACGCCTATATTTTTGACTCTACCGATGATGCGGTTGTCAATTATGACCTGGTCATGTTCGTACCCTCATTGTTCGCCAAGGACGGTACAAAGGCAGTTGCCACGCTTGAAAAAGGCGAGTGGGGCGATGTCAAAGTTAAAATCGTTGGCGGCGGGCTGGCCGGATTAACCGCCGGATTCCTGGTGAAGGTCGAGGAATTGTCCGACGACCTCTCGATGGTGCGCTTGTTCCACACCTCGGTCACGCGCGCTAACGCCTCCTGGCCGGGTTGGCCGGGCGAGCCTGGGTTCACCGGCGACTTTGCTGAATTCGTCGCCACCAATTTCCCGGTCTCGACCGCTGCCGACTTCGCCATTCTGGAAGCGGGCATCGTTTCCGAGGATACCTATGTCGAACAAGGGCTGTACTGGGAGACCGGACACCATCCCCTGATCGAATACATCATGCAAAAATACCAACCCGATCTAGTCCTGGCGGGTTACCCGATCACGGATGAGTTCCAGCACCAATTCCTTTCCCTGGTAACCGAAACCCTGCCAAACGGCGATCCCAACCCGGCATTCGATGACGTGCAGGTTAATGGCACGCCGGACGGTCTGC
This sequence comes from Chloroflexi bacterium GWB2_54_36, assembly GCA_001796355.1. Taxonomy (GTDB): domain Bacteria; phylum Chloroflexota; class Anaerolineae; order Anaerolineales; family Anaerolineaceae; genus Bellilinea. Next base: position 79,186 of record MGMG01000090.1, on the reverse strand, counting down.
TGGCTCAGCGTGAGGGTTACCTGGCGCGCGCATATAGCGGGGCGGATAGCACGCTGGCGCTGATTCAATCCTTCATGCCCAGTAAAGTCACAACTTTTGTTTCGTCCGACCACGGCTTTGCGCCGCAGTTCCTGGCGATCGATGCCAGTCAGGTGCTGGTGAACCTGGGGCTGCTCTCCAAACCACAAACCTCCAACTGCCGCCCGGCTACTGGTGAGACCATCGGCAAGGCCAAGGCCTGTTGGGCTGGCGGCACAGTTCAGATTTATATCAACCTGGCAGGCCGCGAACCGACAGGCGGCGGTTTGACCCAGGTAGCCGCGGCTGACTACACTGCCACGGTCACTATGATCAAGTCCGCTTACGCCGGGCTGACTGATCCAAACGATTGGACCAGCGACGCTGCGCCCGAGGGATGGACGGTCATCGACCGCGTCTTCACTAAGGCCGAGGCGCGCTATATCCCCAACGGACCGGACAGCACCGCCAACATGGCGCATCCGACCCGCACCGGTGATGTGGTGGCCTTCTCTTACCCGCCGTATCAGTTCGATGCGGCCACTCCTGGGACGCAGTTTGCGCTTTCAGCCTTCTTTGGGCAGCACGGGTATATCCCGGATGTGCAAAACCTGGATGCCAATATCAACATGCGGGCAGCGTTCTTTGCCGGCGGTGAGGACATCACCCACGGCATGTTCGATAACCTGCGCACCATCGACCTGGCGCCAACCATCGCCTTCCTGCTGAAGGTGCCGGAGCCGCAGCAGTCTCAGGGTCGAGTTTTGACGGAAATTTTCGACGGCGGCAGCCGCTTGAAGCCCGTCACGATCTTGGGATTGAACGATTTCCACGGGCAGCTTAGCCCATCCACATTGTCGAGTGATGGCATAAACACCGCTGTCGGCGGCGCAGCTATTCTGGGAACGATGTTTGCCGAGGATGCGGCTGCATTGCCAGGCCCGGCGCTGCTGCTGGCGGCCGGCGATAATGTCGGCGCCTCACCCGCCAACTCAGGATTGCTGCAGGATATGCCGGCAATCGATGTCGAGAACGCCTGGGGCATGGATGCCACCTCTTACGGCAATCATGAGTTCGACTACGGTCTGGCTCGTTTGCTGGCTCACCAGGCGCGCGCCGACTTCCCCTTCCTGGCGGTTAACATTGTGGATGCGGTCACTGGTCTGACCCCAGACTGGGTGCATACCAGCAAGGTCTTTGAGGTCAACGGCGTGAAGGTCGGCGTGATTGGCGCGGCTTTGGAGAATACGCCTGAACTGGTTTCAGCCGGCGCGACAGCCGGATTAAGCTTCCTGCCTGCCGTAGAGCGCATCAAAGTCGAATCCCAATGGCTGGCTAGCCTGGGCGTACGCGTGCAGGTAGTGGTCATTCACGAAGGGGCTGCCCTCGGCGCAAACGCCATCAACGGCCTTCCGGCTGTGGACTGGGCTGGGCCCATCGTGGATATTGCCGAAGACCTGCAGGATACCACCGTCGATATGATCCTGGCCGGGCACACACATAAGGTGTCCAACCTGATGGTTGGCAACATTCTGGTCACCGAAGGGCTGAATGCCGGCGTGACGTATTCGGTCGCCCAGTTGCTGGTCACGGGCGGTGACGTGGTCTGGGCTGGCGGCGCCAACCGCACTGCCTGGACGCTGGGCGTTGCCCAGGATCCGGCTGTTCAGGCTATCGTTGACGCGGCCAACGCAGAGACCGCCGTATTGCGCAACCAGGTGATCGGTATGCAGGCGGTTGACATCAAACGCGACCCGACTCGCTTGAACGAGTCAGCCATGGGCAACATGGTAGCGGACGCCATGCTCGAGAAATACCCTGGCATCGACGCGGCCTACACCAATTCGGGCGGCCTGCGCGCCGACCTGAATATGTCTCCTCCCAGCGCCGGTGAAGCCGTAGGCGAAATCACCTGGGGCGAAGTGTTCGCGGTGCTGCCGTTTAACAACCGCACGGTCATCTTCACCTTGACCTATGAGAAGCTGATCGAAGCGCTCACCAACGGTTTCAGCCCGGTATGCAACCCGGCAATCGCTACCGGGCGCTTCCCGCAGGTTTCAGGCTTGAAGGTCGAGTTCCATTGCAGCGGCTTAACCGCGGTGGTAGATAACGTCTGGAAAGGGCCGGTGGCCGGTCCGCTGACGCTGCTTGGAACCGGCGACAGCATCCGCCTGGTGACCAATGACTTCATGTGGACCGGCGGCGACGGCTACACCGCTTTTGCCGCAGGCACCAATGTGCTGCAGCCAGGCGACGACCTGATGCAGGTGACGGTGGATTACATCGGCCTTCACTCGCCGGTCTCGGCGTTTGTGGAAAGCAGGATAGTACAAGGGCCGTAAAGCGGATGATTCGGTAATTTTTCACAACTGGGCGGCAGAAATGCTGCCCAGTTGCAATTTATGTGACGGTGAGATTGGATAATTTCGCAAAAGAATCCCACTTATGTCATGCTGCCCACAGGGCACTCTGTGAGTGAGGGCTGGTTTTTTAGCCCGAAGCATCTCGGGCCAGTAGGCGAGATCCTTCGCATCGCACAAACCGCTCGCTCAGGATGACAAAGGATATTTGCGTTTTTCGGGTTTGAGTGGATTCTAACCATAGACCATGCAAATAATTCCTGTCTCCCTACCCGTACGCAGAACGATGGAGACCTATGGGCACCGTGGCGAATTGCGGTTGGCCGTCACCGCGTGCCCATCCAGAACCCAGGTCAGCCCAGTGCCATCGAACAGCACGCCAAACCAATCGACCACCCGCCCGGGGGCGAAGGATTCGGGTTGGCCGGTACGGAATACCGGGGGTGGTTGGAAGGAGTTGTCACGGTCGGCGCGAACCACCACCACGAAGGGATTGGGATTGTCGTAGCCGAAGCGCGCCGTATAGGTTCCATCTCCGTTGTCTGCCACGCACTCCAGAATGGGGGTCACCTTCTCCGGGGTGGGCGCGTCGAAGCGCAGGATATAAGGCTGGTCCGCGCTAAAGGAGCCATCCAGGCTCCACACCCGCACCAGGTAATCACCGGCAGGCGCATCTGTCAGCGTCACTTCCTTTCTGCCCTGTCCTGGAGTGACGTCCTCTCCGACGATCTCACCACCCTTGAGGGTATCTGTAATCCGTACGAGCCGTAATCCGTAGCTACCCGCCAGCCGGACCAGGGAAACGGTAATCATACCGGGTTTCACCGAATAGAAGCGAAACCAGTCGAAGTCGGTGGGAGAACTGATTGCGAAATTCAAATTATTACTATTTTTTTGCTGATTAGTGTCAACTTCAAATGGGAAATTCGGAGCATCATCTATGGTATCTGAGAAAGGATAAGGTGTTCTGGTTGGAACCGGTGTGGCCGTGGGCACCTGCTCTGCTAAATTGCCGATGAAAGACAGGGAGGCGACGTCGAAATAGAAAGTCTTCCCTTGCGCAGCGTTGAGAATAAGCCGCTCGCCTACCGCACCGGTGATGCGCAAATCCCCGGCGGCCTCCGGGCTTTGAAAGGCATAACTTTTTTGATTGGGATTGTAGTGAGGCATGATGGCGACATAAACAATCCCTTGCTCAGGCGAATCGCGAAGGTAGCCGGACCAGATCGTGATAAACGAGTCATACCGGTCTTCTTTCCAAGCCCCATCGTGAATTTCATATTTGCCTACATTCGGGCCATGCATAAAAATTGGCGCTGGCCAATCGGTGACGATGCCGTAGCCGGCCAATTTCCCGCTTCGTTTTTGGTCAAGTATACCTTCGGGGTTGAGAGGCTGATGTAAATTTGGATACGCATCTTGTAGATCTACTGTAGGCAATAATCTGGCTGCCTGTTGCGTCTGGATCATCGCTGAAAGCTGTGTGGCTTTGAAAGGCGGGAAATAGGTCGGGTTGGGCAACCCGGAAGTCGCCGTCGGATTGGGAACCTGGGACGCTGCTGCCATCGAAGCCGCCTGGGTCAAGGATTGAACTTCTGCTTCCTGCGTCTGAGCCAGCCTGGCTATCTGGGTTTGCGCGCTGGGGGGCAAATCCGTTGGAGGGAGGCTGGCCGCCGGGGAAGCGCCACGCGCCATCATATTCGTAGCCACCAAAATGACGGCCAGGAGGCTGAGGGTAAAAAATACGCCCCAAATATAGAATTTACGTTTCATGATCGTGCTTTATTCCAATCCAAGTCGCCCCGGAGTGAATCACAACGGCGCTGCCCCAGTCAACTGGAAATTGGCGAGCTTGGCATGATGCCAACGCCACCCTCGTAAATCGCTACCCTTCCCTAATACACTCCGACCCTGTTTATAATAATTAGGGAATTATTACCTACATTATAACCAACTAGACAACTTTGTCAATAAATATCAATAATGCTTGTTGGATTCCGGCTAGCGACCAACTTTTTTGTGGGGCCGGATGGATTCGAATATCATCCCCTCAATGGGGACCAGCGACTAATAATTTTTGTGGGCCCGGATGGATTCGAACCATCGACCAAGCGGTTATGAGCCGCGCGCTCTGCCGCTGAGCTACGGGCCCCACAGGGGTAATGCAATTAACAAAGTTCGAGAAACGACTGGCTTTCGAGTCGGGCATAGCTCTTGGATCATGGATGGGTAAGCGTTCTTATGACGCTATGCCCCTACAAAAGAATGAAACCTGCTTCAGCCGTTGCCGCTGAGCAGCGGGCCCCAAGCGCGTGTAAATTATATCACACACGCATTTTGTTGAACCGCATTGCAGGGGCGGTACGCGAACCGTCCCAACGAAAGTCTTTTTCCTTATTCCGAATAAAATAATCTCGTATTACGTTAATAGGGTTGAAAGGAACAGGATCAGGACGTGCTTGCAGCCCAAAAAGTGGAAACCGAGACCGCAATGACTGCCAGAGCCCAGCAGGGCGACCGTGAAGCGTTCACGGAGCTGGTGCGCAGCCATTACACCGGCGTGGTGAACGTGGTCTTCCGCATGTGCGGTGACGCGCGGCTGGCAGAGGATGCCGCGCAGGAGACGTTTATCAAAGCCTGGCTTAACCTGTCAGCCTTTCGGGCAGGTACGTCCATGCGCAGCTGGCTGTTTCGCATCGGCATCAATGCAGCCCTGAACGTATTGCGGCGCGAACGTGGCGCGGGCGCCAGCCTTGAATCAACCTGGCTGGTTGACCCGGCTGCCGGACCGGAGGCCGTGCTGCTGAAGCGGGAACGCAGCGCCGCCGTCCAGCGGGCTATTCTCTCGCTCACGGAAGCCAACCGGGCTACCCTGGTGCTGCGTGAGTACGGCGGCCTTTCGTACGCCGAGATTGCTGCCGCGCTGGACATTCCGGCCGGGACAGTTATGTCGCGCCTGAATTATGCCCGTACCCGGTTGCGAGAAATTCTTACGCCGGAATTTGGAGAGCGAATATGAACGGTCATGTGCTGGATTATTTGGGAGCTTACCTGGACGGCGAATTGAACCTCCACCGCCGGCAAAGGGTGGAGGCGCATCTGAAGGAGTGCGCCATCTGCCGCAGCGAATTCGAAGGGCTGCAGCAGGTCTCGCATCTTTTGCAAACCGCGCCGGCGCCGGATTTTCTACCCGCTGAGCAGTTCACTGGCCGATTGGCGCTTCAATTGCCGCGCCGTGAGCCAACCGAAAAGCCTGCGAAACTGGTAAGCCTGCTCTGGTGGCTTGTGCCGGCTGTGCTGCTTATCGCCTGGTTCTTTATTCAAACGCTCCTGTCGGTCAATGGAGTGATATCCGTAATGAACCAGGCCAATCTGGTCGAAGACACCGCGCGATTTTTCTCGCAAAGTTCCTCCCCATCCCTCTGGTTTAGCACAGTGATCGATCTTTTTGGCAGTTCGCTGGACGGCACACAGATTTCCGCGCTGATGTTCCTGGACCGACTGGGTGCTCTGCGGGCGGATATCTTTGGTCAATTCATCTGGCAGGCTGCGATTGCGCTGCTCTACCTGACCTGGCTGGCAGTCTGGTGGATCAGGAGCGGATCACGCCAGATCAAAATGAACGGATCGCGGTCTTTATCATAAATTTGGATTAACTTCTTCCGTATCAGTTCAAATCACAAACGGAAGTATACATAAGGAGAAAATGAAATGATCGATATCGAAAAAATTCTAAAACGCGCCTGGCAAATCCTCTGGAGTTATCGGGTCTTGTGGATCTTTGGCGTCCTGCTGGCCATCACCATGGGCAGTTTTCCCGGGGGCAGCGGCAGCAATGGGGTGCAATACAACTTTGACGGAGGGGATTGGGGGAACGCAGGACCCTGGCCGCAGTTGGAAGAATTCAACAACTGGGCGGAGAAGAACCTGGAACCGTTGTTCACCAACCCGGAGCAGCATATCACCACCTTTATCTGGATCGGTGTTGGCTTGCTGTTGTTCTTCCTGGTGGTCGGCGTTATTACGGCATTGGTACGTTACATTTCCGAGACTGCCGTTCTGCGCATGGTGAATGATCACGAACAAACCGGCCAGAAGCTAAGTTTCTCACAGGGATGGCGGTTAGGCTGGTCCCGCGCGGCTTTCCGCATGTGGCTGATCGATCTGATTATCTTTATTCCAGTTTTCCTGTTTATCCTGATTTTGGCACTGGTGGGGCTGGCGGTTTACCTGAGCGTAACAGGCGGCAGTGAGTTTACAGCCGTGTTCGGTACAGTCGCCGCGCTGGGCCTGCTCTTCGTGTTTATCTTCCTCTTTGCGATCGGGATGGCATTCCTTGGGCTGCTGCGCGAATTCTTTATCCGTCAGGCAGCGCTTGAGAACGCCAGCGTGGGTGAATCCTTCCGGCGTGGCTGGCTGATGTTCAAACGAAACTGGAAAAGCGCCGGTTTAATGTGGCTGGTGATGGTCGGCCTGGGCATCGGCGCGGCGATTGCCGGATTCATCGTGTTCTTCCTGCTTATTCCCGCCTATGTCGTCCTGTTGATCCCCGCTCTGCTGGTTGGGGCGGTCCCCGGCCTGCTTGTCTTTGGCATTACCAGTCTCTTTACCAGCGGCCCGTTGACCTGGATCATTGGCATCCTGGCAGCTCTGCCGTTATTCTTCACCATCCTGTTCCTGCCGCTGTTCCTCGTCAACGGTTGGTTTAAAGTATTTGCATCCAGCTCCTGGACTCTTGCCTTCCGGGAGATGAAAGCCATGGAGGCCGTACTGCCAGATTCACAACCTGGCGCGGCCGAATCAACTACTCCATAAGCATTGCGGCGTGAACAACCTTTAACAAGCAAGGGCGGCCCGTAAGCCGCCCTTGCCATATTCTCAACAAACTATCTGTTTATTTCGTTGTAAGCTCAACGCCGTTCTTGAAGACATGCAGCGGCGCTTCGTGACTCCACAGCGCTTCCCACACCGAATTGGCATTCAGCACCACCAGGTCGGCAGTACCGCCTTCCACCAGCTTGTGCCCGCTGACGTTGAGCGCCTCAGCCGCGTTGGTGGTGATCAGGTCGTACAGGATTTCCATCTCGTCGCGGTGGGTCATCCACATCAGGTGCGCCGCCAGGAAAGCCACCTCGAGCATGTTGTTACGCCCGAAGGGGTAGTAGGCGTCGGCAATGTCGTCCTGACCGAGCGCGATGCGCACGCCGGCCTTGTACAGCGACTTAACCCGCGCGTAAAGCGGACCGGTCTGCGGGTCGGAAACCACGCCGATGTTGGCGCGTTTCAGCAGGTATTCGATCTTGCGGTAGTAGGGTTCCGGGTAGAGCGCCATGGCGCGCGAATGCTGCGCGGTGACGCGCCCTTCCCAGCCTTCACGGATGGTGGTGACCGCCAGCATTTCGAGCGTCTTGAGGGTCGGGTCGCCGGCATCGTCGATCAGCATCGACACGTCCTTGTTGTACTTTTTCGCCAGGGCGAACATGCGGTCGATGTGTTCCTGGGCATCGGCGTCGGTGTATTCGATCCACGGGATGCCGCCAACTACATCGGCGCCCAATTTGAGCGCTTCTTCGATGTATTCCTCGGCGCCCGGGTCGCGCACAACGCCATCCTGCGGGAATGCCACCACCTGCAGGGTAACTCTGTCCTTGTACTCCTCGCGGGCGCGCAGCAGGGCTTTGACGCCTTCCAGGCGGGCTTTGGTGTCGGTATCGGCAAAGGCGCGGATGTGGGTGTTGCCAAATTTCACCGCCAGGTCGAGCGCCTTACGCACGTTTTCGATGATCCATTTCTCGTCATACTGCTCTTTGACCTTGGCGGCCAGTTCGATGGCGGTCATGGCTCCGCCCATCGACTCGCCAGTGTAAGCAGCGATGGCAGCATCATCCATCATCGCCAGGGTGTACACCTTGCACAGGTGCAGGTGCCCGTTGACGAAGGATTCGGTCACCAGATGCCCGCCGGCATCCACCGTTTTAGCGGTTGCGCCGTCCACTTTTTCAGCGATTTTGGCAATTTTGCCGTCTTTCAAGGCAATTTGGAGCGTTTTCCCCCCGGAAAAACGTGTTTTTGCATTCGTGATCAGAACGTCGTACTGCATTGCTTCCCTCCGAAGACTGAATGGTTATTTGATTGAAGGCGGTAAAAGCCGCTCCGTCCGCCTGACAGATGGAGCGGCTAGTAGATGACTTATGCTTTTGCTGTAGCGCGTTCCTGCACCACTTTTTGGGCAATCAGCGCGCCGTCGCGGATCGGCTCGTAACCGGTGCAGCGGCACAGGTGTTTGTTGAGCGCATTGGCCAATTCCTGTTCGCTGGCATTGGGTTTGCTGTCGAGCATCGCCACCAACTCAATGACGATGCCGGGAGTGCAGAAACCGCACTGCACGGCGCCGGATTCAGCGATGGCGGTTTGCACCGGGTGCAATTCCATCCCTTTGGCTAGGCCCTCGACCGTGGTAATTTCGGCTCCAGCCGCTTTGGTGATCACGGTATTGCAGCTTTTGACTGCCCGGCCATTCAGAATCACCATGCAGGTGCCGCAGGTGGCATTGTCGCAGCCGTGTTTGGTGCCGGTCAGGTCCAGCACGTCGCGGATGACGTCGATTAACATCATGTCGGGTTCGACTTCCACGCTGCGCGGCTGCCCGTTGATCGTAAAAGCGATTTTTTCAGCCATTATGCGTACTCCTTCAGCGCTTCGAGCGCTTTTTTCATTTTTTCGGGTGTCACCGGGATTTCGCAGAAATCTACGCCGGTTGCATCGTAAATCGCGTTCAGGATCGCCGGAGCCGGGCCAACTACCGAGTGCTCGCCGATGCCGCGCGCGCCAAAAGCGCCGATTGGGTCGGGGGTCTCGAGGAACTCGATGGTCTGTTTCGGCATTTCTTTGTAGGTGGGAACGTGGTATTGGAAATATTGCGGATTGGTGATTTTCCCATTCTCGTCGAAGATGACTTCTTCGTACAAGGCTGCCCCAATGCCGATATTCACCCCGCCAAGCACCGAACCGCGAATTTGCAGCGGGTTGATCACCTGTCCAACATCAAAAACGGAGGCGAAATGATCGACCAGGATCTTGCCGGTTTTCTTTTCGATGCGGATTTCGGCGCCCTGCGCGCCAAAGGTGTAGGTGACGCCCAGCGGACCCTGGCCGTTTTTGTCCGGGGCCGCGTAGCGCGGCAGGCGCGCATCGGATACGGCCTGTGCCAGGTCGCCGATGGTGATGCCGTCTTCGGTGATATAGCCGCGCGCCAGTTCGGTCACAGCCACTTTGATGTAGGGGTCGGCTTTCAGATATACGTATTCGCCGTCGTATTCCAGGTAATCGGCGTCAGTTTTGAGTACCTGAGCGGCGGTGTTTTTGAGCACCGCGATCATCTTGTCGGCGGCGCGCACGATGGCCCGTCCGCCCTGCATGGTAAACATCGAACCGATGGTCTGCCATTCATAGGGTGAGAACTGGGTATCCAGTTCGGTGTAAACCCGTACTTTTTCTGGCGCAATCTTGAGGGCTTCGGCTGCGATCTGGCGCACCACCGTGCGCAGTCCCTGACCAACCTCCGCGCCACCCATGTTGATGTTGACGCTGCCGTCGGTATTCATCTTCATGTAGCAGCCCTTGGTGGAGAAGGGTGCGCCCTTGGGAGATTTCATCACGGCGGCAAAACCGCGCCCGTAAAAATAGGTATCGTCTTCCTTGGGTTTGTCGTGGCCAAAGACGACTTCCTGGACGCGGGACGCGGCTGCGGCAACATCGCCGTTGAACTTCCACATGTGCTCGCCCAGGGCGTTGACGCTGCCCTCATGCAGATAATTCTTCGAACGCAGCGCAAAGGGGTCCATTTTGAGCTTGCGCGCCAGCATGTCCATCATACGCTCGATGGCCAGATGCACTTCCTGGTGGCCGTAGCCGCGGAAAGCACCCACCGGGGTGGTGTTGGTGTACACCGTGTAGCCGGTCAGCTCGCAGTGATCGAATTCATACGGCCCGGTCGAGTTGTGGGTGGCGGCCATGGTGACGTTGACCCCGGTGTCGGCATAGGCGCCGCTGGAATGCAGCACCTTCACCTGCAACGCAACCAGCTTGCCATCCCTCTTGGCGCCGATTTTCATCTGGGTGCGGATGCCGTGACCGATCAGCGTGCTGGTGAAATCTTCCTCGCGTGAAGAAACCCATTTAACCGGCCGGCCGGGTACAAAGCTGGCGATCCAGGCGATGGTTTGCTCCACCGTGATGTCGGATTTGTAGCCGAAGCAGCCGCCAATATCCGGGATATGCACGCGCACATCGGAGGCTGGCACTCCGTAGGAGTTGGCCAGGTCATCGCGCACGATGAACGGGCAAATCGAGGAGGACCACACTTCGATGGTCTTATCTTCTTTGAACCAGACAATCGAGCCGTGCGGTTCGATGGCCGCGCAGGAGCCGAAGGGGTAATTGAATTCGCCTTCCAGTACCACTTCCGCTTCGTCAAAACCGTCAGCGGCGCGACCTTTGCGTACCTGGTACACGTTGGCGATGTTGGTGCCGGGGACTACTTTGAGCGTGGGCAGGGTCCAGTATTGGTCCATGTCCTCGTGGATGATGACGGCATCTTCGCTCATCGCCTGGCGGGCGTCGATGTAAACCGGCAGCGGATCGTAGCTGACCTGGATTTTGGAAAGAGCATCTTTGGCGTGTTTGGGCGTGTCGGCAACCACGGCAGCCACGGGTTCACCGATGTAATGGACTTTTTCATCCGCCATGGGTACCAGGTCGCGGATATTGTCGCCGTAATGGAACTTGCAGCCCTTTCCGGTGACCACTTTGACCACGCCAGGGCATTTTTCCGCTTCGGAAGTGTCAATGGATAGGATTTTGGCGTGGGCGTATTGCGGCCGCAGGACGGCGGCGTGCAGCATGCCCGGCAGGCGGATGTCATCCAGGTAAACGGCTTTACCGGTCACCTTGCTGATGGCATCAGGCCGGATATAACTTTTGCCAACATATTTATATTCCATAGCCGAACTCCTTTGATATCTGGTAAAACAGTCGGTTATAAAAGGTTAATGGGTTACTCACGCCGGTAGGGTTTGAGCAAGGCGGCGGGGTAAGAAGCATTGCGGCCTGCCAGCACCAGGGCGATGATGGTAACGATATAGGGGAGAGCCAAAAAGGTCTCGTAAGGGATGGGCAATTGCAGGCCCATGGTTTGCAAACGCAGCTGCAGCGCGGAGGTGCCGCCAAAGATCAAGGCGCCCCACATGGCGCGTACCGGGTTCCAGTTGCCGAAGATGACGATGGCGATGGCTACCCAACCGCGTCCGGCGATGATGCCATGCGTGAAGGCTCCGAGTTGGGCCAGCGAGAGGAAAGCGCCGCCGGCAGCCATCAACCCGCCGCCGATCGCCAGCGCGGCATAACGCACCGCGAACACATTCACGCCGGCGGCGTCGGCTGCTTCCGGGTTTTCACCCACCGAGCGGATTTTCAGCCCAAAGCTGGTGCGGTAAAGCAGCCACCAGGCCAGCGGCACAATTACCAGGAAGGCGACATAGGTAAGCAGGTATTGCTCGGTAAGTGTGTTGAGCCAGGGAATGTTCTTGAAGGGCGCCAGTTGTTGGAAAGACTCGATGGATGGGGGAATGGAGCGCCCGCCATAGTTCAAGCGGAAGGCAAACAGGGATAAACCGGTGCATAACATGGTGATTCCCAAACCCGAGACGTGTTGATTGACGCCCAGGGTAACAGTGAGTAGCGCCATCAGCAGCCCAAAAACTACTCCGCTAAGCACTGCAACCAAAAACCCCAACCAGAGCGAACCGGATTTATCCGCCACAAAGAAACCGATAAAAGCGCCGAAAAACATGGTGCCTTCGATTCCAAGGTTCAGAATCCCGGCGCGTTCCGCATAGGTCTCACCAATGGCTGCCAGCAAGATGGGCGTGGAGACGCGTAAAGTCGCGCCAATGAGGTTAATTATGAAGATTTCCATCACATCCTCCGCAGGCGGTAACGTTGGAGCAGGAAGAAGCCAAGCGCCACGAGCAGCATGGTTGCCTGGGTAATTTCACCCAGGTAAACCGGAACGCCAAGCACCCGGCTGACGGTTTGCGCGCCTGCATCGACTAATCCAAAGAACAGGGAGGCGATAAACACCCCGACTGCGTTGAGCGAACCAAGGGTGGCGATGATGATGCCGGTGTATCCATACCCGGCCGAGAGATCGCCGATCAGGTGGTATTGGATGCCTGCAACCTCAGCCACACCGGCAATGCCGGCAATCCCGCCGCTGACCAAGGCCGCTATCAGGGTGGTCCGGCCGACATGGATGCCCGCAAAACGCGCCGCAGGTTTACCTAAACCGACCGCTCGCATTTTCAGGCCAAAGGAGGTACGAGTAAGCACAAACCACAGCACCAGGATGACGAGTATCCCGATCACAAAGCCTAAATTAAGCCGCGAGCGAGGGATCAGTTTGAAGAAGATCGCGCTGGCGCCGATTTCCGGCGATTGCGGCCAACCTGAGTTCGGGTCACGCCACGGACCGTTCAGCAGCGCGCTGACGATAAAGCCCATGACCGAATTCAATAGCAGGGTCGTCACCACTTCATCGACCTGCAGCTTGACCTTGAGCAAGGCCGGGATCGTTGCCCACAGCATGCCGGCAGCAAACCCGGCGATCACAATCGTCGGGATGGTGATGAACGCGGGGACCTCTTTCATCGCCACGCCCAGACCGGCAGCCGCAATTGCGCCGGCGAACAACTGACCTTCCGCGCCGATGTTGTAGTAACCGGCGGCGAAGGCAAAGGTTACGGCTGCGCCAGTGAGCATGAGCGGGGTAGCTTTAACCAATATTTCCAGCGCGGACACTTTAGTCGTCAGCGGCGCAATCAGGAAATGATAGTAGGTTTCAAAGGGATTGGCGTTAGCCCAGAAAATGAGGGCTGAAGTCAGGATAAAGGTGACCACCAGAGCAAGGACGGGGATTAATGGCCGTACCCAGACCGGTGGGTTGTCAGTTTTTACAAAACGGAGTCTCAGTCGTGATGTTTCCATGCCGTTAATGCTCCTTGACTGCGCCGGACATCAATAGGCCCAGTCGTTCAGGGGTTGCTTCGCCGGCTGGTAGGATTCCGACGATTTCACCCTCATAAATAACGGCGATGCGATCGGATAGCGCCAGAATTTCATCCAAATCTTCCGAAATGAGCAAAATCGCCGCCCCGCGATCGCGTTGCTCCAGCAGTTGCTGGCGGACGTAATCCGTTGCGCCTACATCCAGGCCGCGGGTTGGCTGCGGGACAATAACTGCCTTGGGATTCCGCGAAAGAACGCGCGCCAAAAGGACTTTCTGCATATTTCCACCGGACAGCGTTCGGACGGGATCGTTCGGTCGGGCCTTGATCTGGAATTGGTGAATGAGTTCTTCTGCGCGGGTACGGATGGCTTTATGGTCGAGAACCCCGCTGCGGGTATATTCATTGAGATGTTCCAGTGCCAGGTTCTCGGTAACCGTTAAATCGCCGACCATGCCTTCATGGCGATCTTCTGGAATACGGCCCACGCCTGCCTGGGTAAATCCAGCCGGTGTTTTGCCAATCAGTTCCTTGCCTGCCAGTTGGATACTGCCGCTGGCGCAATCACGGACGCCGCAAAGTGATTCGGCCAATTCTTTTTGGCCGTTTCCACCGACGCCGGCAATTCCTAAAATCTCGCCGGCTTTGACCTCCAAACAGACGTTGGTTAGGGCAGGCATACCCTGATCATTTTTTGCGCATAAATTATCGATGCGCAACGTGACCGGCTGCTGCTCGTGTTGTTCATCTTTACGGGTTACGCCAAAGGTCTCACGGCCAACCATCATGGCAGCTAGCTGGCTCTGACTCATGTCTTTGGTGTCCACTGTGCCGATTAATTTTCCATCCCGCAGTACTGTAACCCGATCGGTAATCTGGGTCACTTCATGCAGTTTATGGCTAATAAAAATGACCGATAATCCATCCGCTTTCAACCGGTTTAAGGTTTCGAACAGTGCGTCCACTTCTTGCGGAACCAGCACTGCAGTTGGCTCATCCAGAATTAGCACACGGGCGTTTCGATACAACGCTTTCAAAATTTCGACGCGTTGGCGCTGACCTACTGCCAGATGCCGCACCAATGATTTCGGGTCGATTACGATTCCAAAACGATCGGCTGCTGCCGCAACTTTTGCTTCCATGGCAGCCCGATTGACAACGAAACCATCTGTATTTCCGAGAACGATATTCTCTGCCACGGATAAGGGCGGAACCAGAGCGAAATGTTGGGTAACCATGCCAATTCCGTTGGCGATGGCATCCTTGGGGGAGTGAATTTCAACGGGCTGCTCTGCGACTTTGATGATACCCGTATCAGGTCGGTAGAGACCGTAGAGGATGCGCATAAGGGTTGTCTTGCCCGCGCCGTTCTCACCGAGCAGCGCATGAATTTCGCCTTTGCGTAACTGGAAATCCACATTGTCGTTGGCAACCAGTTCACCAAAAGTTTTGGTGATCCCGAGCATATCTACAATGTACATCTTTTCTCCAGGAGTTTTCCTCCTCCAGTTGTCTGGAGGAGGAAAACCGTTTTTTAGGGTAGTATGTTGCCCCAGAAAAATCCACCCGCTCAAAGAAACAAGACAGGTGGAGTTTTCAAATTAATCGGATACCGGGGGTTCTTCTTTGATGTCGACGCGGAACAAGCCGTCTTTAATCTGCTGCTCGGTTTCCTTGACCTTGGCCAGGAGTTCAGCCGGGATCTTGGCATCCATGCCGTGGAAATCGGCGAGATATGCGCCGCCCTTTCCAACCATCGAGAAGTCTTTCAGGTCCATTCCGGTGAATGTGCCGGCATTAACCTGGGCAATCAAGTAATCGACAGTTGGGGCCATGTTCCAGACGGGACCGGTGATGACCGTTTCGGGACCCAGTGCGTTCTGGTCACTCATGTTGCCAAAGGCAAACAGACCTTTTTCAACAGCGGCATCGATGACGCCGAAGCGTTCGGCAAAGAGCACGTCGGCGCCAGCATCAACCTGGGCCAGGGCAGCTTCCTTGGCAGCAGCCGGATCGAACCAGCTGTTGATGAAGGTGACGATGACCTTGGCTTCGGGGTTGACGGATTTTGCGCCGTCAATGAAAGCGTTGACGATGCGGTTAACTTCGGGAACCGGGTAACCGCCAACGACACCGATAACACCAGACTGGGTAACGCCGCCAGCGATCATGCCGGAGAGGTAACCAGGCTCATGAATCCAGTTGTCGAAGACAGCCATGTTGGGTTCTGCCGGGCCAAGGCCGGAGCCAAAGGCAAAGGCAATTTCAGGATATTCGACCGCTACACGGCGAACAGCCTCTTCGTTGCCGAAGGCATCGCCAAGGATGGCTGCGGGTTTCTGGTTTTCGGCGATCTCGCGCAGAACACGTTCCATATCGCCAGCGTAGCCGATATCGTCGGTGAATTCGTAGCGAATTTTGCCATCAGCGGCAGCTTGCTGCAGGGCGGCATGGATTACGCCGTCCCAGGGCTCTTCGATGGGGGTTGCGTAGGCGCCATAGAACAGAGGCAGTTCGGGCTCTGTTACTGCGGGGGCGGCAACCTCAGCGGTCGGAGCCGCAGCGGCCGGGGCTACAGCAGTCGGGGCAGCAGCGACCGGGGCTTCGGCGGTTGGAGTTTCAGCGGCCGGGGTGCATTGTGCAGCGAACACGATCACCAGGATGGTGATCAGGAACAGCTTTACGTACTTCATTTGCTCCTCCTAATTCAATTTGAAACGGGGTTAATGGATATACTACGGTCGAGCACCTTACAAAAGCACGTTTTTTGGTACTACATCACCTCCCTTTGCAAAATGGATTTCCAATCGTGAAAGATTTCACCAAACGAGCGAAATATCGACGATGGGAGTTGGATGGGATATCCTTCTGGATCAACCTATGGAAATGTAGAAAACAGGGTGTGGGTAAAGTGGTGTGATAGAGCCCCTAGCAATGCGGCAGTTTTAGATGTTCTCTTCGGCCTGCCGATCTCAACAATCAAAGTTTATAGTGAATGAAAGCGGTTTGCAAGTTACAGACTTCTCTTTTACCCTTTTTTACCGGCTTGTCAGGCAAACTGCAATGCATTGACAATGTTTGAACAAGATCGATAATATAGAGAAAAGCCAGTTTAAAGTGATTTTCGGTTTGCTTTGGCTGCTTTTTACCCTCGTAGAGGTGTTGAAAGCGATTACACCTGCTGTGTGGGGCAGGTCAGGAGACCTTGCCCCATCTCCACGAACTATTCCAATTTCTCATCATGAAACCGTTAGAGCAGGCTGTTGCTGGACGTTCCGCTTCTTGTGTGGAAATACCTATGCCGCAGCTAATAAATGCCAAGCACGAAACGTGCAGGGCTGTATGGTATATAATTTACCTGACCACCGCGCCGCGGGATGTACCCGCGGCTTCCCGGTCGTGAGGGGGCGGACATCCGAAATTCGATTCAGGGTGATGATGGTTGTAGAAAACGGATTGAGTGAACGCGAATTAGAAATATTGAAGCTTGTTGCCACCGGGGCCAGCAACAAAGAAATAGCCACCCGGCTGGTAATCAGTCCTAACACGGTTAAGGTACACCTGCGCAATATTTTTGCGAAAATCGAAGTCGTCTCGCGCACCGAGGCGACCCTGTATGCCATGCGGATCGGGTTAGTCAATTCCGGCAGCGAAAATCGAACAACTGAATACGGAGAAACTTCTCCAGAAGGCGCCCTTTCCCTCCAACCAAACCCGCGAATCCGACCTCTGTGGCGGTATCTGCTGATTGGCGCCGCCTTGAGTCTGATTGTGCTGCTGTTTATTTTAGCCGTTCGGCCACCCACCAACCCTTCCGCGGCGGTCACGCCACCCGTCCCAACGCCGCTGTCCCGTTGGAGTTTCCATCAAGCCTTGCCGGTGAGCGGTTTTGGTATGGCAGTTGCCAGCTATGAGGGGACCGTTTTTTTGTTTGGCGGGCAGCGCGATGGTCAAATCAGCGGCATGGTCAGCGCGTATCAGGTCGACAATGACGAGTGGCAGGAAAAATCTACCAAGCCCACCCCGGTCAGCGATGCAGGAGCGGCGCTCCTTGGTGAAAAGATCTACATTCCAGGCGGCCTTGGAGTAGATGGCAAACCAACCGCGCTGCTGGAAGTGTACGACCCGCGTTCCGACCGGTGGAAACAGGCTGAACCCATGCCGATCGCTTTGACTGGGTATGCCCTGGCATCCTTCGAAGGACAGTTGTACGTATTTGGCGGCTGGGACGGAGCCAACTATTCGGACCGGGTATTTGTTTATGACCTGGGAGAGAATGCCTGGCAGGAACGCCAACCCATGGACACGCCGCGGGCTTATGGTTCCGCTGCCGTTCTTGGCGCCAAGATCATGCTGGCCGGGGGTGTCAATCAACTAGGACGATTAACCGACCTGCTGGCGTATTACCCGCAGCGTGAATCTGCCGGTGAAGTTGCCTGGGAATCACGGGCCGGGCTGTTGGAAAATCGCGATTGGATCAATCTGGTTGCATTGGCGGAAAACTTGTACCTGGTTGGGGGAAGTTTTGATCAGGAGAAGGCCAGGTTGCCCATATTGCGTTACGATGAAAATACAGATCAATGGGAAAGGTTGGACCTGCCGCCTGTGGCGATTGGCGCTCAACCGGGAGTGGTAGCGATTGGTAACCATATTCACTTTTTTGGCGGCGACATTGCTGGAACAGCGCAGTCGCAACATTTGGCATTTCAGGCAATCTATACCGTGCTCATTCCGGCAATTAGCCGTTGATTTGTTAAGTATTTCACAAATAGGATCGATAATGTGATTAATATTTGGAAAAAAAGTGATGGTGCTGAACTTGTAATATGGTCATTCCATGCTATAGTATTTTAATGCTGGATTTAAGTTGATCATCCAGCAAGTATACTGCGGTGAGCATCTCCACCGGATCATTCCCTATAACCCTCAACTTTATAAATTGAATACCTGTTGTTTCGAGGTAGCCATCCACCTTGGATGATTTTAGTTGGCTGCCGTCACTCACAATACTGCATCAATCGACCAGGTGACTAGCAGGATTGTAATTTGAAAACAAGTACGGTATTTCGAGTTCCCGTTCCCTTATCGGAAGTTTTTTTTCATTTTGTACGGGTGAAGAGTCTCAGTTTGATAAACTGCCAGACGCTTCTTTTGCGTTTCCATAAAGGTTGCCCGTAAAACTCACCGTCCTGCAGGGACGGAAACAGAGTTCACAACATGGAGGTGGGCCCAATCAAAATCAGGTTTACGCAGCCATTGGAGGCAAATCGTGAGTAACATACAAAAGAGGAGAATATAATGAGAAAGGGTACTCTGATTTTTGTAGTCTTGTTTATTGCCAGCATGCTCCTGGCAGCCTGCGGCACAGGCGCCGGGGGTGATGTCATCAAAATTGGAGTAATCGCTGAACTGACCGGGGATATCCCGGCGGTCGGCGCTTCCAGCAAGAATGCGGCTGAACTGGCGGTTAAAGAAATCAATGACGCCGGCGGCCTTGAGGTCGGCGGTAAAACCTATAAGATTGAACTTTTCGTCGAAGACAATGCCGGTAAGGCCGATCAGTCTGCTTCGGCTGCATCGAAATTGATCACGCAGCAAAATGTGGTTGCCATTGTCGGTCCCAATGCCAGCCGCTATGCCATTCCCGCTTCGGAAATTGCTGAAAGCTCGAAGGTCGTGCTGATCAGCCCGTGGTCAACCAACCCCAAGACAACCCTCAAGGGCGATACCACGGAACCCAAGCAATATGTCTTCCGTGCCGCCTTCATCGACCCGTTCCAGGGGCGTGTGGTAGCTAAATTTGCTTTGGACAACCTGGGCGCTAAAAATGCCGCTGTCCTGTATGACGTGGCTTCGGATTACAACAAGGGCATTGCCGAATACTTTAAGGCAACCTTCGAAGAGAGCGGCGGCACCGTTGTAGCCTTTGAAACCTACACCACTGGCGACAAAGACTTCTCGGCTCAGCTAACCAAGATCAAGGAAGCTGCACCGGACGTGATTTTCCTGCCCAACTACTATAGCGAAGTCCCGCTGCAGATCCAGCAGGCGCACCGCCTGGGCATCACCGTCCCGTTCCTTGGCTCAGACTCGTGGGGCAGCGCTGAATTGATCACACTGTGCGGCACTGAGTGCGAAGGCTACTATTTTAGCACCCACTATGCTGCCGATGCTGCCACCCCCGTTGCCACCAAATTCATCGATGCCTACAAAGCCGCCTATGGCAACACCCCGGATGACGTAGCAGCCCTGACGTATGATTCCTTTGGGTTGTTGTGGAATGCGTTGAAATCCGCCGGTAAAGTGGACCGCGAATCAGTCCGCGCCGGTATGGCGATGATCACCAATTACGAAGGTGTCACTGGCAATATGGCTTTTGAGGCCGGCTCCGGCGATCCGGTTAAGAGCGCAGTGATTTTGCAGGTTAAAGGCGATAAATTCGTCTGGTTCGCCAACGCGGCTCCGTAAACTGAAGCTGACCTATTGACTCTCTCGCTGTACCGCACAGCGAGAGAGTCACATTTCTTTAAATAAAGGCGGTTTTATGACTTATTTCTTCCAGCAATCACTGAACGCGCTGCAGCTGGGTAGTATTTATGCGTTGATCGCGCTGGGATATACCATGGTTTATGGTATTCTGACGATGATCAACTTCGCCCACGGCGACCTTTTTATGGTGGGCGCATTTTTTACCTTTATTGCAGCCGTTTATTTTGGTCTTCCTTTTGTCCCCACCCTGCTGGTTTCGATGATCGGGGTGGCGCTGCTGGGTGTGCTGATCGAGCGGGTGGCCTATCGGCCACTGCGCAATGCTCCGCGGGTTTCCGCGGTAATTACTGCGCTGGGTGTCGGCCTCTTCCTCGAAAACTTTACGTTAGTTTTTTATCCTTATCCCCAACACATCCCCCAGCTCATTCAAAATACCACCTGGAATATTGCCGGCGTTTCCATTTCTTCCCTGCAAATTATCATCATCCTGCTTTCGGTAGGGATGATGATCATGTTAGACCTGATCGTTCGCAAGACCATGGTTGGGATGGCGATGCGGGCAATCTCGTGGGATAAAGCCATTATCCCGTTGATGGGCGTGCCGCTCAACCTGATCGTATCTGCCACATTTGCCCTCGGCACCGGCCTTGGGGCTGCGGCTGGTACGATGTATGCGCTGGCATTTCCGGTCATCGACCCTTACATGGGCATCCTGATCGGCTGGAAAGCCTTTATCTCCGCGGTGGTTGGCGGGATCGGCAATATCCGCGGCGCAATGATCGGCGGGTTCATCCTTGGCACGGTTGAAATCATGGTGGCAGCCTTCATGCCTTCCACCTACCGCGACTTTGTGGCGTTTGCCCTGCTGCTGGTGCTGTTGATCTTCCGCCCATACGGTATCCTGGGTAAACCCCGGCCGCAAAAGGTATGAACATGGATAACACACCATCATCCACACCTACCCCTGTGTCCAAAGGTCATGCGCTGCTCGAGCGTTGGAAAATGCGCTGGGACCGAATCGCAAACAACCGCAAAGCCTTCCCGATTGTCCTGGCGGTTGGCTTTATCCTTTCCATCCTGATCCCGAGATTTGGACTGGTTAATGAGTATGTTCAACTGGTCATAATCTATATCGGGATCAACATTATCTTAACCACCAGTTTGAATCTGATCAACGGCTATATGGGCGAGTTCTCCGTCGGGCATGCCGGTTTCATGGCGGTGGGGGCTTATGTTTCAGCCATTTTCACCACCAAATTGCTTCCTGACAACCTAGGAGCAATTTACTTTCCGCTGGTTGTTCTGGCAGGCGGAATCGGCGCTGCCCTGGTAGGGTTGGTCGTGTCGGTGCCGTCCTTTAAAACCCGCGGTGACTACCTGGCTATCGTAACCCTGGCGTTTAACATGATCGTCAAATCGGTCATCGAGAACATCGAAGCCATCGGCGGGCCGCGCGGTATCCCGGGGATCGCAAAGTTGACCACACTCCCATGGACCTTCTTCTGGACTGTCCTGGCAATCCTGGTCATCCGCAACTTTGTGTACTCCAATTATGGACGCGGCGTGCAATCGATCCGTGAAGATGAAATTGCCAGCGACCTGATGGGCGTCAGCACCAAGCAGGTGAAATTACTGGCGTTCACGCTAAGCTCATTTTTTGCCGGGGTTGCCGGGGCGCTGTTTGCCCACGTTTTGCAATTCATCAGTCCCAAAGTGTTCGACATTATCAAATCCACCGACGTGCTCATCATGGTTTATCTGGGCGGGATCGGTTCGATCACCGGGTCGATCCTCGGTGCCACCGTGTACACCGTTTTGCTGGAGGTCCTGCGACCGTTTGGCATGTGGCGCATGGTGCTGATGCCGTTGATGCTGGTGCTGCTGATGATTTTCCGGCCGCGCGGCATTATGGGACTGCGCGAATTCCGCTGGTTGATACCGGGTTTCGACCTTTATGCACTCAAATACTGGCGCGCAAAGAAGGAGGTGTCGAATGGCACTTCTGCGAGCTGATCACGTAACGCATTACTTTGGCGGGCTGTGCGCCGTCTCCGATTTCAACCTTGACCTGGAACCGGGCGAACTGGTGGGCATCATCGGCCCGAACGGGGCTGGAAAAACCACCATCTTTAACCTTGTCACCGGGGTCTATAAAGCTACTGAGGGGAGTATCCAACTCAACGGTCAGGAATTGGTGGGTAGAAAACCGAATGCAATCACCCAGCTAGGGATCGCGCGTACTTTCCAAAATATCCGCCTGTTCAAAGATCTGACAGTGCTTGACAATGTCCGCATCGCTTACTATAACTGGATGAAATACTCATCCTGGGAGTCGCTGCTTCACATCGGCCGTTACCGGGCGCAGGAAGAGCTTTTTACCAACAAAGCGCTCGACCTGCTGGAGATCTTCAAACTGGACCATTTTGCCGATGATCTGGCTAAAAACCTGCCTTACGGGTCGCAGCGCCGGTTAGAGATTGCCCGCGCTCTGGCAACCGGCCCCAAGCTGCTGCTGCTGGATGAACCGGCAGCAGGCATGAATCCGCGCGAGATCGAACAGTTGATGGAATTTATCCTGTGGATTCGCAAGGAATTTGGTCTGACCATCCTGCTCATCGAGCACCAGATGCGCCTGGTCATGGGCATCTGTGAGCGTTTGAAAGTGCTTGACTTTGGCGCTACAATCGCTGAAGGTTTGCCGGCAGAGATTCGAGCCAATCCTAAAGTGCTCGAGGCATACCTTGGCGAAGGAGGTGACCAATGAGCAGTGGCGCCTACCTCTCGATTCGGGATTTGAGCGTCTCTTACGGCAACATCAAGGCGGTGAAGAATATCAGCTTTGATGTGATGGAAGGTGAAATCGTCACCCTGATCGGCGCAAACGGAGCAGGTAAATCATCCACTCTGCGGGCAATTTCAGGCATGCTCCCTTACACTGGGCAAATCATGTACAAAGGCGCCAGCCTGGCGAAAATTCCGGCAGACAAAATTGTTGGAATGGGAATCGCCCAGGTTCCCGAAGGTCGTGGGATCTTCGGCAGCTTGACCGTGCTTGAAAACTTGAAACTGGCCACCTGGCAGCGCAAGGATAAGGCCGAAGTCGCCAAGGATTACGAACGGGTTTTTGCCATCTTCCCACGCTTGGAGGAACGCAAAGTACAGCTAGGCGGCACGCTCTCGGGCGGTGAACAGCAAATGCTGGCGGTCGGCAGGGCTTTGATGAGCCGCGGTCAGATGGTGTTGCTGGATGAGCCATCGATGGGGTTGAGCCCGGTGCTGGTGCGCGAGATTTTCCGGGTGATTAGAGAAATCAATGCCAGCGGGACCACGGTGTTGTTGGTGGAGCAAAACGCCAACATGGCTCTGCGAACCGCCCAGCGCGGCTATGTGCTGGAGACGGGCACCATCGTTTTCAGCGGTACCGGAGATGAACTGCTGCATGATACCCGCGTGCGCGAGGCGTATCTGGGCGGCTAATTCGTTCAACAGGTGGTATAAAGAAGCAGCATTCACTTTCAGTGAGGGGTTTTGGTCACGCCAAAACCCCTCTTTTGGGGAGAAATTTTATGGCGGACATCGAAGGCGTAGTAACCTGGGCAGAAATTGATCTGGAGGCGATTCGCAAGAATGTCAGGTCATTTGTCCGGCATGTTGGCTCAACCGTTCAGGTGATGGCGGTGGTCAAGGCCAACGCCTATGGGCACGGCGCCGTTCCGGTCGCCCGCGCGGCGCTGGAGGCAGGAGCCACCCGGTTGGCGGTTCACCGGCTAACTGAGGGAATTGAACTGCGTCAGGCTGGCATCGATGCGCCCGTGTTGGTGATGGGCTATACCCCGCCAACTGGCGCTGACGCATTCGTGCAATGGAATTTGACCCCCAGCACCATCACGCCGGAATTTGCTCAGGCGCTTTCTGCGTCAGCCGCTGCTCAGGGGAAAACGATGCCGGTACACGTCAAAGTGGATACCGGGATGAGCCGGTACGGCTTGCTGTCAGCCGAGGTCGTCCCGTTTCTACAGGCTGCCCGAGCGCTGCCGGGCATTCGGGTGGAGGGTTTGTTCACCCATTTTGCCACTGCCGACGCCAGCGACCAGACCTGGGTGCGGCAGCAAATTGCTGAATTTGACCAGGTCATCGCAGCAATCAGGAATACCGGGATGGATATTCCGATCATCCATGCGGCCAATAGCGCCACGACCATGAAACTGCCCGAAGCGCATTACAATGCCGTCCGCCCGGGAATTGCCATGT
The DNA here is from genome assembly GCA_001796355.1 of Chloroflexi bacterium GWB2_54_36. GTDB lineage: Bacteria > Chloroflexota > Anaerolineae > Anaerolineales > Anaerolineaceae > Bellilinea. The sequence goes on along the minus strand of MGMG01000090.1, from coordinate 55,005 downwards.
ACGGAATGAAACCATCTTCCGAGTGGGAGCCGGTGTTTGAGTTGCACCCGGCGCTGACGCTTAAGAGCACGGTCAGCCGCGTGCGCGAACTGCCGGTTGGGGCAGGGGTGAGCTACGGCCGGACTTTCGTCACCGGTCGGCCGACGACAGCAGCCCTGGTACCGGTGGGTTATGGTGATGGCTATCATCGCATTTTGAGCAATAAGGGCATTGTGCTGGTACACGGTCAGCGGGCGCCGATCATCGGGCGGGTATGCATGGATCAATTTGTGATCGATGTGACCGGCATCCCGGGCGTCCAGCAAAATGACGAGGTGGTGTTGGTCGGCCAGCAGGGCGCGGAGCGGGTATCCGCGGAAGAAGTTGGCCGCCTGGCCGGGTCGATCAATTACGAGGTCACGACCGGCCTGCTGCCGCGGGTGGTGAGAAAGTACCGGGGGTAAGTAGGGTCTTCGAAGGTAGGTATTAAACATTAAAACGCAAAGATCGCGAAGAAATAAATTATTAAGTAGCGTAAGCTTCAGCTTGCGCAGGCGAGCAGTAGCTCGTCGGGGATAATGTAAACTCCCAGGTCAGAAAAAATAGACAAGCTAAAGCTTATCCTACAAAAATGTAGCGTAAGCTTTAGCTTGCGCAGGCGAGCGATAGCTCGTCCGGTTTGATGTAAAACCGGGAGGCAAAAAAATAGACAAGCTAAAGCTTATCCTACAAAAATGTAGCGTAAGCTTTAGCTTGCGCAGGCGAGCAGTAGCTCGTCGGGAATAATGTAAAATCTCAGGTCAAAAAAATGGACAAGCTAAAGCTTATCCTACAAAAAGTAGAGCGGGCAACGGGATTCGAACCCGTGTATGTAGCTTGGAAGGCTACCGTTCTACCACTGAACTATGCCCGCAGGTAACCTAGTAGTTTCAAATAGGCTACATACACAGTGTTGGCATTTCCGAAGTTAAGGGCTACCTCACCAAGTTTGGCGCAAAGGTGTGTATGTAACCTCATCGATAGGCGATTATATCAGAAAATATTCATTTATAACTACGCAACCCTCGCGTTGGATCGTGAGGGTTTATACCCGATCTGCCACTGTTTTTGACAAGCTTAAATTCCCGCTCCAAGAACCGATGACGGCACCGGCGATGATCAACAACATGGCCAAAAAAGAGATCAGTGCCAAATGTTGACCGGCAAAAATGACCAGGTTCAAGGTCGAGAGGAAGGGGGCCAGGTAAGCTAATGAACCAATGACTCGCGGATCGCCGCGTTTGAGCGCTGCATCCCATAAGAAAAAGGCAGCCCCCATGGGACCGATCCCCACCAAAATCAAGAAAATCCATTGCGTTGGCGTAACCATGCTAATGGCATTAAGGCTCCCGCCCTGAATGAAATAGATACTCAACGACAACAATCCAGAGATCAGGCAGAATGCCCCAACCGAACTCGTTGGAAAGGGCGAGAGGCGCTTGGTCAGCAGCGAATATATCGCCCAGGTGATCGCGGCTCCCAGTGCAGCAGCGTATCCTGGAAGATACTGAACTTGTAAGTTGGGTTTGCCTCCGGTTGCGATCAGACTCGCTCCTGCCAGGCCGCAAATTACGCCGAGAATGTGGTTCGCCTTTAACCTGGTCCCAACAAGCAAGAGTGGTGAAAACAACACGATTAGTAACGGCCAGAGATAATTAATCAAGTTGGTCTCGACGGCAGGGGCCTTTGCGAAAGCGGTGAAATATAAAAAGTGATACCCAAAGATGCCGCCAACGCCAACAAGAAAAACTTTTAGTGGAACATGCCACCCGTCGCGACGGAATAAGGAAATTGCTCCGCTGGTTACAAGGGTTATTCCGAGCAAAAGAAAGCGCGGCACCGTTTGCAAACCATTCCCTGCTAAAGCGAGCGTGCTCCACAATAAAATGGCGATAAGCGCCAGGATGATGGGACTGACGGATTTCAAAGTGAACCTTTAATGATCGGAATGAGGGCAATTGTTCATTATATCCACCTAGCCCTCCGGCCCAACAGTTGGTAACGGAGTAGGCGTGGCCTGGGGGAGTCTGAATAGATTTTCAGCAAACTTTTGGATCTCCTGCTGGTCGGCAAACTGCGCGATCTCTTGACCGGCTCCGTAAAAAGTCAGATGAATGGCCACATTATCCAGCCGGGTCTGGCGGGTATCGAATGGCGAGAACTTCAACACCCACTTCAATAATTGCGCCTGGTCCTGTACCGACAAATCCGTGATTCCCGGAACTTCCCCGGAAACGCCTGCGCAAGCATACTGGATAGCCTTGCCAGCCAGTGTGATGTTCAAATTATCGCAATATTGGTTGATACCTCCGTCGCGCGAGATCATAATCACCAGTTGCCCGGCATCCACCCCTGCCGCCACGGCCAACACCGGCGCAACTGGATCTTCTGCGCTTCGAAATTCGAAAAGGACGCCATCGACCTCCAGTTCAATCCGCGTGCCGCGCACTTGCACTTGTGAGCATACTGTTTCCGGGGTGGAAATTTCCAGGCAGGAATCCTGAAAACGAAGGTTTTCTTCGTTGGTTATCCGGATGGTTTCCGGGTCGTACCCCAGCATGCCGGCTAACAGCGCCCGCGCCTCTAAGGCGGCCAGGGACGGGTTCAAGACTTGCTGGATACGGCGTAATTGGATGCCGGTCAGGTCGGTATGATAGGTGTAGATTACTTCACCGTAGGCCAAAATCACTTGATAGCCGTCAACTTGCTGTTGGGCGCATGTTTCTTTCGCGGCCGGGGCATCCAGGCACGAATTGCTCCATACTTTCGACTGGATATCTCGGATCGTTATTTCACCCGGGGTAACACCCAGGACTGCCGCCAGATCGGTCTGCGCTTGGACTGCCGCTGCCGGGGATTGAATGATTCCGCCGTCATACGGGGTAGGCGTCATTGCAGTCGGTTGAAACGGTAATGTGCAGGCCAGGACTGCAAATATTAAGATACCCAACGGCAGGAGGCGTGGTTTCATAGATTCCTCTAAAAACGATGAATCAATTATAACCACGGACGAAATTACAGACCGACTGGTTCCGCACTGACATCTTTTAGCGCCGTTTTAGTTCAACCGATACCCCTGTCCATTTAATGCCTATTGATAGTTATTGTAGATTGCCAGAACCAGATCAGCGTAATGGTACCCGCTGTCCATTGGCCCATAAGCTCGCAGTCCCTCGCGGATGTCGCCATACTTCGAAATGAGCCCGGACAACATCATGGTTCCAAAGTCGATATTAAATTGCGGGTCGAACAGCTCTTCCATGGTAGGCCGGGAGGAAAAGCAGGGGCCATTGGCGCACATGAAATCCGCAGCCAATCCATCACGCGGCATGACCTGCATTAATCCCACTGCGCCGCTTTTTGAATAGGCATCCGGGTGGCCACCCGACTCCTGCAGCATAACCGCCGCGATCAAACGGGGATCCAGGCCGTAGTACGCAGCAGCCTGGTTGATCGGTTGGCACCATTGGTGGATATCCTCGGGGTAACTGGCCGGCAGCGCGCAGCCATTCGGATTCTCCGCTGGGGGCATCTCAGCAACCGGCGCTGCCATTTCTGCCTGTCTGGCTTGTTCCTCTGTGTCGGCCTGAACGATCTGCTCGGGATTGTACAGCAGGCGGGTGATGAAAATTACCGCAGCTGAGGCAAAAATGAAAGCAGGAAAAATAAATTTTCGGACATCGGCCATGGGTGCTTCCTCCAGAAGATATTTTCAATTATAGAACAATTGTACTACAATGTCAAGCGCCAATACAATTGGCTGCCATTTGATATAATCAATGAGTCTGCTTGGCTCGACTGCTGGAACGGATCCTTTTCAAGGTAAGGGGAATAAGCATGGATGACAACCAGAACTGGTACCTCAACGCCATTTTCTACCAGGTTTATGTTCGGGCTTTTTGCGACAGCAACGGCGATGGGCAGGGTGATCTTCAAGGGTTGATTTCCAAGTTGGATTACATTCAATCGCTGGGGGTCGATTGCATCTGGTTGATGCCCATTTACCCGTCTCCACTGCGCGATGACGGCTATGATATTTCCAATTTCACCGACGTCCTGCGGGAATACGGCACGTTGGAAGATTTCAAAGCGCTCATCAATGGCGCCCACAGCCGCGGGCTGCGCATCGTCACCGACCTGGTCCTCAATCACACCTCTGACCAGCATCCCTGGTTCCAGGCCAGCCGCTCGGATCGCGCGTCAACATTCAGGGATTACTACGTTTGGTCCGACTCGGACCAGAAGTACCCGGATGCCCGCATCATCTTTATCGACACCCAGAAGTCCAACTGGAGCTGGGATGAAAAAGCCGGTCAATATTTCTGGCACCGCTTTTATCCCACGCAGCCTGATTTGAATTACGAGAACCCGGCAGTCCGCACTGAAATACTGCGGGTTATGCGCTTTTGGCTGGATCTGGGGATCGATGGCTTTCGCGCAGATGCCATCCCGTATTTGTACGAACGAGAGGGCACGAACTGTGAGAATTTGCCCGAGACGCACACCTTTCTTAAGCAAGTCCGGGCTTTCCTGGATAAATATTACCCTGGCCGAATTCTGCTGGGCGAGGCGAATCAATGGCCTGAGGACGTTCGACCGTATTTTGCTGACGGCAACGAACTGCACATGAATTTCCACTTTCCGCTCATGCCGCGGCTGTATCTGGCGCTGCACGAACAGGATGCAGCTCCGCTCAAGTGGGTATTTGAGCGCACTCCATCCATCCCGAAAAATTGCCAGTGGTGCACCTTCCTCCGTAATCATGACGAATTAACGCTTGAAATGGTCACAGACGAAGAGCGCGACACGCTTTGGCGCGCCTATGCCCCCGATCCGCGCATGCGGCTTAATCTTGGTATTCGCCGCCGTTTGGCGCCTTTGATGGGCAATGATCCGCGCCGAATCCGCATGTTGAATGCGCTGCTGTACAGTTTGCCTGGCACTCCCATTTTGTATTATGGGGATGAAATTGGCATGGGCGATAACATCGAGCTTCCTGACCGGAATGGGGTGCGAACGCCTATGCAGTGGGATGAGACCCGCAGATCAGGGTTCTCGACTGCAAAACCGGACCAGTTTTATTCCCCATTGATTGACACTGCTCCGTTTGATTTTCGATCGGTCAACGTCGTTGCCCAGGATAACGACCCCGATTCGCTGCTCAATTTTATGCGCATGCTGATCAGCCAGCGAAAAGCCCACCCTGAACTGGCGTCGGGCACGCTGGAATGGGTGGAAACCGAAAACCCGGGAGTGGTTGCATTTACCCGCAGATGGGAAGGCAAGGGAATATTCACGATCTTCAACCTGGGCGATACGTCACGCGGAGCACGCATTCCGCGCGAGCTGCGAACGGAGCCGCGGCTGGATTTGTTGAACAGTTACCTGCGCATCGTCCCGGATTCCACCAATTTGAACCTTAAGCCATTTCAATTTGGCTGGTTCAATTTGTAAACAAAAGGAATACCGTTAATCCTCATTCCCGCTCTCGCCTTCCGGCAGCGGAAGGCTGATCGCCGCCGTCCGCGCGCGGGTCAAGTCGAGTAATGCCCGCACCGGCAGGCGGATGTTCAAACCGCGCTGCCCGCCAGAGATGTGAATTTGTTCGTGCTGCAATGCTTCACTGGAGACGACCACCTGGAAACCTTTATTGATCAGGGCTAGCGGTGAAATTCCGCCAGCCTGCAAGCCGGTTAGCTGTTCTGCTTCGCGTAAGGGAGGGACTTTAAGTTTTTTTTCGCCAACAGCGACTGCCAGGGTCTTGAGATTGACCGCATGGTCGCCAGGAACCACCGCCAGGATCGGTTTGGCAGATTTTTCGCGCACCACCACGATGGTTTTGTACACCAGAGAGGGTGCCACTCCCATCAAACGCGCGCTTTCGAGCGCACCCAGCTTTTCAGCCGGGAGTTCAAAAGCCGTATAGGGTATTTTACGCGAATCTAAAAATCGGGTAACGTTGTTTGTGACCATTGCGGACCTGTTAGCGGATTTCTTTCGGTAGAAGGGGGACGCAAGTAGATCGGATTGCTAAATATCCACCCGCGCTGCTTGCCAAGGTAGGGGATAAATGCTTCAACCCGATAAACACCGGGCTCTTTCGTGATATGCGCGCCAACCTGCTGATCGATCCAGGTTTTGATTACTCGCCCATCCCGGAGCAGCCGGCATTCCGCCGGAAACGGGAGCCGTACTTGCAGAGTTACTGCGCCGCGGACTTCCCCCTGATCGCCCATCGATAGCACGCCCTGTTTGGCCTGGGCAGTGAACCTGAAGCCGTGGGTCGGCGCCGGCAGATCATAGCCGATAAAGCAATGCCCCTGTTGCAATGCGCGGTAAATTAACTTCCGGTCGTAGTTAAAATTATTCCCCGTCAGTGGGTCAGATGTCAGGACATGGGTATTGATTGCCTGGAAGTGAAAAGAATAGGGGAATATTGTTTTCTGGAACATGCCCACCTGCACATTCAGCGCATGTGCATCTGAGCCGCCGATGGCAACGATCCGCTGCCCCTGCGCCAGCAGCGTATCCCAGCGCTGCAAAACCGCCGGGTGCGGACCGTGGGCGACAGAATCGGAATTTAAGCCGTAACGGGCGGCGTCAAACCAATTATGGATGACCGTTTTCAACTCACTGAGTCCGTTCCAAAGCTCGATACCCGTGTAATTGCGCACTCCCCAACTCTCCCACGAGATATCATCCTCGTGAAAAAGCGGCAAAGCCGGGTCGATTGGGTGGGCGATAAAGCTCAGCCCGCCCACATGGTTCACTCGATCGATAAGCTGCTGGGGCTGGTCGGCCGACATGGCCATTTCGTGGTCGACCCCAAAAACCAGCAGGTGATTTTTCTGCGGCTGGCGCGCTTGATCATGGACTTCCTCACCCACCAACATCAACAGTTTGCGACCGTCTTTGCGCAAATAACCTTCAACCCCCTCCACGCGCACATTGTGGTCAGTAAAAATGATGCAATCCAGACCAGCAGCGATGGCATCCCGGGCGATCTGGGCATGCGTACCGGTGCCATCTGAAAAACGGGTATGCATGTGGAGGTTTACGACAAATTCATGCACAGCATTCTCATAACAGCATTATGTTACACAGCATTATTACGCACAGCAGTATAATGCATTGACGATTTCCGCTGGGGGACGGTATAATTCGTGGGTCTAAATAAATGGAGGAACGAGCTTGACCAACTACCTTGATATCGCATTGATTATAATCTCGATCGCATTGATCGCCAGCGTCATCTTCCAGAACAAAGGTGTTGGCCTGGGCGGGTTGACCGGCGCGGACAGCAGCCAGGTTTTTTCAGCCCGGCGCGGTCTCGAGAAAACGATCTTCCTCATCACCATTGGGCTGGCGGTTGTCTTTGTGCTCATCACCCTTGCGGCGGTGGCATTCGGATAAACGGCCAGCAAACCGGTGGCAGCTTTGCCTGCCATCCTTGCGCGCAGGGCGACTCGCTTAATTAGAGGGGCGCCCTTTTCCCGTTCCAACCCTATGAAAAAATTTCGATGGCAACTCCTTATCATTTTCCTGGCCGGGATTGTGGTCGGGATATTATTGTTGGGGGAACAACCGGAAGGCGGCCCGAATGTGACCACCGAGCCGGTGCAGGGTGGGTTTTACACGGAAGCCCTGGTTGGGTCCCTCCAACGGCTGAATCCGCTGTTTGATTTCGATAATCCTGCTGACCGCGACATCGATCGCCTGATTTACAGCCGGCTGATTTCATTCGATGAACGCGGCAGTCCGTCCGCTGACCTGGCAACAGCCTGGGGCATTTCACGGGATGGGACAGTTTACAACTTTGATTTAAAACCCGACGTCAAATGGCATGATGGTGAGCCTTTGACGGCTGATGATGTGCTTTTCACCGTCGATCTGTTGCGGAACGGGGGCAGCTACGTACCGGTGGATCTGCAGGAGTTCTGGGCGGGAATCGAAGTTGTCAAGCTCAGCCCGACTGCACTGCAATTCAAACTTCCCGAACCTTTCGCGCCCTTTCTCGATTACTTGTCCTTTGGAATCCTGCCAAGTCACTTGCTCAATGGCAAATCAATCGACGAAATTAAGGATATGGATTTCAATATCCAGCCGGTTGGCAGCGGGCCATATCAATTCGACCGGTTGATCGTCGACAACGGCCAGATCACCGGTCTGGTGCTGAAAGCTTTCGCTGACTATTACGGCAAACAGCCGTTCATCGAACAATTAATATTCCGGTATTATCCTGATTCCGCAGCTGCATTGCAGGCCTATCAGGCCGGCCAGGTTCAGGGCATCAGCCAGATTTCCACGGATGTCCTGCCAGCTGCCTTGGCAGAACCCAACCTGGCGGTTTACACTGGCAGACTGCCTGAACTGGCTATGGTGCTTTTCAATTTGAATAACGCTGAAGTATCGTTCTTCCAGGATGCTAATCTGCGGCGGGCGTTGTACACCGGAATAAATCGCCAGTACATCGTTGATAAAATTTTCAACGGCCAGGCAATTTTGGCCGATGGCCCAATTTTCCCCGGCACCTGGGCGTATTATGACGCCACCCCGCATGTCGATCTGGATGTTGATAGGGCAAAAATCCTGCTGGACGAAGCCGGGTTCCCGGTCAACCCGGAAAATACTGCCGAGCGGGTAAGCTCGGATGCCATCGCCCTTAAATTCACCCTGCTTTACCCCGACACCCCTCGGCATCAGCAGGTAGCTGAAGCAATCGCGCAGGATTGGACTGCTCTTGGGGTTTCAGTGACACTTGAGGCTGTGCCGTACGATGTGTTGGTCATGGAACGCCTGACGAACCGCGAGTACCAGGCAGCGCTGGTTGACCTGAATTTGGCGCGTTATCCGGATCCAGATCCGTATCCCTTCTGGGACTCAGTGCTGGCAACCAGTGGCCAGAACTACTCACAATGGGACCACAAAATCGCCAGCGAATACCTCGAAGAAGCGCGGATTGCCGTCGACGCCGGTGAAAGGGCGCGCTTGTACCGCAATTTCCAGGTTATTTTCAGTGATGAATTGCCGTCACTGCCGCTTTACTACCCGGTTTACAATTACGGCGTTGACCGCCAGGTACAGGGCGTGCGCATGGGACCGCTACTGGATACCAGCGACCGCTTTGCGACCGTTTTGGAATGGTTCCTGGTCGCTCGCGTACCGACAGCTACTCCTTCCGTCCCCTAAATCGATCCCACGCCTGAAAGGGGTTGAAAATGCAGCTATTGGATAATGATTTGGCATTTTTGCATGCGTCCGCCCCGGTGCTGGAAGATTACCTGTTATCCGATGTATTGTATTTCCCGGTAACCGGCGAACACGGCCGCCAACTGAGTGGCGACACCACGCGATTAACGCTCGGGAACTTGTTACTCAGCTTGAGACGACTCCAGGCGGTCCAATTGCCAGCCGATCAGACTGCTGAATTCGAAGCCCTGTTCGGTCAGATCAACAGGGCGCGGGCGCAATGGCGGTCCAGGTGGAGTGTAAAGGTACAGCAAGAGATCCCCAACCGGATGATGCTGTGGAAGAACTACCTGGGTGAGTTGGGTGAGGAAGCAAAAGCCAAGGCTGGCGATTTTCCTTACAATGTGCGCCTGCGGGCGATCCTGGAGTTGCTGTTTGACGAGAGCAACGACCTGTTGGTCAAGGAAAAGGATTTGCTGCGTTCTTTGGATTTGCAACTCAAAGGAAAAGCCTCGCCGGGGGAATTTATCTGGGATCAAACCCTCGCCGGCGGTTTCCCGGCAGGCCAGTTCTGGTATTTGTACCTGCACTTCTAAAGAAAACGGTTAATCGGGGTTAAAATAGGGGGCATTCTTACCCGCAGTGAGTGGTTGATGCTGCAGTATCCGTAGCAGCTTTGCAATATTCGTATAGCCATGTTGCTTGTAGGTTAAGACAGGCGGGCGGAAAGAATCTGTGTTTCCTGACCTCTGGCAACATCAGTCAGCAATCAGTAAATAGTTAAGGCGGTCTGCGATGTTTTTTACGGGCAAGGGTGATGACGGGACAACCGGCCTGTTAGGCGAGGGGCGGGTGCAAAAATTTGATCGGCGCATGGAAGCGTTGGGAGCGCTGGATGAGGCCAACGCAGCTTTAGGTCTGGCGCGCAGCCTGATGGGGGATATACCGGAAACTGCGCTGGTCCTTGAAATTCAACGCCAGCTTTATCAACTGATGGCGGAGATCGCTGCCACTCCGGAGAACGCTGCCCGTTTCCAGAAAATTGATGAGGGAAGCGTCCAGACGCTGGAAAACCAGATCGCAGCACTGAGCAGCCGGATCATTATGCCCGCTGAATTTATCGTCCCGGGTGATTCGCCGGCCAGTGCAGCATTTTCGTTGGCGCGCACCGTCGTACGCCGGGCGGAGCGGCGGGTGGTCGAACTGGTGGATAGCGGAATGGTCGCCAACCGGTTATTAATGGTATTTCTCAACCGTTTATCCTCGCTCCTTTTTGTTCTTGAAATATACATCCTGCAGCAGGCCGGACGACAAAAACCTACTCTGGCTAAAGGAGATTAACGGTGGTTGGGACCTTTATCAACGCCGCTGCGATTTTGATCGGCGGAATTTTGGGTTTATTTCTCGGTTCGCGCCTGCCGGAACGATTCCGTCAGACTGTGATGGCAGTCCTCGGGTTGTTCACGCTGGCCTTTGGACTGAAATTGTTTTTATCGACGCAAAACCCCCTGGCAGTGCTTGGCAGCCTGCTGATTGGGGTTTTGTTGGGCGAAATTTTTCAAATTGACCGAGCGCTCCAGTTGCTTGGCGTCTGGCTGGAAAGCCGTTTCTCGGCTGCTCACGGCGCAGCCCTGGAAAGTAATTTCGTGCGCGGTTTCGTGACCGCCTCTCTGGTTTTCTGTGTAGGCCCAATGGCTATTTTGGGGTCCATCCAGGACGGGTTGACCGGTGATTACCAGACTCTGGTGGTTAAATCTGTTTTGGACGCCTTCGGCGCGCTGGCATTTGCCTCCAGCCTGGGTGTCGGCGTGCTTTTTTCGGCTGCCATGGTGCTTATCTACCAGGGGAGCATCTCACTGTTGGCTGTGCAAGTTCAGTCGGTAGTCACAGATGCCATGATGGCCGAAATGAACGCCACTGGCGGGGTAATTCTTCTGGCGATCGCCATCAGTAGCCTGCTGGAAATCAAAAGGATACGCACCGGCAACTTTCTGCCCGCTCTGATCATTGCTCCGGTATTGGTTCTGTTGATGCAGTTGCTGGGTGTGTATTGAACTGTATTTATATAATTAAAATTCCCCGCGCCGCGCAAAATTCGAACCGTAGGGGCACGGGGATTTTCAGAATACGGCATACCCATCATTAACCCCCGTGCCCAGTAATTGCACATGTTGCGCAACCGGGCACGGGGTTAGTAAGTACAATTAAATTCGGGAATGATCCCCGTGCCGCTACAAAAAACCGCCCAGGGATGTCCGTTCATTGAACCAAGCTTGTACACAAAACCCAAAACCCGTAGACGCACGGGGATTATCAAAAAATGGCGCGTGAAACATTAATCCCAGTGCCCAAAAATCTGATGCCTTCCGAAACCGGGCACGGGGTTAGTAAGTTCAATTAATTTCGGGAACGATCCCCGTGCCGTTACATTAACACGCCCTGGGTGAACCCAGGTCCTTTCCAGCTACCTACGAATTAATTCTCGCTAAGGGCTTTTTCGATTACCGCAAACAGATTGCCGCGATCCGTCTTTTCACCGTTGACAACAAAGGTGGGGGTCGAAGTAATCCCTTGACCTTGCGCTGATTGCAAGTCCTGCTGAACTTTCAATTGATACTTGCCGCTGTTAAAGCAGTTGTTATACGCGTTCATGTCCAATCCGACCTGCTCGGCAATGGATTTGAGCATCGGCGATGAAAATTCGGCGCCGAAATTGGCAAAAATGTAGTCGTGGTATTCCCAGAATTTTTCCTGATCCATGGCGCAGTAGGCAGCTTCGGCAGCAGTAAATGAAGTTGGGCTGATGAAGCTCATCGGCACGTATTGGAAATACACTTTGCCTGTCGCGATATAATCATTGAGCAATTGTTCTTCTGATTCGACCCAAAAATTCTTGCAATGGACGCAGTTAAAATCAGAATACTCGACAACCGTCACCGGGGCGTTGGGGTCGCCGGCTGTAGTGCCCTGAACCTGGGTACGGTTACGTGGTTCCGGCGTCTGAACATTTTCCGGGCTGACCGGCAGGTTTGGGATGATTAAAATTGCTGCCACAGCTAGTGCGGCGATTGTGGCAATTGTGATCCAAATCGCTCGATTGCGGCGTTGCTGACTCAGGCGTTGTGCCCGAAAAGCGTCACGCCGGCTTACTTTCTTGGCTTCGGGTTGAGCGGTTTTAGCCATTTAAGGTCTCCTCAGTGAAATGCGGCCAAAATATTTCCATATAAGATCATACGACATTCAACAGTTTAATTTTGCCATATTCAGTCGTAATTGTCTATAATTAACAATAAGAGTTTCCTAATTTTAGCCGCGATACACATAAACTGGAAAGGCTTCGCCGGTTAATTGAAAACCGACTTTGCGGTACAACGCCAGCGAGGCCTGGTTATTATCCTGGGTGTTGATGGTGATCTGCCACAGCCGTTCTGTCCGGCAGCGCTGCACCAGGTCGTAAAGCAAAGTAGTGCCGACCTGATGGCCCTGCAGCCCGGGTTTCACGGCCAAACGGGCCAGATGCGCCGCGAACATATTCACAGTAGTGACCTGGTAACCCACAATTTCGTTTTCGCTTTCCGCCACCGTGGCAATAGCAGCTTGCTCATAGGATTGCCGCACCTGGTTCAGCGAATTTTGCCAGATGGGTTCGAATGCAGCCTGGTCGATGCTGGCCACCACCGGCAGGTCGTCTGGTTCCATCAAACGGACAAACAGGTCGGCATTCGGTCGTAAAAACGGATTGTTTATTTGGACTTCCCGTTCCAATCCAACAATGTCCTGGTGGTGCACAAAACCGCTGCGCAGCAAAATGGTGGTGAACCAGTCACTCAAAGCCAGCGACGGGACGATTGGGCGATCTGCCAGAGCGTTGTCTTCCAGGCAGCATTTTAACAATTGTTCCCAGTAATCCATTGGTCTCACCCCCACCGCGCAGGCAAATATTCGCACCCAGGCGATGCCGGGTGGATCCTGCGGTATGGCCAAAGCGGCGAGCAATCGGCCACCGGCTTCGGCAACCCAAAAAGGCTGGCTGCCGAGCCATTCCACTGGAGGACGCCAGTCCAGATGACGGTGCATCCGAGGACTGGTGGCCAGAAAACTCGTTACCAGGGTGAAATCGGCTGAAGTTGCCTGGCGAAGGACAACCGGGGTTGGCATATATGCTTAATTCACCCCGTAAACCAAAATATCAATGGTCAATTTGAACCCATCATCCGCCGGATGATCCGCATAAGGCTTTGGATGATCGACTCGGACCAGTTGAGCTTCTTTTTAGATGCCAGGGCGGCATCCATGGCGAACAAAGAATCAGCTTGCTTGCCGCGTTTCATCTGCAACACGGAAATTTCACGCAGAACGTAGCTGCGCATCTCATCATTGCCGGTTTGTTTGAACAGGTCTGCGGATAATTGATACTTTTCCAACCCTTCATCATGGCGCTGCAATTCAACCAGGGCTGCGGCAATATTGCCAAGCGCAATTGCCTGGCGCTGAGGATCGCGGATACCGGCAAAAATGTGTTCGGTGCCGCTGGCCTGCTCCAGCGCAGCCTGTGCATTCCCACCTTTCAACAACGCTACCGACAGGTTATTGCGCGCCTCGGCATGGGCAGCCGGCTTTTCAACCGGGTTAATGGTTCCTAAAGCTTGCTGGTACAACCGGACCGCATCCGGGTAGTTTTTATGCTCGTAGGCAGCTTGAGCTGCAACATTCAATTTTTCAAATTCTTGAGCGGATAACATACCTGACCCGTCAGCGCTTGACATTAGTAGGTGATTTCGAGCAAACCCTCTGCCACCCCGCGCAGCTTTTCAGCCGAGAGGTCCGACAGGCGCATGGCCAGTTCGAGATAAGGCAAATTGACCGGCTTGCTGACGAAAGCCCGCACTTCGGGCGGCAGATCCATGATGTTTTGGGCGGTTGCCTTATCCGAGCGCCATTTTCCGATCATTCCGCGCTGGTCGAATAGTTCATCATTGCGAATTTCCAGTGTGCTTGCCAGAAGTTCCAAATCGGGGAGCGGAATGGCTTGCTGACCCATTTCATAGCGCTGGATCTTTTCAACCGGGATATTAGTCTTGAACGACAGCTCGGATACGGAGAGGTTGAGGGTAGAACGGGCTATCCGCAGGCGGGTGCCGATAATGCGCTGTCGAATTTCTTTCAACTGAATAGGCTGTTCAACCGGGTCAGGGGACGCCAGAGTAGAAAGCGCCTGGTTACCCCAAAAATGCTCCAGGGGTACATCCAGGAAGAAAGCCAGGGATTCCAATTGTGGCAGAGTCGGGGCAGACTCGCCGGCTTCGATTGATTGATAACCCTCCACGGACAGTCCCATGGCTTTAGCGCATGATTCCACTTTGCGTGAGCGGCTAATGCGGGCGTCATAAATCAACAGTCCTAGTTTACGGGACCTGACTCGGATATGTTGTTGGTAGGTTGCCATAAGGTCCTCCCCGCTCGGAATCTTCCTAAATTCAAGATAGATGTCTGACAGTATTATAGCATTCTGCAACTAAAGTTGCAGGTTCCGGTCCAATGGTTATCGCCCGCGAGACTGTGGATTGAGCATGGCGCCAATATTTGCGCCAAAGACTTCCGGCCCAAGTTTGAACCCGGCCACCTCGATCCGCGGGTAGAACAAAGGACGAATGCCGGTCGGCTTTAATTCGCCTATGACCTTCCCGTCCTCATCCACACCGGTCTGCTGGAATTTGAAAATATCTGTCATCACAACCGTATCGCCTTCCATGCCGGCGATTTCGGTGATGGAGGTGATCTTGCGTGAGCCGTCCTTCAAACGGGATTGCTGGATGATCAGATCCACCGCTGCTGCGGCTTGCTCACGAACCACCTTCAGCGGTAGGTCCATGCCGGACATCAACACCAGTGTTTCAAGGCGTGAGAGGGCGTCGCGGGGTGAATTGGCGTGCAATGTGGTCAACGAACCGTCATGACCGGTGTTCATAGCCTGGAGCATGTCCAGCGCTTCGCCGCCACGCACTTCACCAACCACAATCCGGTCGGGCCGCATGCGGAGGGAGTTACGCACGAGATCGCGAATGGTTACCGCTCCTTTGCCATCAGAGTTGGCGGTTTTGGTTTCCATACGGACAACATGATCTTGTTGCAGCTTGAGTTCAGCCGCATCTTCGATCGTGACGATGCGATCATTTTCGGAGATAAAGCCAGAGAGGATATTGAGCAAGGTAGTCTTGCCAGAACCCGTGCCGCCCGAGATGATGATATTCAACCGGGAGAGCACGCAAACTCGCATAAATTCCGCCATCGTCTTAGAAACGGTACCCAGTTCGATAAGCTGTTCCATGGTTAGCTTGTCTTTTTGGAATTTACGGATTGTGATGCAGGGGCCGTCAATCGCAACGGGCATAATAACCGCATTGACGCGGGAACCATCCGGCAGGCGGGCGTCAACCGTTGGGCTGTCGGCGTCGATGCGCCGCCCCAATGGGAGGATGATTTTATCGATGGTACGCAGGACCGCCTCGTCGTTGGGGAAAGTGATATCCGTCTTGATAATTTTGCCTTTGCGTTCGATATAGACCTTGCTATGGCCGTTCACCATGATTTCGGAAATATCAGGATCATCGAGTAACGGCTGGATCGGTCCAAAACCAAGCAATTCATCCAGAATTTCCCGGGTAACTTGATCTTTCAATGGAGTGGGGAAATTGTATTTCAGCTCCGCAAAGGCTTTTTGAATCATTAAAATGATTTCGCCCTTACGATCCGCGCTCAACTGCGGTCCGCTCTCCAGTTCCCGGGTGATTTCCTGAAGCAGATGGGTCTTCAGGTTTTGCAGGTTGATTACACGCGGTTGTGTAGGTAGCGGGGCGGCCATTACTCTACCAACTCCTCATGAATCAGTTCCTTCTCAGGGATGACCCAGATTATTTGATTGAGGTTTACAGCCAAAAAGTTGGTCTTAAACATAAGATTCGCACCAGAAATATCAAATAATTCTGCATCTGTCACTGCCAAAAAATGATCTGCCGTATCTAACTCATCTTTCACCCGATCGCCCACCCGAACATGCATCATGCCATGGATTTGGTGCATGGTGGTCTGCATGATAACCTTAATCGGCGATTTAGTAATCACCTGGGTATAAATTTTACCTTTGCCCTCAAATGTATCGAACATGTAATCTTACGATCCTTTCTCATCAATACTGCTGGTATCGCTGGAGGGCATCATATAGCCCAGGCCAGATCGGGTGACGATGTGCAGGGGGGTATGCGGGTCTTCTTCCAGCTTTTGGCGCAAGCGCGCAATGGAAACCCATAAAATCTCTTTATCTTCGCGATAGGATTCACCCCAGACGGCAGTGAGCAGCTCTTCGGCGGAAAGGATGCGCCCGGCATGTTGCGCGAACTGGATGAGAAGACGGTATTCGGTTGCGGAGAGGTACACGGGATGCTCGCCGCGCCAGACTTCAGCGCGCGCAAAATCGATTCGCAAATTCAAATGAGCAAAATAGCGTTTATGGATCATTTGCTGGTTGGACTTTGCGCGGCGGAGGACTGCCCTAACCCGTGCAACCAATTCCGTGGCTGAAAAGGGTTTCAGGACATAATCGTCCGCTCCGACGTTCAGCCCATGCACCCGATCCTGCTCCTCACCGCGTGCGGTCAACATAATAACTGGAACGTCCGAGAATTGGCGGATGCGCTCGCAAGTTTCAAACCCGTCCAACCGCGGCATGGCCACATCCAGAATAACCAGGTCAGGTTGTCGGCTGGTAACCATTTCCAAAGCTTGTTCTCCATCGTTGGCGGCGCTGACTTCGTAGCCTTCCGTTTCCAGATTCACTTTGAGCAAGTGGCGGTACAACTGTTCGTCATCGACAACTAATATCCGGGTACTCATGATGTTTCCCTCCTAAAACAATGCCTAATTTTCCACCCGTTCGGGAAGGTAAATGCTAAAAGTACTACCTTCTCCTACCCGGGAAACGAGGTCGATTTTGCCATTATGCGCCTGTATAATTTGCTTACATATAAACAACCCTAGGCCTGTTCCGCGGGTGGTCTGTTGTGAGCCCTGGATGCGGAAAAAGCGATCAAAGATCTTAGCCTGGTACTTTTCAGGAATCCCTGGGCCGGTGTCACTGACCTCGATTCGGACTCCATCGGATAATTCAGCAATCTTTACCTTTACCGGCGCCCCAGGCGCGTATTTGACCGCATTGCTGATCAGATTTTCCAGCGTTTGGGCCAGGCGGCGCGGATCTGCCTGAATAGGCTTGATTGGTTCAGTAATTTCCACCTGGATATCCAATGCGGGATGATGCAGCTTGGAACGCAAGATGACATCCTTGATCAAAGCGTCCAGCCGCACAACCTGGAGATCCATGATCATTTGACCGGATTGCAGCTTGGCTGAATCGAGCAAATTGCTGATCAGGTCTTGCATCCGGTCGGTTTCATGGTCGATGATGGTCAGAAATTCTTCTTTGGCCTGCTCATCCCAGGTGGCATCCGTGCGCAGCAGGGTGGTGGTATAGCCTTTGATAAACCCCAACGGGGTGCGTAATTCATGTGAGAGGGTGGAGATGAAATCTTCCTGCACCTGGAATGCGCGGTACTGGAATTCGAGGCGTTTGTTCTCACGTATGAGATTTTCACGCGCGGCGACCACTGCCAGTTGGTCTGCCAGATACTCGGCAAAGGCAATTTGGTCAGGGGTGTACTGCGGGCTGCCAAAGCGGATAAAAATAATGGCTCCCAACGTCTCGGCATGTGAAATGAGCGGCACGCCCAGTGTAAACGGCCGGTGCAGCCTGTCAATCTGGGCTGAGTCTTGCGGTTCCTGTAAAATGACCTGCCTGGAATCGATGACCTGGCTGCCGATAATTTCACCCCAGGCGACGTCGGCCTCTGCGGATTTGCCGCGTCCGGTAGCCCGGGCATAGACGACGTCAAGATTGAGGGTCATCGGATCGACCAAAAATACCACAACATTGTCGAAAATAAAGTAGTCTCGAATGACCGGCACCAACGCGTTCATTGCGTCATGCAGGTTCTCCACGCCGCTAAGAATTTTATTGATCAAATACAGGAAAGTGACATCGACAGGCGGAAAAATTCTTGTAGGAACATGAGTTGCAGTCTTCATGAATTCCCCTCCAGCACTTTCTTCAGTTCGAACGAAAATTGGCTGCCTTTGCTTAGTTCGGATATCACCTGGATGGTGGAGTCGTGCGCTTCCACGATTTTCTGCGCCAGAGCCAATCCCAAGCCGGTGCCGCCGTATCTGCGGGTCGAAGAGCCGTCTAGCTGATGGAATGGCTCGAAAATCTCGCCCAACCGCGTAGGCTGAATGCCAATTCCACTATCGCTGACTTTTACGGTGAAATGCAATTCGTCCGGGATCAGTTCCAGGGTAACGACGCCCCCCGGCGGCGTGAACTTCACCGCGTTGTCGAGGAATTGATGGACCACCCAGCCAATTTTCTCGCGATCAGCATACGCCATTGCGCCATCGGCGCAGATTTTCAATATCAGTTGCAACTTTTGATCCCGTGCCTTGGGCTGCATCTGGTTGATCACATCCGTGCACAATATGTTGAGATCGGTTGGGTCTTGCAGCACGGGTATTTCAGTCTTTTCTGAAGTTGCAAACAGGATCAAATCTTCGATCAACCGGCTCAACCGGTCCGTTGAACGCTGAATGGTATCGAGAGCGTTTACCTGACCGTGGGTCAATGGACCGAGGTCGCCGGTCTGTATTAACTCGATATACCCCTGAAGATGTGTGAGCGGCGTGCGCAATTCATGCGAGATATTTGCCAGGAAGTTGCTTTTGAGCTGATTCAACTCTGACAGACGGACTAACGCCCGTTCGAGTTCAACGGTGCGTTCCTGTACGCGCCGTTCCAATTGCCGGTTGTTTTCTTTCAATGCATAGCGTAATTGAAGCACTTGTTCGGTGATTGCCTGATCGAGCGCGCTGCGTTTGAGGATGCCAAGCTCCACCAGCAATTCACCAATGAGCGGGACGGTTTGCTGGTTATTGCGGATGGCAACCTGCTGCTGCAGCGCATAAGCCAACTGCTTGGGAGTGATCAACTGGCGCTCGATGAGATAATCCCCAAGCCGTGGGACAAGAACTTCAGGGGTAAGCGGTTGTACGTGGTCCATGGTTATTCAGATATTAAACACCCAAAACCCATTGCCCGCCGACCATCACGCGCTCCGGTTTGACAGTATAAAGCTCAGCAGGCTCCATTTTAAAGGGGTCAGTCGGGAGAATGATCAAATCCGCATGGTAACCGGGCGCCAGCGCCCCTATGCAGTCCTCCCAGCCGGCGGCAAAGGCTGGGTGGACGGTGTAGCTTTCCAACGCTTGCCGCAGGGTGATGCGTTCCTGCGTATTCCAACCATCCGCAGACGGGTAGCCGGAATGGCGCTGCCGGGTGACTGCAGCGTGGATCCCCCAGAATGGATTGGGTGATTCCACCGGGGCGTCGGAGCCAAAGATCAGGCGGGTGCCGGCGTTCCGCAAGGTCTTGAAAGCATAGGCATAGCGGGAGCGCGATCCCCAGTGGCGGTCAGCCGTGTCCATGTCCGAGGTCGTATGGATGGGCTGCATGGAGGCGATGATCTGGTTGGCAGCCAGCAATTTGAGGTGATCCTGGTGCAACACCTGAACATGCTCGATGCGGTGGCGTAAGTGCGGGCGGTTTTCACGGGTTTCCAACTCGCGCATCTGAGCGTAAGCCTTGAGCACTTCGTGATTGGCGCGGTCGCCAATGGCATGAATAGCTAGGCTGATGCCGCTTTTTGCGGCTAACTGCCCATGCTCCAGGATCTGTTCGGCGTCCAAAAAGAGCAACCCGGTATTGGCGGGTTCGTTTTCGTACGATTGCAGCATGGCGGCGGTTTGCGGCCCAAGGGCGCCGTCTGCGAACAGCTTTACCGACCCGATGCGTAAAAATTCACTGCCAAACCCGGTTTTTAAGCCAACCCCGACTGCATAATTCAATTCTTCCAGGGCAATACTCTTAACGGTGCGCAATTTGAGCTCACCGGCCGCATCCAGCGATTGCAGTGCCATGAAACTGGTGCGGCGGTCAAAGTCGTGCACCCCGGTCAATCCCATGCTCCAAAGGGCTGGCTGAGCCTTCCGGATGGCAGCGGCGACATCGTCAGCGGAGGGAGAGGGAATAATGTCTTCCAACAGCTCCATGGCGCTTTCGAACAGGATGCCGGTCGGATTACCGGCCGAGTCGCGTTGAATCACCCCGCCAGCGGGGTCGGGTGTACTGCCGGTGATGCCAGCCAGCCGCAGCGCGAAGGAGTTTGCCCAGCTGGAATGCAGCGATTTGGAAGTCAGATAAACCGGTTTGTCCGCGGCAAATGCATCGAGCATGGCAGCAGTGCCAAACCCTTCCGGCCAATCATTCTGATTCCAGCCGTGACCGCGCACCCATTGACCGGGCGGAGTGACCACCGCAGCCGCTGCGACCCGCCGCAAACATTCCGCCAGGTATTCGGTTTCACAGTCAACGTATTTCAACCCGAGCGAATAGAACTGCAAATGCAGGTGTGAGTCGGTCAGACCCGGCCAAACCGTCGCGCCGTGCAAGTCGATGCGCTCGGTATTCCGGTCAGCCAACGCCAGTATATCCTCCTGATTTCCAACTGCCAATATTTTCCCATCACGTATGGCAAGGGCAGAGGCCTGAGGCTTGGACTGCCATAAAGTATAGGCATTGATGTTGTGCAGAATGCGCATGGTCAATCTCGGAGAATCTGCGAAATGAGGCCGTCAAGTTCTTCGTTGGAATAATAGTGTATCACCAGCGTGCCGCCTTTTTTACCGTGCCGTAGCGTGACGCGCGTTCCAAGGCCGTCGCGCAGACGTTCTTCCAGCGCCTGGATCTCCGGGGCAGGTTCTGCGCGTTTGGTTGCTGCCGGCCGTTCGCCGTTGTAGCGGCGAACCAGAGCTTCGGTCTGGCGCACGCTCAGATCATTGGCCAGCACATTTTGCAGCACCGCTGACTGAGCCTGCGGTGTAGCCAGCCCAAGCAGCGCGCGCGCGTGACCTTCGGAAATTTTTTCTTCCACCAGCGCAATGCGCACTGAATCAGGTAGGCGCAGTAAGCGCAACGTATTGCTTACCGCTGTCCGGCTCTTGCCAACCCGTTCAGCGATCTCATCGTGGGACAGGCCAAATTCATCGGCCAGTTGACGGTAGGCCTCGGCAGTGTCCAACGGCGCCAGGTCGGTGCGCTGGATGTTTTCGATCAGTGCCAGTTCAAGACGCTGCTGGTTGGTGGCCTGGCGCAAAACCACCGGCACAGTCTTCAACCCGATCGAACGGGCAGCCCGCAGGCGGCGCTCGCCGGCGATCAAGATATATTGGTCGGCGTCCGCCCCCTGGCTGACGATCAACGGCTGCAGAATGCCATGCTCGCGGATCGAGGCAGCTAATTCGGTCAGGCTTTCCGGCGGCATATCCTGGCGCGGCTGAGATGGATTGGGGGAAATCTGATCTACATCCAGAAAGAGCGTACCGCCGTCCGGCGTGCTGCTCTCCCCGCCCGGAATTAATGCGTCTAACCCCTTACCCAGACCGCTTTTTCTTGCCATTTTTACCCACCTTCTTGATCCATGACAGGGACCTGAATTCCGTCGCCTGCTAAAATTTCCCGCGCCAGCGCCGAATAGGCTTTGGCAGCCGAGGAATCGGGCGCAAAAACCGAAATTGGCATGCCGAACGAGGGCGCTTCTGCCAGCCGGACACTGCGCGGGATGATGGTTTGAAAAACCTGGGTGGGGAAGTACTTGCGCACCTCGCTGACCACATCCAGCGCCAGCCGCGTGCGGCTGTCGAACATGGTCATCACCACGCCGCGGATAACCAGCTCGGGGAACACGGAGGAACGTACGCGTTGAATCGTCTGGGCTAACTGGCCAAGCCCTTCAAGTGCCAGGTATTCGCACTGCACCGGGATCACGACGCCATCTTTTGCGGCTGCCAGCCCGTTGACGGTCAACAGAGAGAGCGAGGGCGGGCAGTCGATCAAGACATAATCGTAGCGGCTGGCAGTGCCATCGATGGCTTCTGCCAGGCGGTGTTCGCGCCGCTCGAGCTCGATCAGTTCAATTTCTGCTCCAGCCAGCGCCGGAGAGGAGGGCAAAACCGATAGTTTATATTGCGGGTTGTGCAAAACGGTCGGGCCGACGGGCTGTCCGCCAATCAGGACTTCATACATCCCGTTCTTGATGCCGCGTTTATCGATCCCTAACGATGAGGTGGCATTGGCTTGCGGATCCAGGTCGACCAGCAGCACTCGCTGGCCGTATTGCCCCAGATAAGCCCCCAGGGATATTGCTGACGTTGTCTTTCCGACTCCGCCTTTTTGATTGACAAACGCATAAATCTTGGCCATAAAATCCAGATCAGGGGAGGATGGTTATCAAACCGGCTTTCACTTCTTCTTCTGTGGGAATACCCTGGACACCCCGGCGGGTGACGCTGATGGATGCCAGTTGGGTGGCAAAGCGGGCAGCCTCCCACGGGTCGCGGGTTTGCTGCAGGCGGATAAAGAAGGCTGCAGCGAAAATGTCGCCGGCGCCGACTGGATCGACTTCCTCCATAAGTGGCGGGCGGAAGTAGCGCAAGTCGCCATTCCAGTACAGGCGGGCGCCGGCAGCGCCCTCGGTGACTACCAGCACGCGGATGGAAGAGATCAGTTCTTGAACAATACTTTCATCCCCCTGCACATCCTCGATGCTGAAAACCGCGGCCTGGGCCGATTCGAGCACAAAACGCGCTTCGGGCCAATCGGTGTAATGCACCAGACCGCTGGCATTGGAACTGCGCATCCAGCCTTGCAGCGTCAGACCGACCAGCGAATTGGGGAAGGCGCGCGCCAGTTTAGGGTCGACTTCCTGCATGATGGGTCCCAGGTGGACGACGGGTGTGTTTCGCCAGATTTCCGGCACGGAGGACAGGTCCAGGCGAGCGGCCGGATGGTAAGCGTACTGGATGCGACCTGCAGGAGTATAGATATTCTTGAAAGTGGTCGTCGTTTCAGCGGTAACCGGCGAGACCTGGATGCGCGGTCGCTCGGGCAGGTCGAGATCGGGCCCGAACGAGGTGACGATGCCCACCCGCAGCCCTAGAGCCGCCGCCGTCATAGCTGAATAGGTGGCAGTGCCGCCCAGTGAATAACCAGTGGGAGTAATGTCTTTGGTGATATGGCCTATTAGTAGATAATCAACCGGCTCAAGCGTTGGAGGATTCGGCATAAATAAAGTTTACCTTTAGGTCCTGGCGTTTAACTGCCCGGTGGGGGAGTCTCGGGCTGCGGGTCTTCCGTGCCAGCCCGGGGGATCAAAATCCAATCATCATCCGTTTCCGTC
Organism: Chloroflexi bacterium GWB2_54_36; assembly: GCA_001796355.1. Lineage (GTDB taxonomy): Bacteria > Chloroflexota > Anaerolineae > Anaerolineales > Anaerolineaceae > Bellilinea. Next base: position 31,402 of record MGMG01000090.1, on the reverse strand, counting down.
GCTGCATACTGTTCCGTTTCGCCGGTTTCAATCTCGCTGACGGTTGGAGATTCCTCCGGCAGGTCGGTCAGTTCGCCCCCGCGGGTCGTGTTTTCCAACCGGACGCCAGGCAGCGGCGTGGCGCAGTAAGGGCACAAGTTCCAGGGCAGTTCCATCAGTTCACTGCAGTTGGGGCAACGCTTTTTGAGCAGCGTGTGGCAGGAGGGGCAAACCATCCAATCCGGCTGGATGCGCCGGTTGCAACCGGGGCACAGGGCAACATCTTCGATGTTTTGCAGCAGCGCTTCCTCTTCCAGGGTGTGTTGGTACTCCTCTTCCAGAGTGACGGACGGCCGCAGGATCAGATACAGCAGCAACCCGGGCAGGAATAACAAGAGTACCAGCATCACTGCCAGGATGCGAGTGAATGGATCGCGCGCCCGCCGACGAATATCCCGGAAAGTCCAAACTGCCAGACTGAGCCATAGCGCGGCCAGAAAACCGGCTGCGATAGCAGTCAGGGTCAGAGAGATATCGCTGAAAAGGATCGTTTCCAGGTCCACGGCGGCTCCTATGCCAGAATTATAGCATGGATGCCCCCGGCCGGTCTTTTGTAACCCGGGCGTCTTGCCGCTTGCGCGGAATTGCAGGCTTTGCTATAGTTTCTGCGTATTTTTTGATCGCCTGCCCGGAGAAGCCAACGGAGACCTAGCCATGAAAGACAGCACTCATCCCTACCGAATATCCGACCTCTCGGCCAGCGACCGGCCGCGCGAACGCCTGGCAGAAAGCGGTCCCGAGGCGCTCAACACCGCAGAACTGCTGGCCATTTTACTGCGGGTAGGTGTGGCCGGCGAGAATGCTGTGCAGATGGGGCAGCGCCTGCTGAATGATATGAAAGGGCTGAGCGGGCTGCAGAAGGCGTCTTTTGCCGAACTGGCCAGCCAACGCGGGCTGGGCATGGCCAAAGCGGCGCAGCTCAAAGCCGCCATCGAACTGGGGCGCCGGCTGGTGCGCGAGACGCCCGAAGAACCGGTCTTTTTGAACAACCCGCAGGCCGCCGCCGACCTGGTCAAATTCGAGATGGCGGCTTTTACCCAGGAGCATTTATGGGTGCTGCTGGCCGATACCCGCAACCGCTGGATTTCGACCGAGAAAATCTATAAAGGCTCGCTGAATGCCTCTACCGTGCGCATTGGGGAATTGTTCAAGCCCGCCATCCTGCGTAATGCTGCTTCAATATTATTGGTGCACAACCATCCCAGCGGCGACCCGACTCCCTCGCCGGAGGATATCGCCTTGACGCGCGCCGTGGTGCAGGTCGGCAAGCTGTTGGATATCGAAGTGCTGGACCACATTGTGATTGGCACCCATCAGAATTATGTGTCGTTCAAACAGCGTGGTCTGGGGTTTGGTTAGAGTTTGATTTGTTGGCAAAAAAAAGATTCGTAGGTCGGAAAGAGAGCGTGTAGGTAATTACAAATGTAGATTCAATCCCTCAGCCCGAAATCCGACATTGTTTAATTCGAGTTTGTTGGATTTCGGGGTGGTGGAAGCGGTCTCACTCAATTGACTTTACCCGCCCCTCAATCCAACCTACAGAATTCTAGAAAATATTGTATTGGCACCACCAGAATTATTTGTCGTTCAAACAGCGTGGTCTGGGGTTTGGCTAGAGCGTGATTTGTTGTCAAAAATAAGTATTTGTAGGTCGGATAGAGGGCGTGTAAGTAATTACAAATGTAGATTCAATCCCACAGCCCGAAATCCGACATTATTTAATTCGAGTTTGTTGGATTTGGCCCTGCGGGCAATCCAACCTACATTTTCTGCGCGTCAGGGAAGCTATAAATCCAGGAGCAACACACCCGCGGATATTTAGGCACCTCGCACCTTGGTTGGGTGCGAGGCACTTTTGAAGTGCCTTGCACCTGTCTTTGATCTTTTCCAAGTGGGGTGCATCGCTCCTTAACCCGTGGTGGGTTGCAAGCTGGCTGAGGTTTGGCTGAAGCGTGATTTATTGACAAAAAAAACGGTTCAGTTTATACTTTCGCTCGCCGGCGAGGTAGCTCAGTGGTAGAGCAGGGGACTCATAAGCCCTTGGTCGTGAGTTCAACCCTCACCCTCGCCACCTCAATCCCCACGGTAATCGCGGGGATTTTTTATGCGTGCTTATCGGCCAAAGGTCTCAGGCATTAAATAGGACAGGTCACGCACAGCGCACCCTGTTGGTGGGAGACCTTGCCCCATCTTGGGTTCTCAATCCGTGCACCTTTTCAATCCAATAGCGATATGCGGTGAGTAGCTTGTATTTGCCGAATACGGTCTTCGGCCACCCCTGCTTTTTGGGCAAACTCAGGCCAGGTCCTCATGATCAGGATAACACGGTCAAGCATCTCATAAGCTCGATTGGTTTTGATACCGGCAAGCTTTGCCAAAGAGGATAAGTCCTCTTTGCTAAACAAGTCTCGTTTTCCATTAATGCTCATTTGGTGTTGGCTTGTCCAATCACCTTTTGGGTCGTAGGCATACGAAACATCAAAGGCTGGTGAAAGTTTCCATTCCCCTCTACGGTTCATAAGAAATGCAATATTCTTTACATGATCATCATGGTTACGACCCACAACGTTAAACATGGCTCTCAAAACTTGCTGTTCCAAATCTTTTTGAGATAGCCCTAACCGCTTCATTGTCTGGATTGTCTGTTCGTATGAATAGAGTGCCGGCTCATTGAAGTCAACATGAGTGATCGCACAAAGCGATTGCATATGGATTTTGCTTCCATCAGCATTTCGATCAAACCTTTTGGTCATAAAATGGCTTCGCCCACCTTCATGATGGAGACGACATTCTGTCATTTCAATACCGGCTTCTAATGCCATAAGGTAACAGGCGTATTCAATTTTTCCATAACCTTGTGGGTCGGAGAGTTCCTTATCTCGATTGTTACTGACCCCGTCAAATTTCAAGATCCAATACTCAAAGCCGGATGGGATTTTAACTTGACCGGAACGAAATTCATTCGTTGTTGGATTCCAGGCAAGAATTGCTTTTGCTCTTGCACCACCAGCGGAAGTTCCAACCCTCAGAATATCTTGCATCGCTTCCCGGTCATCATCTCCGTTAAAAACACCTGCTAATCCTGCACGTTGATTAAGAATCTTGCTAGATAATTCGACTAGTTTAGCTACTTCAATTTCATCTGTTTTTGAGTGTGATATACGAAGTGCTGGTTTAAATTCGAGCCCCCCCATGCCTCGGCTTCCGATATAACACAGTCGTTCAACCGAATTAAAACTCTCCGGTGTTCGTCCCTGAGAAGCTAACCAGGTATCAATGATCGCGTTTCCAAACTTGTCTGGAAGAGAATCCGCAAGTAACCCCGGCAATCCTTTAAAGGTATCTTTCGCAAGGGCTGGAAACTCGAAGGGTAACTCTCTTAACGGCATCATTAACGGCGATAATTGGATTCCGCTTTTAATGAATGCGGGATCATATTGAAAAACACTGACCTTTCTATCATCTACCCATGTGACAGCACCAATATCACTTCCCCAGAGTATAACTTTTGCATCGCTCATTGTTTATCACCCGTTTCGTCGCCCCAGGCCCATGTTGAATTTTCGCTATCAGATTGAACAGGTCGAGCGCGTTTACGTTCACTCCCGCCAGTATTGACACGTTCAATAGGACGTATTGTAGGGTCAGGTAAGAGTGTTTCAAGGTTTTGTTGAAGACTGAGTGCTATTAGAATCCGAATAAACGTGTTTAAAGAGACACTCTGACCTTCCTCAAATCGTCTAATTGTCCCAATAGCGACACCCGATTCTTTTGCTAATTGAGCTTGTGTAAAATTCCGGGTTAATCTTATGTTTTTCAATTGTCTGCAGAGAAAATCTTCAATTTGCTCACTCGTTGCAATAGAAAAATCGATTTTATTTAACATACGCCTTGATTACCTCTTTAGGCCCAGCAAAAACCAATCTGACACAGATGAATTAACCTAAGTATATCCGCATTTTTAAGAAATGCAATAGATAATAGTCAATATATTAGTTTTTAAAAAATATTATTGTTTATAATAATCAATATATTGATTATTATAGATCTATGTTCAGATGTCTGATCGCACCATTCCCGGCCCACAAGTCGATCTGTGATCGACCGAGTGTGCTTATCGGTCAAAGCTTTCAGGCATTAACTGGGGCAGGTCACGCACAGCGCACCCTGTTGGTGGGAGACCTTGCCCATTTTGAGATTCAAAATCTTTTGTCGTTCGACTTTATTTTCGATGAATCAACGTACGCATTTTACCCAATATCGGTTCGCGCGCAACCAGGATTTCTTCTTTAATTTTGCCGCCGTTCAAATACGGCTCGGGTGAAAAGGCGCCCTGCGAATAATATTCCACCTGCACCCCGGTCTGCGACAGGATGGGCAGCACGCCTGCTAGATCCCACAAATTGACCCGTCTCAGCAACGCGCCGGTAGCAGCCCCTTGTGCCACGTAACAGCAGTGGGCAGCGGTGGAACCAAAGCAGCGCAGGTGCGGGTAATCGAATTCAAAATGGCGGTGCCCGTTGGCCGGGATTGCCAGGAAGGACAGCGGGTCATCCAGGCCATGTTCAATTTCCACCGGCAGTGGTGTGTCATTCAGGAAAGCGCCAAAACCTTCACCGCCCCAGTAGAAGTCGTGGGTGACCGGCATGTAAAAGAATCCCAGGGCAGGCTGGCCGTTGACAATGCTGCCGAGCGAGACGCCCCAGGTGGGCAGCCCGTTCAGAAAGATTTTCGTACCGTCGATCGGATCCAACGCCCAGACTGCCGGTTTGACCGGTCCTTGCGTGCCGTTTTCCTCGGAAAGGATCTGGTAATCCGGAAAACGCTCGCGTAAGAAAGGCAGGATCAGCGCCTCCATATCCAACTCGATATCGGTAAACGGCGTCATGTCCGACTTGAGGTGTACCTGGGCAGTAGCGCGGCGTGCAAGCGCAATTTCACCGGCTGCGCGCAGGAGTTTCTGGATGTCCGAGATGGTTGAAAGAGAGATCGATGTCACGGTTTGGGTTTGCCTTCTCAATAATGCTGGCGGATCGATGCTGCTCATTGTAATCGAACCATGTTTGAATTGCGAGGAATATCACAAAGCCGCCTGGGCTGATAAGGCGGTGCATAAATGGTTGTGAATCTCATCCAACTGCCTGGGAACCTCTTCACTGGATCGGTCGTCTAATCTGGGATGTTGAACGATAGTGGATTGATTAAATTGTTTAGCCCCCGAAGCAAGGGGCAAGGAGAAGGACCATGGTAAAGCGTTTCTTTTTACTTGTTTTTATATTGATACTTGGCGCTCTGGCGTTGGCCGCTTGCGGAAGCTTTTTGATCTCGAAAACTGGCGCGGACAGCGTCTCCGCCCGCCAGACCGAAGTCATGAGTACCGTTTCAGCCTTGCTGACCCAGCAGGCGTTCGAAACGCTGGTGGCGGAAGCCACCCAGCCGGTGCTGGTGACCCCGACTCCAGCCTCAACCTTTACCCAGCCTGTACCGGTTCAAATTACACCCAGCGCAACGACTGTATTCGTCACCGCCGTACCGACGACAGTTCCCACAGCCTCGGCCACACAGATCGTGCTGCCATGTAACTCGGCCGGCTTCGTAAAGGATGTTTCCGTCCCGGACGGCACTGAAATCGCTGCCGGCGCCAAATTCACCAAGACCTGGCGCCTGGTCAACAGCGGCACCTGCACCTGGACTACAGCCTACGATCTGGTTTTTGTGGATGGCAGCGCCATGGGCGCTCCAGCCGCAGTTGCGCTGACGGGCAACCTCCGGCCTGGTGAAACGGTCGATCTTTCAGTCGAGATGGTTGCTCCGGCTTCCGGCGGCGCCTACAAAGGCTCCTGGCTGCTGCGGGATGCCAATGATAAATCCTTCGGCCTGGGCGGCGGAAAAAACGCCTTCTGGGTGAGCATCAAGGTTTCAGCCTACAAGAGCGATGCGGTTCCTGCCGCCATCTATCCCTACGACTTCACGGCCGCCATCTGCCAGGCCACCTGGAAGAGCAACGCTGGCATGGTCACGCTGCCCTGCCCGAACGTGAGCCAGAAGGAAGAGGAATGGGCTGCCGTTCAACTCAATCCGCTGCTCGAGGGCAAAGCGCAGGAAGACGAACGCGCCATCTGGATGCACATCAATAGCCCCAATGACTGGATGCAGGCTTTCTACCCGGCCTCGGTCATCAAAAAAGGCGATCACTTCATTGCTTATATCGGCTGCCTGAACAGCAGCGCTGCTTGCGAAGCCGTCTTCAGCCTGGATTACCGCATCGATAACGGCGAGGTGATCAACCTGGGCAAGTGGACTGAAACGCTGGACGGCAAGTACCAGAAAGTCGATATCGACTTGAGTCAGTTCGAGGGTAAAGCTATCACCCTGATCCTGGGCGCGACCAACAAAAATAGCTCCAGCGCCATCGAACTCTTCTGGATGGTCCCTTCGATCCGCAATATCACGCTGTAACTCGCGATGTAATTTCAGATAACAGACTCCCGCGATACTGATCTTCGCGGGAGTTCTTATTACAAGATTATCCTTTGATTTTCCTATCAGAGAAAACCATGCGAGTTTGATCGCGCCCGGCAGATTTGGCCGCATACAGTGCCTGGTCAATACGGGTCAGCAGTGTATCGACGCTGTCATCATCAGAAACCGATGTCCCGTCGATCGATACAGTCGTTTTGACATTCACCTCACCCAGCATCAGTTGGGATGTGGCGACTAAAATGCGTAATTTATCGGCGACCGAGGTCAACTTGTCTGCTTCCACATTATGCAGGATGACTAAAAATTCATCTCCGCCCCAGCGGCCGACGAAATCTTCGGCATATAGATTGTGCTGCAAAGTTTTGGCTACCATGCGCAGCACCCGGTCACCGATCAAGTGTCCGTAGGTGTCGTTGACAGGTTTGAAAAGATCGACGTCCAGGAAAAGTACCCCGTACGACGTGTGGTTCTGGCTGGATTCCGCCAGGCATTTCACCAGGGTAGTTTCAGCGTATCGGCGATTGCCCACCTCTGTCAGCGGATCGAGATACGCAGTCTTTTCCAATTCATTGATCCGTTCCAGAGCGGAGAGGGCCGTCGAATCATTGCTGAACATTTCGGTAGCCCCGACAATTTCCCGCTGCTCGTTGTAGATGGGGTTGATGCGCACCACGACCGGCACGCGATGACCATCCGCGTGGTGGAGAAAAACACGATCGGTGCGGATTTCGCCATCGAGGATGGTTTTTGCCAGAGGGCAAAGCGTATGGCACAGAGAGGTTCCCTGTTCATCAATGTGCATCAAAATATTATCGTAACAATAACTGCCGATCACGCGAGCAGCATCGAAGCCGGTAAGTTTTTCTGCAGCGCGATTCCAATACAGAATTTGACGCTTGTCGTCCGTGACGTACAAGCCCTCGGCCAGGTCGTCCAGGATGGATTTATACCAATCAGGGTCATTAAACATGGGTCAGATACCTTGCGTGATTTCTTGGTTAAAGAGGTCGAGCGCCTGTTCCATCTGGTGGCGGAACTGGGTGGTGTACAACTGGTAATATTTACCCCGGTTACGTAACAGGTCGTAATGGGTACCGGTTTCAGCCACGCGCCCGTCTTCGATGACCAGAATCCGGTCGGCGCGCTTGATGGTCGAAAGCCGGTGGGCAATCACAAAACTGGTACGGCCTTCCATCATGGTATCCATGCCGCGCTGAATCAAGGCTTCCGTTAATGTGTCGACTGACGAGGTGGCTTCGTCCATAATGAAAATTTCCGGGTCAGCCAGCACAGCGCGCGCCAGCGAAATGAGCTGTTTTTGCCCGACCGAGAGCAGATTACCGCCTTCGCCCACATTTTCATCGTAGCCTTTGGGGAAGCGGGCGATAAAATCGCTCGCCCCGGCCATTTTAGCGGCATTTTCGACTTCCGCATCGGTAGCGGTCAGCTTGCCGTAGCGGATGTTCTCCCGAATCGAACCTGAGAACAGGTGCGGGGTTTGCAGCACCATTCCAATGCGCGACTGGATGGCATGTAGCGAATAGCGCGTGTAATCCTTGCCGCCTATTTTGATGCGCCCCTGCTTGGGTTCATAGAAGCGGCAAACCAGGTTGACGATGGTGGATTTCCCGCCGCCAGTTGGACCGACCAGGGCAATGGTTTCGCCGCGTTTGACTTTGAGCGAGAAATCTTCCAGCACCGGCTTGCCGTCGCCGTCCGAGTAGAAGAAGGTAACGTTTTCGAATTCGACATCGCCTTTCATCGTACCCGGGTCGTACGCTTCAGCACTGTCTTTTACTTCCGGGACGCTGTCGATTAGAGAAAAGATGCGTTCAGCGGAGGCGATGGAATGTTGCATTTCAGCGAACACGCGCGCCAGATCCTGGATTGGCCACATCATAAACGTAACATAGGAAACGAACGCCTGAATGCCGCCGACGGTCATGCCGCCGGTTTGCGCCTGTCCGCCGCCGTACCAGACGATGCTGCCCAGCGCAAAGGCTGCGATGATCTGCACAGTAGGCAGAAAGAGCGCACTCAGCCAGGCGGCGCGGTAGCTGGTGCGGTACATATCGCCAGTCAGCACGCTGAAATCCTTCAGATTGGCATCTTCGCGGCCCAGTGCTTTGACCACTCGCACGCCGGTAATATTTTCATTGAAAGCGCCGGTAATCTTGGAGTTGAACTTGCGCACATTGCGGAATTCGCCCAGGATACGCTTGCGAAATTCGTATGCGATCCAGAACAGGATTGGCAGGACAGCCAGGACAATGAGCGCCATGCGCCAGTTGATGTACAGCATGAAACTCATTGCTGTCACGATATTCATGACCGCCCAGGTTGAATCCAGCAAGCCCCAGGTGACCAGTTCCGCAACTCGTTCTGAATCAGAGGTGACGCGGGACATGATCCAACCAACCGGGGTACGGCTAAAGTAGGATAGCGAGAGCCCCTGCAGGTGGTTGAACATTTTTTGACGCAGATCGTAACGCACCCGTTCGCCGAGCACTCCAGCCAGGAAAACGAAACTCAATACGCCCGCGGCCTGCACCAGCGTCAGTCCGCCGTACGTGGCAAGCAGCCGGTAGAGCACCGGTTTATTGCCAGCCAGGATGCCTTCATCGATAATCAATTTGCTCAGGTAGGTGAAGAGCGAGTCTAACCCGGATACGACCATGATGGCGATCAGGAATCCGACCACCCAGCGCAGGTGTGGACGAGTCAACCCCAGGATGCGGCGTAGGGTTTTACCGTTGACCTGGGCCTTGAACTCCTCTTCTTCAAAATATTCATCCGACACTGGCGATCTCCTTTTCCAGTTCGTCGTCGATGCGCGTCTGGATGTTGAATATCTGCTGGTAAATCCCCTCGCTCGCGACCAGGTCGGCGTGAGTCCCGGATTGAACGATGCTCCCGTTGTCCATGACCAGAATGAGGTCGGCGTCCATGATGCTCTGGATGCGGTGGGCTATGATGAAGGTGGTGCGGTCCTTCATCAGGTTTTGCAAAGCATCGCGGATTTCAGCTTCGGTTTCGGTATCCACCGAGGAGGTCGAGTCATCCAGGATGAGAATGCGCGGGTTCTTGAGCAAAGTACGGGCAATTGCCACGCGCTGCTTCTGCCCGCCAGACAGGGTGACGCCTTTCTCGCCGACCAGCGTCCCGTACCCTTTTTCGAAACTCAAAATCACATCGTGGATGGCAGCGGCACGCGCAGCAGCTTCGATTTCTTCCTGCGGCACTTCGCGCCCGACGCCGTAGGTGATGTTTTCCCGGATGCTGCGCGAAAACAGGAAGGGTTCCTGCTCGACGATGCCGATATGGCGGCGCAGGTAGCGGCGCGGGTAGCGGTTCAGTTCAACCCCATCCAGCAGGATGCTGCCGGTGGTGTATTCGTAAAAACGTGGCAGCAGGTTGACCAGCGTGGTCTTGCCGGAGCCGGTTGAACCAAGCAGCGCAATCACCTGTCCGGGCTGGGCAGTAAAAGTCACGTTTTCCAACGCCTGACTGCCTTCTTCGTAAGCAAAACCAACGCCCTTGAATTCGACTTTTCCTTGCAAACCATCCGCGGGGGCGTGATCACCCTGGTCGAGGGGTTCGCGATCTTCCTTGATCATGGTCATGACCCGATTGTACGAGACCATGCCGGTTGAGGTTTGGACAATCAGACGTCCCAGGTTGCGCATCGGGAAGATGATCCAGATGATCAGCCCGGCATACGCCAGGTACGTGCCAATGGTGATTTCGCCGTTGATAGTCATCAAAGCGCCGATCAGAAATCCGGTCACAATCTGGATGTTGCAGACTGTATCAGATATCGGCCAGAACAGCGAGTGCATTTGCATCAGCCGTTTTCCGCGGAGGAATTTTTCCCAGTTGTCGCGCTCGAATTTGTTGATTTCATAATCCTGGCGCGCAAAAGCTTTCACTACCCGCACGCCGGACAGGTTCTCCTGCAGAGTGGTCGAGAGAATGGCATCTTGCGTTTGGTAGTTTTCATACAGTTTGGATATTTTCCGGAAAAAATAAAGCGAAACCAGCAGTACGAACGGGATTACCGCGATCGAGATGAACGCCAGTTTGACGTTTAGCTGCAGAATAGCGATGAAGTTGATGACGAACAGGAACAGAATCCGTCCCATGCCGATGCCCTGCTCGGAGAAAAAACGGCGCAGGGCATCCACATCCGAAGTGGAGCGTTGGATGAGCTCGCCAGTCTCAGTCTTCGAGTGGTAAGTGAAGCTCAGGTGCTGAATATGGTCGAAAACGTAATTGCGCAGCCGGCGGGCGACTCCTTCGGCAGTCAATGACGCCAGCCGTCCGCTCATGAAGGAGAATGAGCCTTCCACGGCGGCCAGGCCGATAAAACCGAGCGCGATACCCCACAATGGAACCGCAGCATCCCTCGCTACCAGGTGGTGGTCAACGAAATAACGCAGCAGCACGTAGGTACTGGTTTTTGCCAAAGCGGAAATTCCCAAGCTGAGGTTGGCGCCCAGGTAATTCAAGCGAAACCCGGTCATCAAGCGCCACAGCCCCACCAGGCGGTTCGGGTGGATGGATTTCTTTAAATCATAATCCAGTACATTTTGCGAGACAGACATACCATTTCCTTATTAGACCAGGGTGCACCCAGCGAACCGGGGCAGTGCCCCATTATACAGGAGAAGTCCGGGTTTATGACAACCATTGACTAAATCTGTCAATATTTACCTAATTATAAAAGGTTAGCCGGTAAAGCCCAGCTGTCCGGCCTGGATTTGTTGCTCAGGTCGTTGGGATATCAGAAAACGGAATCTAAACGGTAGAAGGAAGCGCCTGGCAGGACGGACAGATAAAGCTGCTGGTGCTGCCGGTTTTAATCTTGATAATCGGCGTTTGGCAGCGCGGGCAGGGCTGGTTTTCGCGGTAGCCAATCAGAATCTCGTCCATGCCAAAGCCGCCTTTTTGCCCGTAGATGTCTTTCTCATAGAACGCGCCATTTTTCGCCATGCTGGGACGCAGCCCGTCCTGGATGGCCTGATGCAATCCGTCCACCTCGGCAGGGGCAAGGCTTTCCAGACGCCGCAGCGGATGGATGCGCGCCATAAAGAGGATGTCGTGAATGTAAGCGTTGCCGATGCCGGCAATACGACTCTGGTCGAGCAGATAGCTCTTGACTGCTGCTCGCTGCTGGGCAATCAGGCGACGAAAATCTTCGAGTGAAAGGTCAAGCACGTTCGGTCCCAACTTTGCAGTAGGGGCATGCAACTGCAACCCTCCTTCTGGGACGTAATGGACGTGACCGAACCACCAGAAACTGATGGACAGGCAACTGGCGTCGCTAAATTCAAACACAATGGTATGTTTTTTCAGGCATGGTCGCCCGCGTGACCAGCAAAATCTCGCCGCCCATGCCAAGGTTGACAAGCAGCCAACCCTGCGTTGTGTGTACCTGAATCCACTTTCCATGGTAGGCTGCGCTCTCGATCACGGCGCCGGTCAAACCGGCGGTAAATGCTTCGATGGAGGCATTCAAGCATTTGGGCTGCAAGATTTCAACAGTGGAGATGGTTTTACCGGCTAAGGCAGCGTTCAACTCACGGGCGCGGGAAGCAATTTCCGGAACTTCAGGCACGGCGACCTCTGGGAAAAAGGGGTGGGGGAGACTGTTCACCTGATTATAGCACGTGTGTTCTAAGCTGTAAATATCCGGTTTGTGAAATTGGCGAAGAAATTAATTTGCACGTTTCCCATTCGTTGCATATAATCAAGTCACTATACTCATTCCGAAGGGAGGTTTGCAAGAAATGGCTGGTGTTACGTACGAACATGTTTGGAAAAAGTTCGGGGATTTCGTTGCGATCAACGACCTGAACATCAAGATCGAGGATAAGGAATTTCTGGTTCTGGTAGGTCCATCCGGCTGCGGTAAGACTACTGCGCTGCGCTGCCTGGCAGGCCTGGAAGAGGTCACGGACGGCAAGGTCATGATTGGGAATAACGTGGTGAATGATGTTCCGCCCAAGGATCGCGATATCGCCATGGTGTTCCAATCTTATGCGCTGTATCCGCACATGACGGTGTACGATAATATGGCGTTCGGCCTCAAACTGCGTAAACTGCCGAAAGCGGACATCCAAAAACGGGTGCAAACGGCTGCCGAGATCCTCGGGATCGAAATGCTGCTCAAACGCAAACCGCGCGAGTTGTCTGGCGGTCAACGCCAGCGCGTTGCTGTGGGCCGGGCTATCGTGCGCGAACCGAAAGTGTTCCTGTTCGATGAGCCGCTGTCCAACCTGGATGCCAAGCTGCGCGTTCAAACCCGCGCCCAGATCAGCAAACTGCACCAGGGATTGCAAACCACCTTCATATACGTGACCCACGACCAGGTGGAAGCCATGACCATGGCGACCCGCATCGCGGTCATGAACAAAGGTATTCTGCAGCAGTTAGACACGCCGCAATCCCTTTATGATCGCCCGAACAACCTCTTCGTGGCTGGTTTCATTGGTTCACCGTCGATGAACTTCTTCCCAGCGCACATCCGCAAAGATGGCGGCAGCTTGTTCGTCGATACCGATATTAATAAAGTAAAAATCCCCGACGAAAAAGCTTCCACTTACGCTCACCTGGAAGGGCGGGAAGTGATCATGGGTGTTCGCCCCGAGGATATTCACAATCCGATGTTCGCTCCGTCCAACATCCATGCTGAACCCATCGAAGCCACGGTGGATGTGACCGAATTAATGGGCAATGAAATATTCCTGTATCTGGTCAGCGGCAAGAACAATTTCACTGCCCGCGTTGACCCGCGCACCCGCTTCACCATCGGTGAAAAAGTCCAGATGGTGGTCAATATGGATAACTTCCATATCTTTGACCCATCAGTTGACAAAGAAAACCCGGCAGCGGTCCGCTGAATCTTTTCAGCTTATTGACGCGCTTAAAACTGTAGGGGCTTCTTGTAACTTAATCTACTCGGATCCTGTTTTTCTTAAGGTTTTCAACCCGACCCAACCCGCCCCAGTCTTTGGGGCGGGTTTTTCTTAATCGAGTGTTTTTGCACTGCCTTGGCGGTGCAAAAACACTCGAAGTTCATTTACTCCCCGCTCCCCGAATGGTTGGCCGTCAATGAAAAACAAGCTACAAACCGGGGAGCGGGGTCGGGGGTGAGGGGCAAATTACATTTGTTGCCAGATGTAATTGCTATCGATCTGCCCACTTGTGCCCTTTGAAGGCCAGGAACAATGCTCCGGCGATCGAAAATGCGCCGATGGCAATAAAAAGGTCCTGCCACAACCGCATAGGGAACAGGCGAATCAAGGTGTCAGAGAAATAGAATAACCAGGTGTCGCCAACGAAAAACACCTTATGGAATACAGTGAAGAGCGCGCTGAAGTTGAGAAAAACAGTGACCAAAATCAACCCCAGCAGCCCAAGCGTAAGCCACCCGCCGGCAGAGACGGCTGCCCAGTAACGGGCCAGCCAGCGGGCGCGCCAGGCCAAGAGGCCGGCAATGACCAGGAACAAGACCAGACCCAGCCAGATTGCCATCATGGTCTTGAAGAATAGCTTTACATCCACCATGTGGCTCAATTCGCGTTCGTTGAACACCGGGGAACCATCGGCAAACTGCAGATCGCCTAAAAATTCTATGCCGGCGTCATTGTTGAGGTATTTCAGCGACAAGTTAGCCCAATGGATGCGGTCAGCTTTGGTGAAGCCGTAGGTATCTTCTGGGAAGCCCGGCATGTTATATTCGAGAATGACGAACGGTGGGATGAAAAAGGTGCGCATCCCGGTCAGGATCAACCCCAGCGGGATGGCGATTGCGATCAGAATCTGAAAAAATTTCGAAACAAGTTTCATTGGAGCGTCTCCGCATTACCGGATAGGAAGAAATTTAAGATCATGTCGTTGGTGATCCATTCGATGGGTGCCCGATCATCGGTGAAGACGTATCCTTGAGCCGGCGTTGGCTGCAGGTTGTTGATGGCTGAAACCATGGCTTGCAGCAGCACGGGTGGGGTGTCGGCACGCTGCGAAAGGGCTGTGAAATTCGCGACCAGGTTCTCCGCATCAGTCGGTTGAACGGTGGCGAACAGGATCGAGTTGAATGAATCCGGCAGGTCAATGATGTGGACTGACGGGAAAACCGAAAGGATCGTGCTGCTCAGGATTTCGACCAGCCGGCGGTCCTGCGGGCTTCGTCCGACGTTGATCACCATAACCCCGTCATCGGTCAAATGATCGCGCACAACCTCAAAAAATTCCCGCGTGGTAAGGTGCCAGGGAATGTAGGGAGGGCGGTACGCATCCACGCTGATGATCTGGAAACGATTGGGATTATTTTCCAGCGCCCAGCGCCCATCCTGGGCGGTGACGTGCAGGTTGGGCAAATCCATGCCAAAATATTCACGCCCTACTGCCAGGATGTCCGGATCGATTTCGATGCCTTCCATTTGGATGTTTGGAAAGACCAGATTAGCCTGTCGGGCGGTGGTGCCGGCTGCCAGGCCAACAATCGCCAGGCTTTGCACGTCCGCTAGTTCAACCAGCGCCGGGTAAAAAAACGGGGCGACCAGCACCTGCTCCCACGGCCCGTTGTAGAAGTATTCGGTGGGGTTGTAAATCGAATGCACCCCCTGGCCGTCGTTTAATCGCAGCAGCCGGGTCTCACCAACCTGCAGTACCTGGATGTAGTTGTAGGCAGAATCCTTTTCGTAGATCAACCCGGTGGTGTTTTTCATCGCCCCGCGGACGCCGAAAATGGCCAGCAAGGCGATGATCAAGGGCATCCACAGCAGCGGCGCTGCCTTTTTCCAGCCGGAAGTTGCCCACAACCCTGCCAGAGCGACCACTAACAGCATCTCGCCGATCGCCAGGAACGTGCGGTAAGTACCGATCCAGGGGATGAGCAGCAGTACGGGTAAAAATGTTCCGCCAAACGACCCGAGAGTCGAGATGGCGTAAATTCGGCCGGAAATGCTGCCTGCCTGACGCGAGTCGCTCAATGCCAGGCGGATGGCGAAAGGGGAGGCAGTACCGAGCAGGGTGACCGGCACCACGAACAGGATCATGACCACCACGAAGGAACCAATCAGTACGCCCAGTTGCAACTGGTCAAAGGCATCTGCGGCCGCCCGCAGGATCGGCTGGGCTGCCACCGGGATCAGCCCGATGGTAAACGCGCCCCAGGCCAGTATCTTGAAAAAGGTCGAATAATGCGGAGAGCGGTCGGCCCAATAACCGCCCAGAAAGTAGCCGGCGGTCAGGTAGATCAAAATAAGCCCGATGATGGCGGCCCAGGTGAGGTTACTGGTGCCAAAATAATTCCCCAATAAGCGTGAAGCGGTCATTTCAACCGCCAGTCCGGTCAGGCCAGAGGTGAAGACTGCAATGTAAAGCCATTTGCGCATGCAGCGATTATACCGTAATGAGCCTGTTGGAGCGGCGCAGCCCAGGATCTTTTCGGCCGCCCTGCATCGGTAGCGGCGAGGCGGAAACGGGAATTTCTATCGTGAATGATGTCTGTAGCCTCTCCCGTTGGGCTGCCATCTGCAGAACCATCTCTCACCTAACCTCTCCCCATTCAAAAAACATGGCGAGAGGGATTAAAAACTTAACATCCAGTCCGTACCGGAAAACAGCAGCAATCTCCCTATCCAGCCAGGCGGTCTGATTTTAAAACCCGGTCTATAATGGAACCAGGGGTCCAAACTGACAGGAGCCGTGATGAGACTGGTTACCGTTGCAGAGATGCGAGCGATTGAAAAAGAGGGAAATGCTTCTGGCGTCGGTTATGCCGAGATGATGGAACGCGCCGGGCGCGGCGTTGCCGAGGTAGTTCAGCATACCTATGGGCAATCCAGACCCGGGGGAGTTGTTGGATTGGTCGGGTCTGGCAACAATGGCGGCGATACGCTGGTAGCGTTGGAGACTCTGGCAGGGCTCGGTTGGCGGGTGAAAGCGGCGCTGGTCCGCCCACGGCCTGAAAATGATCCCTACCTGGCGCGCGTGATCCAGGCGCACGGCGAGGTATTGGCGGTGGATAGCGACGCCGACTGGGAAAAATTGGAACACTGGCTGGGTACAGCGGACGTGCTGTTGGACGGGGTGCTTGGTACTGGCATTCAACTGCCGCTCAAACCGGAACTCGAAGCCTGGTTCGAACGCGTAGTAGACTTCCGGCTGCCGCGTCATATCGTCGCCGTGGATTGCCCATCCGGCGTTGATTGCGATAGTGGCGAGGTTGCCCGCTGGGTCATCCCGGCTGAATTAACCATCTGCATGGACGCGGTTAAAGTCGGGTTGTTGCGCTTCCCGGCCTACAACTTCGTCGGCAGCCTGCAAGTGGTCGATCTGGGCCTGCCGGCCGACTTGAAGGCCTTGAAAGCGGTGGAATCCTATGTCGTTTCAGGACGCCAGGTAGCTGAAATCCTGCCGCCGCGGCCAAAAGATGCCCATAAAGGCACTTTTGGTACGGCCCTGGTGGTGGCAGGTTCGGTGAATTTCACTGGCGCTGCGGCTCTGGCAGGGGAAGCTGCTTACCGCATTGGCGCCGGTCTGGTGAGGCTGGCAGTTCCCAGCCCGCTGCATCCTGTCTTATCTGGCCTGCTGCCTGAAATTACCTGGCTGCTGCTGCCGCATGAGCTGGGCGTCATCGCGGAGGGCGCCGAAGATGTGCTTTTTGCCAATCTGGAACGAGTCACTGCGCTGCTGGTCGGACCAGGGCTTGGCATGGAGCAGACCACCGCTCACTTTATGCAGCGCTTGCTATCAGCTGTCCCGACGGAAGTCAAACGTGAAGGAATAGGCTTTTTGGGCAGTTCACAACGGAAAAAAGGGCAAACGCCGACTCTACCGCCTTTAGTGGTGGACGCGGATGGGTTAAAACACCTGATTCACATCTCAGATTGGCCAAAAAAGCTGCCGCCTGAGACCATCCTGACCCCACATCCCGGCGAGATGAGCGTAATGACCGGGCTCGAGGTGTCTGTCATTCAGGCAGACCGGGTGGAAATTGCCCGCAAGTATGCAGTCGAATGGGGCCAGGTGGTTGTTTTGAAAGGCGCTATGACCGTGATCGCTGACCCGGCCGGGCGAACGTTTATCATCCCGGTTGCCACGGCGGCGCTGGCGCGCGCCGGCACCGGCGACGTCCTGGCCGGGTTGATCGTTGGACTGCGGGCGCAAGGCGTCTCGGCGCTGGATGCAGCCATTGCCGGCGCGTGGATTCACGCCCAGGCAGGTCTGGCAGCCATCGACCTGGTTGGGCATCCGGCCAGTGTTCTGGCGGGGGATGTGCTGGCTGCTGTCCCGGAAGTCCTGCGTGAATTTGAAGCTTGAACCGGCAGAAACCGAAGAATCAAAAAACGGTCAGCTTTGAAACTGACCGTTTTTGAAATTTAGGATTACAGGTTATTCAGCAACTGCGCCCGAATCGTCCTTCGAGGCCATACGGCTAATTTTTGATTTCTGTTCCTCGATGACAACGGCGCCCTTTTTCTGTAACTCCGCAGCAGTTTCTTTGGCCTGGGCTAACAGCACCTCAGCTTTTTTTACGGCTTCCGTAGCCGCAGCTTCAGCGGATGTGTAAACCTCACCCATGCTGGTAGTAGCTTTATCTTTAAGCTCGATCGCGCGCTCTTTAATTACGCCGCGCGTTTCCTCACCGGATTGTGGGGCAAGTAACAGTGCGGTAATTGCGCCGGTCAGGCCGCCCACCACAAAACCTACCAAAAACGCTCCAAACTCATCTCGATCTGACATGACTCGTTTCTCCTTTCAGTTGGCTACATATTTGCGGTTATGGATTACTCAATGTTTACCCGGACGGAAGAGGTCAAATGCCTTTTTCAACCCGGCCAAATACTCATTCATTTTCAAGACGGGCTCAACCAGGTTGTTGGATAGAAACTGAGTTGTCCCGCGCAAATGGTTGACCGTCTCACTGGTGGAGTCGAGGATGGGCTTGATCTCGTTTTGCAGCAGGTTGATTAAAGTCGCCAGTTGCAAGATCAGCACGATCAACCCGACGCCCAGCACCAGCGATTCGAGCGCCATGAAAATGATGAATATGTCGCGAACTTTGGCGGTTGTGCCTTCAGGTGCGCTTGCCAGCAGGAATATCCCGCCGGCGATCAATCCGACCAGAAGGATTACGGCCAGAACGATGATCCAGACCTGTACCTGGACTTTGGCTTTACCTCCGGAAGGGAGGGCAGGCTGCGACTCGGCTGGAGGTTGAGGTGTTTGAGCTTCTTCCATGATTGCTCCATTATAACACACGGCTAATTTCAATAATAATTGTCAAGATATTTTACAGCGGTTTTTTAATGGCTTTTATCTATTTCTAAACCTCGATAGCGCCGGTCTCTGCCCCTTAATAATGCCGTATCTAACCGAAGGACTCCACCAGCCTGATCATAAGTCAATTAAGGCTTGAAATGCGGAAAGCAAGTTTATTTATTCGTGTATTGCATTTCCATGTTGTGATTTTTGCGAGGAGCGATCTGTGGGAAGTGACAATTTGCGATCGTCCTGCAGCACACCGGTCCTGGAAAACCGGCGTAGATCGCTTCGCCAGGCTCGCGATGACAATCCTATACAAATGACCTGAAAAGCAGAAAACCTCATTTGCACGCCTGGCAGCAACGTGATAGACTTAAATGCTATGCATTTGTCGTTTTTATTCGTTAAACTCCGGGCGGGATCTTTCCTATTTAATCACTGCGACCGCAAATTAACCTATGCCAATCAACCTCTTTCGCCGCAAAATTAGTGAGCCCGCCCTGGATGGGACTGCTGCCTACCTGCTGGTTGGGTTGGGCAACCCCGGCCGGGAATACCGCGACAGTCGGCACAATGCCGGTTTTATGGTCATTGACCGGCTGGCAGCCGACCTGGGAGTCAAGTTGACCCGCGTACAAAACCGCGCTTTGACCGGATCCGGGGCCATTGGCGAGGTTAAAATCGTGCTGACCAAACCGCAAACCTATATGAACCTCTCGGGTGAGTCGGTTTCAGGATTGCTACGCTTTTACAAAATCCCGCACGAGAACCTGATCGTGATTCATGACGACATCGACCTGCCATTTGGCGTTTTGCGCATGCGGCCGGGCGGGGGTTCTGCCGGGCAAAAAGGGGTGCAGTCGATCATCGAGCGCATTGGCACCCAGGATTTTCCCCGCTTGCGCTTTGGCATTGGGCGTCCGGCTGGTCCTAAAGGCGGCGCCGGGTATGTCCTCAACCATTTCCATGCCGAAGAGCAGAAAGAATTGCCCTTTCTCATCGATGCAGCGGCTGCCGCCGTCCGTGTGTTTGTGACCGACGGATTGGAAGCTGCCATGAACCGCTATAACGGCTCGCAGCTCGAGGAGTAGGCGTTGATCGAACGCATCCGTTCACTGCCTGCGTACCAGGCATTTTTACGTGATTTGCGCACCGGTCAGCCTCATTCCGGCCTGGGGCTGATGCGTTCTGCACGTCTGCCGGTGGTCGCAGCGCTGCACCGCGACGTGCAGGCACCGATCCTGCTGATCACCGACCGCACTGACCGGGCGCTGACCGTCATCGATGAGCTGACCTATTGGATGGATGGGCTCCCGCCGCTGTATTATCCCGAGCCGAACCCGTTATTTTACGAGCAGGCTGCCTGGGGCACGGTCACGCGGCGTGACCGGCTGCAATCGCTGACCGCGCTGGCAGTTTACCACCTGCTGGGCGCCGAAAAACCGGCTGTTCCACCCATCATTGTGGCTCCGGTACGCGCGCTGATGACCCGCACGCTGCCCCGGCGCGACTTTATCAAAAACAGCAAGACCGTAAAGGTCAATCAAATTGTGCCTCTGGAATCCCTCAAGCGCAATTGGGTTGGCATTGGCTACCAACCTGCTGAAATTGTGCTTGAACCCGGTCAATTCTCCCACCGCGGTGGAATATTGGACATTTGGCCCCCGGCCGAAGCCACACCGGTGCGATTTGAGTTCTTCGGCGACGAAATTGATACCCTGCGCCGCTTTGACCCGGCCTCACAGCGCACGCTGCACCGGCTGGACAAACTGTTGATCACCCCCGCTCGGGAGGTGTTACCCGGTTATGCCAGCGGGCTGGACCTGCCGGGAATGGATGTTGAAGAATTCTATCTGCCGGTGGTTCACCCAGCACAGGCCAGCATTTTGGATTACCTGCCGCAGCAGGCACAGATGCTGGTTGACGACCTTGATCTGCTGCAGTCGATTGCCAATGAGATCGAAGAACAATCCGTTCGGCTGAGGAATGACAGCCTGGCGGAAGGCACCTTGCCGGAATCGTTTCCCATCCCTTACCTGTCCTGGTCAGAAATCCTCGACAACCTGAGTGCGCATCCTGCGCTTGAATTTGGTTTTTCCACTTCTGACGAGCCTTCAGCTCTGGCGGATTGCTTCCAAAAAGGTCAGCGTTTTGGCGGCCGGTTGAATGCTTTTCTCGAGACCTTATCCGGGTTGAGCCGGAAGGGCAAATCCAGTGCAGTCGTCTCGCGCCAGGTTGGGCGGCTAAAGGAAATGTGGCAGGAACAGCGCCCACTGGATCAACCAGATGGTACGCCGGAGTTCATCGAGGGGACATTGAGTGAAGGCTGGGTTCTGACCGACCCCGTCAGCCAGGATTTTCACTTGTTTACTGACAGTGAAATATTTGGCTGGGAGCGCCCGCAGCCACGCCATCGTGCCCGACCCATTGCCGAAGCTCCTGAGGCCAATTATGCCGACCTGCGACCTGGCACCTGGGTCGTGCATGTCGATCACGGTATCGGCCGTTTCACCGGGTTGGTGCAGCGTATTTTGGATGGTGTAGAACGCGATTTCTTGTGTGTTGAATATGCCGAAGGGGACCAACTCTTCGTTCCGGTCCATCAGGCTGACCGCCTGAGCCGTTACATTGGCGCCAGCGGCGAGGCGCCGCACGCAACCCGTCTTGGCAGCGGCGAATGGACGCAAACCAAGCAGCGTGTGCGCGAGGCGGTGCTTGAGGTAGCCCAGGACCTGTTGGATCTCTACGCCCGGCGGCAGGTTGCCAATGGCTTTTCATTTGAGATGGATTCCACCTGGCAGCATGACTTGGAAGCCAGCTTCCCTTACACCGAAACCGACGACCAGCTAAGAGCCATCCAGGAAGTAAAAAAGGATATGGAAAGCCCGCGCCCCATGGATCGCCTGCTTTGCGGCGACGTAGGCTACGGCAAGACTGAGGTTGCGCTGCGGGCGGCGTTCAAAGCGGTCATGTCAGGTAAGCAGGTAGCAGTGCTGGTTCCAACCACCGTTCTGGCGCAGCAGCACTATGATACCTTCCGCCAACGGCTGGCAACTTTCCCGGTGCAGGTGGAAATGCTTTCGCGCTTCCGCACGGCCAAAGAACAGGACCAGGTCATCGCGCGCCTGGAAATGGGAGAAGTGGACATTGTCATAGGCACCCACCGCTTGATTTCGCAGGACGTGGCTTTCAAAGACCTTGGCCTTTTGATCATCGATGAAGAGCAGCGCTTCGGCGTCACCCACAAGGAGCACTTGAAGAAAATGCGTACCGAGGTGGATGTGTTGACACTGACGGCTACGCCCATTCCACGCACGCTGTACATGGCGTTGACTGGGGTGCGCGACATTTCCATGATCAACACGCCGCCGGCTGAGCGTTTGCCAATCATCACCCATATCGGTCCGTACTCACAAAAGCTGGTGCGCCAGGCGATTCTGCGCGAAGTGGAGCGCGGCGGGCAGGTGTTTTTCGTGCATAACCGGGTACACACGATTTATGCCATGAAGAGCCACCTCTCCAACCTGGTACCGGACGCACGTATCGCCATCGGTCATGGGCAAATGAACGAAGGCGAGCTCTCGCGGGTGATGCACATGTTCACCAATGGTGAGATCGATGTGCTTCTATGTACCTCGATCATCGAATCAGGGTTGGATATCCCCAACGCCAATACGCTGATCGTTGATCGCGGCGACACCTTTGGCCTGGCCCAGTTGTACCAGTTGCGCGGCCGGGTCGGGCGCGGTGCGCAGCGCGCCTACGCCTATTTCTTCCGTCACCACCGCCGCCCGCCTACCATCGAGGGGCAGGAACGGCTCGAAATCATTGCCGAGAATACTCAATTGGGCGCCGGGTACTCGATTGCCATGCGCGATTTGGAAATGCGCGGCGCAGGTGAACTGCTTGGCAGCCGTCAGCATGGCTATATTGCTTCGATTGGCTTTCACCTGTATACCCGTCTGCTCGGACAGGCTGTTCGTCAAATCCGGCAGGTGAGCGGGCTGCCATCTCCGCAACTGTCCAGTGACTTGCGTGAAATTGGTCTGGCGGTCAATGTTGATTTGCCGATTCCAACTGGAATTCCTTCCGCGTTTATTGCCGAGCAGAATGTGCGCCTGGGGCTGTACCGCCGCATTTCGAATATCGTCGATGAGGCCGAATTGGATGCTCTGGCCAGCGAGTTCGAAGACCGTTTTGGCAAGCTGCCCGATCAATTAAGCAACCTTTTCTATCAGATCCGGGTCAAAATCATGGCCGAGGATGCCGGATTGGCCTCAGTCTCGAACGAAGGCGACCAGATGGTTTTGCGCTATCCGGCGCTGCCGGAAGGTTCGCCCGCCCGCAGCTTGCCCAATGTAGGTTTTGGCGCCCGCCCGGGGAAAAATGCCTATTGGATGCTGTTTCAGGAATCCGACCCTGAGTGGCGCGAGCGGTTGACCGCCTTGTTAAAAGCGCTGCAGAATTTATAAAATTTAGAAAATATGTTTTATTTCGATCGCTTTTGTGATAGAATGCAAGTTAATCTAAACCTTCTAGCTCCGCTTTAGGTGGAGTCTTAACTGTACAAGGTGAGTGAGGGTTCCATGGAATTTCAACTGAATGCACCCTACCAACCAACCGGCGACCAGCCCGAAGCGATTCGGCAGCTGGTGGACGGCGTTCAGCAAGGGATGAAGCACCAGGTATTGTTGGGAGCTACCGGTACCGGAAAAACCTTTACCATGGCAAATATCATCCAGCAGATGCAAATGCCGGCGCTGGTAATGGCGCATAACAAGACTCTGGCAG
This sequence comes from Chloroflexi bacterium GWB2_54_36, assembly GCA_001796355.1. GTDB lineage: Bacteria > Chloroflexota > Anaerolineae > Anaerolineales > Anaerolineaceae > Bellilinea. Next base: position 7,813 of record MGMG01000090.1, on the reverse strand, counting down.
CCCAGTTGTACGCCGAATTCAAAGAATTTTTTCCAAACAACGCGGTAGAGTACTTTGTCAGCTATTACGATTATTATCAGCCCGAGGCGTACGTCCCGCGGCATGACCTGTATATTGAAAAAGAGACCGAAATCAACGAGGAGATCGACCGGCTGCGGCTGGCAGCCACCGCCGCATTGATGTCGCGGCAGGACGTCATCATCGTGGCGTCGGTTTCCTGCATTTACGGTCTTGGCAACCCGGAAGCTTACAGCAAAGGGGTCATCAACCTGCAAAAAGGCACGGTGTTCCGCCGAAACGCTCTGCTGCGCCAACTGGTGGAGGTGCAGTACCAGCGCAATGATATGGAATTGCGTCCGGGCACCTTCCGTGTGCGCGGTGAAACCATGGAAATCTTCCCGGCGTACATGGATAAGAGCGCCTATCGACTGTCGTTCTTCGGTGACGAACTGGAGCGCATTCAACTGCTCAATCCGCTGACCGGCGAGCTGCTTGAAGAACCTGAACAGGTTCAAATCTTTCCAGCCAAACATTACATTACCCAGGAAGACCGGCTGAAACAGGCTATTTCGGATATCGAGAACGAACTGGATACGCAGCTTGCGCGCTTCCGGGCTGACGGAAGGATTCTGGAGTCTCAAAGGTTGGACCAGCGCGCGCGTTATGACCTGGAAATGCTCAAAGAGGTCGGTTACTGCTCCGGTATCGAAAACTATTCGCGCCACCTGGACCAGCGTCCGGTGGGTTCACCGCCCTGGACGCTGATGGACTACCTGCCCAGCAAATACCTTCTATTCCTGGATGAGTCGCACATGACCGTGCCGCAGGTGCGTGGCATGTACAACGGCGACCGTTCGCGCAAGGGAACTCTGGTCGAATACGGGTTCCGGCTGCCCTCGGCAATGGACAACCGCCCGCTGACTTTTGCTGAATTCGAGCAGCACATGGGATACACCATTTATACCTCGGCCACGCCGGCTCAATACGAATTGCAACACGCTGAACAGGTAGTGGAGCAGATTATCCGCCCGACCGGGCTGGTCGACCCGGGCATCGATATCCGCCCAACCCACGGACAGGTGGATGACCTGGTCAAGGAGATCCGCACGCGGGTTGAGAACGGCGAACGGGTGCTGGTGACTACACTCACCAAGCGCATGTCGGAAGACCTGGCGGATTACCTGATGGAATTGGGTATCAAGGTGCACTACCTGCATTCCGAGGTCGAGACTCTGGAGCGCATTGGCATCCTGCGTGACCTGCGCATGGGCGTGTTCGACGTCGTGGTCGGCATCAACCTGCTGCGTGAAGGCCTTGACCTGCCGGAGGTATCTCTGGTTGCCATTCTGGATGCGGATAAAGAGGGTTTCCTGCGTTCCGGCACAGCCTTGATCCAGACCATCGGGCGAGCGGCGCGGCACATCCATGGGACAGTCATTATGTATGCCGATCGCATTACCGACTCGATGCGCTATGCCATTGACGAGACCAATCGCCGCCGCGCCAAACAGGAAGCGTATAACCAGGAGCACGGCATCGAACCCGTCAGCATTTTCAAAGCAATCCACGACCTGACCGACCGCCTGAGCGTGCCAACACCTTCAGGTGTGGCGGAAGGCCGTGCCAGATACTCGGCAGACGGCAAGAAAGAATTCGTACCTATCCCGAAAAATGAGCTAAAACGGATTATCAATGAAATGGAAAAAGAAATGAAGCAGGCTGCCAAGGATTTGGAATTCGAAAAAGCCGCCCTGTTGCGCGATCAAATCTTTGAAATGCGGGTCATGCTCGCCGATCAAAGCGACATGCCGGGCTGGCAAAAGGCCAAATTACTGTCGGGTGAACTGAATTAAGCCAGAACGGGAATAACGAAGGTGCTCAAGCGGTACGCTCGATGGCAAATTGGTGAAATTCGCCCGAGGCATCGCTCCATTCACGGTCGACCTGGATGACATGTGATGAGTGCGGCCCCGCCTCCAGCAGTAGCAGCAGTTTTTCCAGCGCAGCGCGCGATCCCTCTGCCAATACCTCGACATCGCCACGATAGGTATTGCGCACCCAGCCGGTCAGCTTAAGATTGGCAGCGTATTGCTGCACAAATACCCGAAACCCCACTCCCTGGACATGGCCTTGGATAGTGGCGTGCAATCGCATGTCGTGTTCAGCGTTCATCATTCGTCCCTCGGATTTCCTGCCGCTTACGCAAAATGGGGAGAATCGAAAGGCCAAGCGGGACAATCACCAGAAAAGCCAGCAGAAAATAAGGCCAGACCTGTTTCCAGGCAGTCAGGCCGGCATTTAACCCCAGAAATTCCTGCTGCCAGCGGGTTTCCAGTAGCTGCAAACTGGAATTAAAGGCTGCTTGAACGCCGGCTTCGCAGTTAAGACCATCCGCATAGCGATTCATCAGGTTGAGGATGCCACTGCTGCCGAAATTTTCGATCAGAAAGCGCACGAAGGAACCGGACTGCGCATAGCCTAGAAGCGCGCCCGAAAGCTCGCGTGGAAAATCCTGGCAAAGGGCGCTCAAGGGCAGCAGGTTGTGTTCGTCCACTGCTTTTTGTAGCACGCTCTGGTAATCCGGGTTGGGGTACAACTCGGCATTCGAGGCCAGGCCTTCGAGCAGCCAGGTCGGCAGCTGGTTGTATGCACTCCCGGCAACCTGATATTCCAATATATGCATGATCTCGTGCGGCAACTGGCGTTCCATCTCTGCGCGGGCATCCGGGCCGGGTGTGATCGAGATCAATATCACGCCCATATCTGGACTGGCGTGTCCGGCCGCCCACGGTGCGGCTGCCAGCCGGGCAGCGGATTGCATCTCCTGCGCGGTGGGGTAAACATAAATACGCACGGGAGTCGGGAGCGCAGCCGGTAGAATGGCCTGCGCAGCTTTCAGACTATCCTGGACGGAATTTTGCAGGGCAGCCCCGAAATTCGGGTCACCGGTGGTCGCCCAGGCGAGTTTGAAAGTTGCTGAATCCTGGCGCTGCCAATCGAAGCGGTTGTCTTCGTAGAGAAAAGTGTATACCGGGCTGCTGCTTTCCACGCCTGATTCCAATTTGACTTGATACCAGTAATCCACCGGGGTGAATGCCCGTAACGGCTTATTTTCGAGATCATAAGTCAGATTAACGGTCCCGTCCGCAGCCGGTTTGAACGGAATCACCTGGGTATCAGCGCCGAAGGGTTTTAAGAACAGCACAACCTCAACCACCGCCGCTCTGGTTTCTATTGCACCGGAAAATTCGAGTCGCTCACCAAAAACAACGGTATGGGTAATGTTGACAAATTCGACATCGGCTTGCAGCCACCGGAATCCCAGACTGAACAGGCTGGAAATCAGGAGCGTAAGAGTTGCTAAAAGGCGCAAAGTGAGTACATTCCGGGTAATCGTTTTAAGGGCGACTATTCGTCTTCCCCTTCTGTGTCGTCCTCGCCGCTTTCAGTTTCATCCAAGTCATCATCCCAGCTATCGGCTTCGGCCTGAGCCATAATTTCTTCCCCGTCTTCAGGTTCATAATCGATCAGGCCAAATTGGTTAAAGCCCTCGGTAAATTGAAGGTTTTCCAGCGCGTCTTCGAGCATCTCGATTTCGTCATCATCTTCGGATTCTTCCAGGGTTTTCTCGAGAGTATTGCGCACCTTTTCGCCGCCAATTTTCGAGAGCGACCAGATGGCAGCCATCCGAATTTCTGACCCCAGTGGCTGCGATTTGACCATTTTCAGCAACGGGCGGCGCGCTGCCGGGGCTTCCAGTTCGCCAGCAGCGCGTACTGCCTCGAAAAGCACCTCTTCATTGTCGCTATCCAGCATATCCATCACCGATGGGATCCAGTTCGAGCTGGCGGAGCGTCCCATGGCGAACAGCGCGCTCACCAGCCATTCAGGGTCATTGTTGTTGTACGCTGCCAAAATCAGCGGTTTGAGTTCCGGTCGGCTGGAAAAGCCCAGGGCTTCCAATGCCCGCCTGCGGACTAACTTCGGTTCGCTTGCAGAGGTAGTGATCTCCAACAGCTTTTTCTCGATGCGGTGGAGAACTGCTTCCGGAATTTCCTCGAGTTCTCCCAGGTAAATATATTGACCAAGAGCCGTAGCAGCGGCGCCACGCACCTTTTCGGCGGGATCGTTTTCCACCATTTGCAGCAAATTCGTGACCAGACTTACTTCCTCGCTTTCCCAGAGCAACCGCAAGGCCACCTCGCGCACCCGCGGGTCTGGATCAGAGAGGGCAAATTTGCCTAGATCATCGAACGACACCAGTGTGTCCGCCTCTGCCAGGTCTTCCAGATCCTCTAACAAGGCTGCCCGCCGGTCAGGATTTACCTGCGACCATGACTTTTGCAAATTAACCAGGTCTGCTGCTGAGATGTCGGAGAGGCGGTGAAGATGCACCGGTGGAAACGGATGTTCGTTATCCAGCAGGGCAGTGATGACCTTATCAAACGGAACGGCGTGTCGGGCGGGGTCTTCCATGGGTCCTCAGTCTAGGGGATTTGAATGGGGTTGATGATATCTTGCGCGGTGATGTAGAACATCAACACAATGAGTGTCACAAAACCGATCATATGTACAAAATTTTCGTATTTTGGCGGGATGCGTTTTCGGAATAACAATTCCGGTAGGATGAAAACGATTCGTCCGCCGTCCACTGCCGGGATGGGAAAAAGATTGGTCAAGCCGAGCGCAACCGTGATTACCGCCATCAATCGCAGGGTAAAAGTCGTATCGAATGGATTGGTCGAGGTGGAATTTTCCTCGTCCATCGTGCGAGCTTCGTTAAACATCGAATAAATGCCTACCGGGCCAACCACCCGTGCCTGTTCTTTGGGAATCTCGTTGCGGATCAGGCGGCCCGGCATTTCGAATATTTCACGTGCCTGGGCATATGTGGCCTGGAAGGAAAGCGGAATAGTACTGACCCAACTGGTTTTTACCAACGGATTGGTCATGGCGATTCCCAGCGAGCCGTCACCGGGCGGCGGGTCGATGCGCGGGACCGCCCGCGTGATCACCGTCTCGTTGCCGCGCTGAAAGGCGATTTCGATTTCAGTGCCTTTATTGGCCTGGATGAGCGCCGACAGGGTTCCGGTGCTGTCAACCGGGGTCTGGTTGATCCTGGTGATGATATCGCCGGCTTGCAGCCCGGAAGTTTCAGCCGGGGAACCGGCGGAAACGGACGAGATGAGAACTTTGGTGTAGTCCGGCACGCCGACCCGATTGAAGATCAATGAAAAAAGGACCACGCCAGTCGCCAGGTTCATGATCGGGCCGCCCAGCAAAACAGCAATGCGCGCCAGTGGTTTGGCGTCGCCAAATCCGCCTGGTACACCAGGGTCATTTTCACCGGATAGCCGGACAAATGCCCCAAACGGGATCCAGTTGAGGGAAAATTCTGTCTCCTGGAATTTACCCAGTTTGACCAACCGTGGCGGAAAGCCAAAGCCAAATTCCTCGACCTTGATTTTGAAAGCTTTGGCTACAAGATAATGGCCGAGTTCGTGCAGGAAGAGTATGACGCCAAAGAAAAGAATAAATAACAGTAAGTTGGTGAAATTCACAAAAGCCTCTCTCCGTTTCACACCGAATGAACGACCTAACCGGTGTTCTACAGGGAAAACCCCTGGTCATAGTGCTTGAAACTGACTATCCGAGCAGCCTCGGCTAGACATTTTGATTATATCGCGCTTGACGGGCTTTGGCGAACCGCCCATACAGGTTCTAAGCCAGTGTTAATCTTCAGTTGTAATGTGCGCTCCACCGCCAGCCGCAGCGGTTAAGACCTGGAGTATCCCGTGAATACCCTCCAACCTTGACCGGACTTCCGCGACGCTTGTTTCCGGGCATAGTAAATGAACATTCGGCCCGGCATCGAGCGTATAGCAGACCGGCAGCCCGCTCCGCCGCCATTCCGGTACAGCTTTCATGATTTCGATGGAAGCAGGTTCCCAGTAGAAGAGAGGCGGAGTTGAAGTCATCATTACAGCATGCATCAGGTTGCTGTCCAACTCAACCACGCTTGCCAGGGCATCAAAATCACGAGTGAGGACTGCCTGGCGGCAGCGGTCCAATCGCGCACCGGAGGAGGCAATCCGCGCCTGCTGCAGCGGGCTGCTGCCCGCCAACCGGTGACCTTCGCTTGAACCGGTCATTTTGTACGTTTCTTTAAGAATGGCGATGCAGTCCACCAGGCTCCAATGAGCCGGCGGCGCCAGGGTGATCGCGTAAGAATCGGAATCGTGGTCACCTGGCAGCCATTCGACAAAACCGGACGGGATCGAGCGGCAAGCCGAGCCTGATCCGCGCCGCGCCAGCGTCGATAGCTGCCTCTCGGTTAGGTCCAGGCCAATGGCGTGCGAAGCCGCCACTGCCAATGCCGCGAAGGCGGCTGCCGAGGAGGCGATTCCGGCGCTGGTTGGAAAATTATTAGCCGATTCGACCTGCGCTCGCCAATTTTTTCCCGCCATCGTGCGCACGATATCCAGGAATTGCGAAACCCGCTCCAGTCCAGCGCCGACCTGGGCTTGATTGTTGAGCGAAAAGGTGTCAACCTCATAGCCGGGGTCGAAGGATACCCGGGTGTGAGTGTGTAATCCGGCTAGGTTCATGGATATCGAGCCGTTCTGCGGCAGACGCAGAACATCGTCGCGATTGCCCCAGTATTTAATGAAGGCGATGTTGGGGTGGGCGAGGGCGGTGGCTGTATACGCAGGCATGGTACCTCAACTATTTCCTGTTGTTTTCTCGGACAAGTTTACCATGTACAGGGTGTATCCTGATATGCCAGGGTTTCGCTGCGAATGCTGCCGCAAGCTTATTGCGTTTCGCCACTCTGGAAGATTAAATTTTTATCATTCAAAGTGTGCCTCTATTAGGTTAAAATGTCTGCGATAAATGAATTGTTTTCCAGAAGGAGTTTGCATGTCTTCCAAATCATCTGAAACAGATGGACTGACGATTTTGGGGCGCCCGGCCCAACCCAGCAAAAAACTTGAAGCGTTCCCCAATCGCGCGCCTGACCGGTATTACCTGGTGACCCTTGAAACCAGCGAATTCACCTGTTTGTGCCCGATGACGGGCCAGCCCGATTTTGCCACCATCCAGATCAACTATATTCCCGACCAAAAGGTGGTCGAATCGAAATCTCTAAAACTGTACCTCTGGTCATATCGCAATGAAGGCGCCTTCCACGAACATGTGGTGAACCAAATCATGGATGATCTGGCCAAAGTGCTCGATCCGCATTGGATTCGTGTAGCCGGCGTTTTCAATATCAGGGGCGGAATTGGCATCAAGGTGGAGGCGGAAAAGACCAAGACGCCAGAAGCGCGGTCTCAGTGGCTGCAACAGGCGCTGAATACCCGCCAGAAAGTTGAACTGAGTTGATCCCATGACGATTGAAACTGACCAACCAAAAGGGTATCGCTGGTTTACTCTGGTTACAGCCATTTTTGTAACCACTTTGATCATTTCCAACATCATTGCCGTCAAGCTGGTTCAAATTGGCAGCCTGGTTTTGCCTGCGGCGGTAATCCTCTTTCCCATTTCGTATATCTTTGGCGACATCCTCACCGAAGTTTACGGATACCGGAACGCCCGAAAAGTAATCTGGATTGGCTTTGCCTGCAATTTCCTTGCTGTTGTGGCGATTTATGCTGCCGGCGTATTGCCCGCCGCGTCTTTCTGGTCAGCCGGGGATTTTTCCACCCCTTCAACCGCCCAGCAAGCCTATACGGCAATTCTTGGTTTTGCCCCGCGCTTACTAATTGCATCATTTTGCGCATATTTGATCGGTGAGTTCTTGAATTCCTTC